>NZ_JBEYID010000001.1:321483-723136 GCF_040635605.1 Streptosporangium sp. NPDC006930 | reverse complement strand
TCCCCGGCCCACTGTCCCATCACCACGAGACATGAGTCTGGCCCCGTCGATCACGCGGCGGGGCCAGAACCCAAGATCTTCATCGGCCTTCTAGGCGACATACGGCGAAACATGGCTATTCGTCCCTCTCGGTAGGCGACCGATCGATCGAACCCGCACGAACGCCAGGGCTTCACCGCCGCAAACTTTGCGGAAACCGCAGAGCAAACATCCGTCAAAACAGGTCGACCTATCGCCAAGATCGCCATCTGCCCCGCCCGACGCGTCCACAGTGGGATGACCGCCGTCAGATCGGGAGGACCGTTGAGCGAGGGACTCGCGTTCGCGAATCCAGTCTTCGAGACCACGCCCCACGTGGGCACCCGCCGAGCTCTCGTCTTCCTCGACTCCCCCCCTGCCTCGCCCCCGCCACCGTCCGCACCCCTGTCCTCGGCCATGTCCCGGGCTCTGCCCCCGTCCGCACCCTCGCCGGACGCGGGTGTGGGGATGGGGATGGGCACGGGAACCCCCGTCACCGGACCGCGCACCGCCCTGCCGGGAACCCTCCAGGAAACGCGACCGGACGCGCGGCTGGCGAGCGCCCTGCGCGCCGAGGGGTTCGCCGTCGAGGCCGAGGCCAGCGAGGGGGCGGGCCCGGACGGCGAGCGCGTGTGGAACCTGCTGCGCTCGGCGCGGGAGGGCGACCTGCTGGTGATCCGGCTGCCCGCCGACGGCGGCTGGACCTCGGGACAGCTCGGATCGATGATCGGCGCGTTCGGGCGACAGGTCGGCGAGTCGCTCGCCGCCGCCGTACTGATGATCGTCGACTTCGGCTGGAGCGCCCTGAGCGGCTCCGCGGAACCGGTCAGGCAGCTCGCCGTGGCCGGGGAGCCGAGGGTCGCCGCGGCCGCGCTCACCCTCACGCTGAGGTTCGACGAGACGGTGCCGGGACCGGCGCGCACGCTGACCGACGTCATCGCGGAGGGCCTGCTGACGCGGGCCGCCGACCTCGACGGGGACGGGACGATCAGCGTCGGGGACCTGCACGCCTACGCGCTCGCCCGCTACGCGGCGGCCTCCGCCGCCCGCACACCCATCCTGATCTCGTACGGGGCCGTCGCGGGGGTCGCCCTCACCCCGGCGAGGGACACCGCCGCCGTGCCGCACGCCGCCTTCGCCCGCGTCCTGGCGCGGCTCGGTGACCACGCCCCGCCCGCCTGCGGAGTCGAGATCGTACGGCGGGTCTACGAGCTGCACCTGAGCGAGGCCGCCAGGGAGCTGCTGCGCAGGGCGGCCCTGCTCGACGAGGACGAGCCGATCGACGAGATCCTCGGCGACGCCGCCGAGCTGCGGCAGTGGGGCCTGCTGGGCGAGACGACCACGTTCGTCCACCCCGACGTTCGGGTCTTCGGCCACTCGCGGCTGTCGGCGGCCGAGCGGGCGCAGACCTCGGCGCTGCTGCGCCGCCGCAGGGCCGGGCTGCGGACGGTACGGCCCAGGGCGAGGCTCACCGCCGACCGGTGGACCACCGAGGACCAGCTCGGGCACCGTGTCTACGCCGAGGCGATCGCCGCGTTCGTCCGCCACCCGGAGACCCGGCCCCCGCTCACGATCGGCGTCAAGGGTCCGTGGGGGGCTGGCAAGACCTCCCTGATGCGGATGATCCAGGACCTTCTGGACCCCGGGGCCGCCGGGGACGCTCCCGCCCCGATCCACCTGCCCGGCTCCCGGGTGGAACGGGCGCTGACCAACGCCGAGGTGCTGGCCAGGACCGGACGGCGCCCCCGGGAGAACGCCGGGCGGGCCGAGCCGGGGCCGCTCCCCCTTCGTCCGGCGGACTGGCGGCCCACGGTCTGGTTCAACCCGTGGATGTACCAGAACGGCGAGCAGGTCTGGGCCGGACTGGCCCACGAGATCATCAGCCAGGTCACCCGGCGGCTGCCCCGCGCCGAGCGGGAACGGTTCTGGCTGGAGCTGAACCTGTCCAGGATCGACCGGGAGGCGGTCCGCAGCCGCGCCTACCATCTCGCGCTCACCCGCCTGGCCCCGGTGGCCCTCGGCCTGGTCGCCACCGTCGTCCTCACCGGGGCGCTCCTCGCCGCCGCCACGCTGCTGCCCGCGTTCGGCGCCTTCCTGGGGAACGCCGCAGCGGCCGTCGGCTCCGCCGGATCCGCGGTGGTGGTCGGGGCGGGCGCGCTGCGGCTGGCGCGGTTCTTCGGGGAGTCGGCGGACAACGCGTTCCGCGGCCTGGTCACGCAGCCCGACCTGCTCGGCCCCGGAGCGGCCGAAGGGCTCGTCAACGAGGCCGCGGCCACCCCCGGGTACCGGTCGAGGACCGGCTTCCTGCACCTGGTGCAGACCGACATGCGCCAGGTCCTCGACCTGGTCGCCACCGGGGAGCGCCCGCTGGTGGTGTTCGTGGACGACCTGGACCGCTGCTCGTCCGCCACGGTGGCGCAGGTCATCGAGGCGATCAACCTGTTCCTCGCCGGCGAGTTCCCCAACTGCGTGTTCGTGCTGGCGATGGAGCCCGAGGTGGTCGCCGCGCACGTCGAGGCGGCCTACCCGGAACTGGCCGGGACGCTGCCGGGCGCCGGGCGGTCCGGCCTGGGCTGGCGGTTCCTGGAGAAGATCGTGCAGCTCCCGCTGAGCGTGCCGCTGCTGGACGACGCCGACCGGCTGCCCGCCTTCGTACGCGCCCTGCTGGGCGTACCCGACCTGGCGCGGCCCGCAGCCGACGTAGGCGCAAGTGCTCCCACGAGCAGCGTCCCCACGGGCGTCTCCACATTCGGCGTTTCCACGAGCATGGAGACCGCGCGCCCCCAGGCCCCGGAGACCACATGGACACCGAATCCGGCCGGACCGCGTCCGGCGGGTCCCCCAGCCGCCCTGGAACGGCTCGACCCGCCACCGGATCCGGCCGGACCGCGTTCGCGCGGTCCCCTGCCTCCCGCACGGCCCTCCCTGCTCGGCGCGGTCACACCGGGCTTTCCCGGCACCACCGCGCCACCGGGAGCGGCCGTGTCGGGACCGCGGGCGGCGGAACCGCGAAGACCCGGACCACGAACGCCGATGGAGACACCGGGACTCGGGCTGCGGGCGACGATGGAACTGCAGGGATTCGGGTCGCGAACGCCGGTGGAGACACCGGAACCCGGATCGCAGGCGGCGGAACCGCCGGATCCGGTCCAGGTGAGCCGGTTGCAGGACGCCATCTGGGCGCTGCGTCCGACCACGACGACCCTTGACGAGGCGGCGCGCCTGGCGCAGGACGCCCTGGGCATCCAGTGCTCCGACGCCGTCGGCGGTCTCTGCGCGGCAACCCGCGAAGCCGCCGACCGGGTCTTCGACGACCTCTACAGCGACGAGAACGCCTACCGGGCGATCGAGTTCGTGCTCCCGGCCCTGACGTTCTTCAACCCGCGCGAGATCAAGCGGTACGTGAACGTCTTCCGCTTCTACTCGTTCCTCACCTACCGCCGCGCCCTCGCCGGTGCGGCCCCCGCCTCGGACGGCGAGGTCGCCAAGCTCGCGGCGCTCGCCGTCCAATGGCCGCACCTGCTCACGCTGCTCGCCGGAGAGACGGACGGGGAGAGCGTGCTGCGACGACTGGAGGACGCCGCGAACGACGATGAGGACTGGAATCGAGCCGTCCACGACACCGGCCTCGTCGCCCACCACACCTCCGGTGGCGCCCACCTGGACACCCTGCGCGACCTGCTCTCCCGCCCCCACCCCATCGCCGACCTCGCCCGCTACCTCCTCTGATGCACACGTCCTTCCGGCTCCGACCGCTGGAGGCGGATATGAGTAGGGGTGTACTCATCTGCCGGACGGCGCGGGTTCGCACACTTGAGACGGCGGCTCCGCCCGGCTCGTCGGCGACGGCGCGCGCTCGAAGACCGCGAGAAACGATCACCGGTACGTCTCGCGGATTCCGATGATTCGGATCATCAGACATTCAGAACATCCGGCTATCCGGCCGGGCGCGACAACCCAGTACAGGAGTTCGACGTGCGGGATTCATCGGTGCCGTTCAGCCGTCGCGGCGCGCTCCTGGCGGGGTTCGGGCTGGCCGCGTTCCTCGGCCTTGAACGATCAGGGGTCGCCTCGGCGGCCCGCGTCGCGGAAAGCATGGAAAGGCTCCGTACCGGGACGGCGATGTCGGCGGGGACGTTCCCGTGGGTGGCCCGCCACGGCCTGAACTCGGAGCAGTACCAGGCCGAGTTCGACCGCCTGGCCAAGGAGGGGTATCGCCTGCTCCAGGTGGACGGCTACCAGATGGGTGACCGGGCGGGATACGCGGCCATCTGGGAGAACGCGCCGGGACCGCCGCAGTTCGCCCGCCACGGCCTGACCGAGCCGGAGTATCGGGCCGAATACCAGCGGCTGGAGAAGGAGGGGTATCGCCTGCTCCACGTGGCCGGATACGAGGTCGCCGGGAAGGTGTACTTCGCGGCGATCTGGGAGCTCACCGGCGGGCCGCACCTGGTCACCCAGCACGACATGACCTCGGAGGGGTACCAGGCCGAGTTCGACCGGCTGCTCAAGGAGGGATACCGGCTGATCCACGTGGACGGGTACGGCCTCGGAGGAAAGGCACACTTCGCGGCGATCTGGGAGAAGGTCTGGGGAGCCCAGGGACCCGACTGGGAGGCCCGCCACAACCTGACCGGGACCCAGTACCAGGCCGAGTTCGACGAGCTGACGAAGAAGGGATACCGCCCCTTCCACGTCAGCGGCTACACCGTCGGCGGCACCGACCGGTACGCGGCGATCTGGGTGCGGGGCGCGGGCCCTGCCTGGTCGGCCCGCCACGGCGTGGCGGGGGCGGACTACCAGGGGGTCTTCGACGAGCACCAGCGAGACGGCTACCGGCCCGCCCGGGTCAGCGGCTACGGCTCCGGCTCGGAGCGGTACGCGGGGATCTGGCTGAGCGACAAGATCGTGGACGACAACTTCGCCGCCGTCCACGCGGTCGTCGACCGCCACCTGAGGGCCTCCGGAGCCGCCGGCGTGTCACTCGCGATCGCCCGGCGCGGCGCGCTCGTCTTCGCCCGAGGGTACGGGCTGGCGAACCGGCAGACCGGCGAGCGGCTCACCGAACGGCACCTGATGCGCATCGCCAGTGTCTCCAAGCCGATCACCGCGGTCACGGTCATGCGGCTCGTCGAAGCCGGCCGGCTCACGCTCGACCAGCGCGTCTTCGGCGCGAGCGGCATCCTCGGCACCCGGTACGGCAGCAGGCCCTACAGTGCGGGACTCCAGGCGATCACGGTCAGGCACCTGCTCCAGCACACCGCGGGGGGCTGGACCAACGACGTCAACGACCCCATGTTCGGCAACCCGGCGATGAACCACGACCAGCTGATCGGCTGGGTGCTCGACAACCGGCCCCTCCTGCACACGCCAGGCACCACCCACCTGTACTCCAACTTCGGCTACTGCCTGCTGGGCCGGGTCATCGAACAGGTCACCGGGCAGCCCTACGCCGACTTCGTACGCCAGAGCGTGCTCACTCCCAACGGAATCACCAACATGCACCTAGCGGGAAACACCCGGGCCGAACGACGCCCCGACGAGGTGGTCTACTACGGCGCCGGTGACCCGTACGGCATCCCGGCGCGGCGGATGGACTCCCACGGCGGCTGGCTCGCGTCACCTGTGGACATCGTCCGCTTCGCCCTGCGGGCGGACGGCTTTCCCACCGTCCCCGACCTGCTCCGGCCGGACACGATCGCAACGATGACCGCGCCGTCCGCGGCCAAACCGACGTACGCCTGCGGCTGGAACGTCAACACCCTCGGAAACTGGTGGCACGACGGCCGGCTGATCCCCTACGGCACCGAGAGCATCCTCGCCCGGACGAGCAACGAGTTCTGCTGGGCGGCGCTCGCCAACGGCAACGGCATCGACCTCGACACGATGATGTGGGAGGTGTTCCAGCAGTTCGCCGCCTGGCCCTCCCACGACCTGTTCTGAGGACGGCCCCCGTCAACGAAGAAACCCGGGCCCCCTTCGGGCCTGGGCTGCCGAGAGTCCCCTGCGTACACGAGACGGCCCCCCTTCACGATCACATCTCGGGCACGCTCGGGCACCTTCAGGCGCTGAGGGCCCGCGCGACCGTGAGGCTGTCCTCTTGAAGTGCTCTCCCGCTGAAGGGCGGGAGATTCCCCCCTACCTTGCGGTGGCGGGCTTGACGCGGCGAGCGCGCCTGACGACTGCCCTCCCGGCAGCCGGGACGAGTGCGAGGCCCGTCCGGTACAGGTGCAAGACGTTTCGGGCGGCGTTGTGGTCGGCGTTGCCGGACCAGCCGCAGCCTTCGTTCTTGCACACGAACACAGCCTGGGACTCCCGGCTGCCCGCCGTGGTGAACCCACAGGCCGAGCAGCGCCGGGAGGTGCCGGGGGCGGGAACCTTGTACAGGGCGCCGCCGTGGCGGGCGGACTTGTACGTCAGCATCGTCACGGCGCGCCCCCATGCCTCCTGGCCGATGGAGCGGTTCAGGCCGGACTTCTGCGCGACGTTCTTGCCCGGTTCCTCGATGGTGCCCTTGGCGGAGGTGACCATGTTCGGGATGTTCAGGTGTTCCACCACGATCACGCCGTAGGTGCGGGCGAGGTCGGTGGTGGTTTGGTGCTGCCAGTCGATGGCCCGGCGCTTGGCTCTCGCGCGCAGGCCTGCGATCTGGTCATAGGTCCGCTTCAGCCGGTTGGAGGGGTGCTCGCCGGGCTTGCGGAGGCTTTTGCGGTGCGCGGCCCGCTGTTGCAGCCGCAGCAGTTTGGTCTTCTCCTCGGCGTTGAGCCATTTGTCCCGGTCGGCCTTACCGTCCGCAAGCCGGGCAGGGCGGCCGTGGTGTCGATGGCGGCCATCGGACAGGGCCAGGGGGATGTTCACTCCGGCGTCGATGCCGACCTCGGGGCCGGTGTGGGGTTGAGGTTTCGGCTCAACGGTCTGGACGCGAAAGGCGAGGTGCCAGCCGAGGGCGTCCTTGATCAGCCGCGCCCCGGTGATCCGGTTGTCGGCGTCGGCCTTCGTGCCGACCGGTAGGTCTTTGGTCCAGCGGAACCGGATCCGGCCCACTTTGGGGATGTTCACCGTGCCCCAGCGTCGGTGCACCCGCTGGATGTGGAGGTTTCGGCCCTGTGGAATGTCCACGCCCATCACCGTGCGCAGGCGGGCCTTGAAGGTCGGCGCGTCGGCTCGGCCGTCCCAGCAGTTCTTCCACGCCTGGAAGTAGGTCTTCAGTACCGCTTGGGCAGCCTGGGCGGGAAGGACGGCGAGCCAGTCGATGTCTTTTCTGGCCTGCCGGATCGCGGCGTCGGCCGCGGCCAGGGAACGCTTGTGCTTGGGGAGCATCGTCCACCACTCGTGCAGCAGGTTCCACATCGTGCGGGCCGCGTGCGCCTGGTCGTCGATGAGCCGAGCCTGTGCGGGAGTCAGCGCCAGCCGGGCGCGATGCCCGAACCGCCGGTGCTCCACACCAAGCTCTACGCCACGCTCCACACCGAGTCCCATGCGGGGCATCGTATCGTTTGGTTTATGTCACCGCGCTGGAATTCGAATCCTGACGTACGCACGGGCCGTCATGTCGTCTATGCCCTTCATGTCCATTTGGTTTTCGTTACCAGGTACCGGCACGGCGCCTTCACCGAGGCCATGCTCAACCGGTGCGAGGAGATCATGCGGGATGTCTGCGCGGACTTCGAGGCGCAACTGAAGGAGTTCAACGGCGGGGGCGATCACGTGCACCTCCTGGTGCACTACCCGCCCAAGGTGCAGCTCTCAAAGCTGGTCAACAGCCTCAAGGGCGTCTCGGCCCGACTCCTGCGCAAGGAGTACGAGACGCACATCCGCCGATACCTGTGGGGTGGACGCTTCTGGTCTGGCTCCTACTTCGCCGGGTCAGTGGGCGGCCCACCGATCAGCGTCCTGCACCACTACATCGAACAACAGAACCCTCCGGCTTAGAGCACGCTCGGGCCTTGGCGACCCTCCCGCGCGGGCCTTCACCCCCTGGCCTGAGGGCCGAAGCACCGGCCCCCATTTCGGTAGATGTGGTAGCGGGTGACGAGCCCGTCCTCGACGGTGAGGTTCGGCGCGAACGGCGAGGTGTACGTGGACCCGTTGTCCCGCACCGTCTGCACGATCTCCCCAAACACGACGGGGTTCGCCCCGTCGACCAGGGTCCGCGTCACCGACGTGCCGTTCATCTCGGGCACATGATGGGTTTCCAGCGACCGGAAATGGTCCACCACCTCGGCCCGGCCCGACCGGGGACGAATCCACGGCACCGCCGGATGCCCCTCGGCGGGCCAGTTCAGCTGCCAGTCGACCGGTTCGGCGAACAACTCCGCCGTACGGTCATGATCGCCCTTGACCATCCGACCCAGCAGTTCTTCCACGACGTCACGGGTTTCACCACTCATGTCGCAAGCATCCCTATCTCGAATGCCACCCGTCGATTACCGCCGAGGTAGGGCGGGCTCGCGAAGGCCGAAACCGGAGAGCGCGCCCTACGCGACCGCGTCCACCACCCCGAACGGCTACACCATCACCCGAGGCCGCGCCTCATCGTGAACCGGTACGGTCA
Source organism: Streptosporangium sp. NPDC006930 (assembly GCF_040635605.1). Taxonomy (NCBI): domain Bacteria; kingdom Bacillati; phylum Actinomycetota; class Actinomycetes; order Streptosporangiales; family Streptosporangiaceae; genus Streptosporangium; species Streptosporangium sp. NPDC006930. The sequence continues at coordinate 714,564 of NZ_JBEYID010000001.1, read as the reverse complement.
GCGGGCGGGAAAGTCGAACTCGCCGTCCTTGACGCCGCCGACGAACGCCTCCCACTCGGCCCGGGTGTAAACAATCACCTCAGCCCCAGGCCGACGACTGTGCCGCACAGCGACACGCCCACTACCATCAGCCAACGGACCAGCCTCGACGCACTGACCACCCGCATCAGGGCTTCTGGTGCTGATGTGCCAGGCGACACCCGCCAGTTCTTTGGGGTCGATCGTCATGTGCTTCTCCCTCTCGCTCGTCTGATACGACCGATCGCAGTCCGGATGACAGTCGCGGACTCATCCGGGTTGAGAGCAATGCTACGGATGGAATTGTACGCTCGCGTGAAGTTCTCGGCGCCCTCTGCTTCGCTATAAACAGCGCCGCTCCGGGTTTCCACACAGGCGATGTCGGAATATGGCTCTCGCATGTCGAAGATCGAAAAAGAGCCCTCCAGGCTGGCGTGCGCCCCAGCAGTGAACGACAGAATCCGAATGGTCACATTCGGCCTGTTCATAACCTCGGACAGATGCTCCAACTGGGCGCCCATCACCTTCGAATCGCCGATCATGCGGTGCAATACAGCCTCATCAAGGATGACCTCCAGGTTCGGAGCGGGTTCGGCATCGAACACACGTTGCCGGTCTATCCGAAAGTCCACCCAGCGCTCGATCTGCTCGTCGGAAGCATCCATGCCACCTGCCGCGATGACCGCCTGCGCGTAGTCCCGAGTCTGAAAGAGACCGGGAATGACCATCGCTCCGTAGAAGCGGATTCTCTCCGCCCGGGTTTCGAGCCAGGCATGATCAAACATCACACCAAGGGGAGCTGCGGCATAACCGTCCCACCAGCCCTTGCGCCAGATATCGCGACTCAGTTCTTCCAGTCCGTCACGAATCTTATGGTCGTCGACACCGTACAGGTTGAGGAGTGCCAGCACGTCAGACACCCTCGCCGGGATAATTCCGGACTCCAGTCGACTGATGGTCGCGGCGTCACGCTGCAGGTAATCGCCTGCCTGCTTGAGCGTTATTTTTGCCGACTCACGGAAGTCTTTCAGATGTTTGCCGAGCCATTGCGCCCGCAGAGTGGGTCCTCGCCTTGCACCCATCGCCGCCTCCTTCGAGTTCACCGTGTCGCCACTTCTGGGTAAATCTGAACAAATCCGGCAAGCTCATTACGTAAGCTTGCGCAAATTCGAATTCGATGCCACGCTACCGAAGCGTCGGTCGTCACGCTCGGTGTTCGCTCGAAAACGTAGAGGAATCAGGGCGGAGCGGAGCCGTACGGCAGATCTTCACCCAGGTTCAGCATCGGAAGGGAGCACCGACATGGAGCACCACCCTGGTTCCGACCAGCCATCCGCCTGCCATGGCCCGGACTTCGGCGAGCACTACCCGCGAGAGGTGGCTCTGGAGCGTGCGTACACGCTGACCGGCGATCTTCCCCGCATGTTCGCCCTGGTCCAGGATTTCGCCGAGAGCGAGGAGAGTCACCCCGAGGTGGTGGCCTACGGGCTGGCGCTGCCGGGAGGCACGGCGACGACCGTCGGCGCGAACGGCCGCGGCTTCGGCCTGTGGGCGAGCCCCCGCAGCGCCGCCCGCCGACTCCATTCCGACCTGGTCTGGTTCGGCGACGGCGGTATGCAGGAATCCACCCGGTAGATCCCGGTATGCACAGGCATCGACTCCCGGCACGGGACACCGTGCCGGGAGCCGTCCTGCACGACGCGGCCACCCACCTGGAAGCCCTCCGCTGTAGTGCCGTATCAGCCAACGTTTGCCCGGTGAGCGGGCGCTTGCGCTGACCTCCAAGTAAGGCACAAGTACCTTCTGCGACTTTTGGTGACCGATACCGAGATCGCAGGAGATTTTCCATGGGGGTTCACAACTTCTTTCCGGCCGACCGGATGCGCAGGTGGACGATGCCGTTCCCGCCGCAGGCATCCGGACCGGAAGAGGTCCTGGCGGCCGCGCGGCTCGATCCGCGGGCCGTCGGGGACACGAAGGAGGTCTCGCCGGGAGGCAGGACGCACCTGAAGGGGCCCATCGAGGCCAGACCGGATCCGAAGACCCGGGTGGAGCCGTCGCGACCCTGGCGGACCGCCTATGTGGCGCCCCCGGTCGCCTTCGGCGGGGACGACGAGAGGACGGCATTCGTCTCGCCGGCGAGCGGGAACGACGAGACCACCGCGACGGACGCCTGGCATGGCCTCAGGAGCCGCGCACCCGCCCGGCCGAAGACGGCGGCCATCGCCGTCTTCACTGCGGGTGCCACGATCGCCCTGCTCACCCTGGTCGCGTTCGGCACCGTGCTGGACCAGGTCTGGCTGATGCCCCCGCTCGTCGCCAGCGCCGCCCTGGTCTTCGGCGCGCCGACCCTGCCGCTGTCGCAGCCGCGAAGCGTGATCGGCGGCCAGTTCCTGGCGGCGCTCACCGGATTCGCCGTCCTGGCCGTCGCCGGCTCCTCCGTCTGGGCCGCCGCCGTCGCCGGCGGCTTGGCCCTCGGGGTCACGGCCCTGACGCGTACGCCGCACTCGCCCGCCGCCGCCACCGCGACGCTCGTGGTCGCCCAGCAGCAGCCCCTGGTGCCATTCCTGCCGATACTCGTCGCCGCGACCGTCATCCTGGTACTCGTCGGCATGCTCGTCGGACGCAGCGGGGTGACCCCGCGCTACCCCACCTACTGGTGGTGACAACCACCGGCTCCGCCGCTCGCCATGCCCGGCTCGCATTCACTGCGTCGGTGTGCGACAGACAGCAGTGGCACGGCCACCGGCATCGGCTCCCGGTACGGGGCACCGTGCCGGGAAGAGGACAGCGTTGTTGCTGAGCACGGTGGTGCTCAGCGGGCTGCTGGCCACCACCCTCTCGTACGCCGCCGCATCCTCCGCCCTCGCGCCCAAGACCGCTGTGGCCCAGGTGAAGGCGAGTCCCGCCAAGCGGTCGGGTGCGTGTCCGACCACGGTGGGATTCTCCGCGGTGGTGGCGGCCAAGGGCAAGGGCATCATCCGTTATAGGTGGGTACGCGGCGACGGCGGCAAGAGCGTCGTCAAGAGCTTCCGCGTCAACGGCTCGCGCAAGGTGGTCGTGCGAGACCGGCAGACCTTCGACCGCGACACCACCGGCTGGCAGGCCGTCGAGATCCTGGGCAAGAAGGGTCTGTCGGGCAAGGCACGCTTCAGCGTCGCCTGTGACGGTCCCGCACAGGTGTGGGACGTCTCCCACCCGCTGCCCGCCCAGCCCGGACGACCGATGGAGTCCGCGGCGGACGTGGACGTCAGCCCGGCCGCCCACAACGACGTTTGCCCGGCGACGGTACGGTTCACCGCGACCATCCAGGTCTCGCGCACCCCGGCCACCGTCGACTACCGGTGGATCGACAGCATCACCGGCGAGGGACGGCCGGAGTCGCTGTACTTCGCCGCCGGCGGGCCGCGCCTCCGCCAGGTCACGCTGCCGATGAGCGTGGGCAGCTCCGCCCGCGGGTGGAAGGCCGTCCACATCCTCACCCTCGGCGGACACGACTCCGGCCGCGCCGACTACGCGGTGACCTGCAAGAGCGGCCCGGCGCCCACCCCGACGTCCACTCCGAGTTCCACCCCGACGTCCACGCCCACGCAGCCTCCGGTGACGCCGGGACGGCAGATCGTGGAGCTCACCCCGGGCGACTACGCGGGCACCTGCGTGGAGCCTGTCGCGTACCGGGCCACCGGGCGGGTCACGCTCCCCGCCGGAGCCGCGCAGCAGGTCACGTACTGGTGGCTCGTGGACGGCGCCGCCTGGCAGAAGCAGGTGCTGGACTTCCCCGCCTCCGCCCAGGCCCGCTCCCAGGACGTCTCCGCCTCCTGGACCCTCGGTGCCGCAGGGGGCGGCCCGCACAAGGTCGGCCTCATGGTCGAGGGCGGCCCCTCCCAGCCTGACGAGCGCCCGTACACCTTCACCTGCGACGAGGGGCCCAACAACGCCAATGTGACCTTCCGCTACGTGCTCGTGCCGCTCTACGCGGGCGACTGTGACCGTTCCTTCAGCATGCGTGTGGACGGGCTGTTCACGACGGACCGGGAGACCGAGGTCAGGTACCGCCTGGTGGCCGACGGCCAGCCGGGGCCGGTCAGGAGCCGGGTGCTCAAGCCCGGCGTCGTCCAGACGATCGGCGATTTCTGGAACAAGTCCACGCAGAGCAGCGGAAACGGCACCGTACGACTTGAGGTGCTCAACCACAACAAGCCGTTCACCCAGCAGACCTACTCCTGGACCTGTGTGCCGAAGGACCCGACACCGGGCACGGTCCGCATCGGCGGGCTGACCTCGGTGGCCTACCACGGCGACTGCGACGCCGCGCCGTACCCGACCGCGTGGGCGGACCTCCATGCGGCTCCGGACACGGAGATCAGCTACCGCTGGGTCATCGACGGGAAGCCGGATGACACCCACACGCTCAAGGTCGGATCCAGCGGATTCCTCGGCCTCCAGTCCGCTCACTGGACCCGGAGTTCGAAGACCAGCGGAACGGTCGCCATCGAGGTGCTGAACCACAACAAGCCGACCAAGCAGGCCGCGTATCCGGTGAACTGCATCTGATCGACATCGTCCCGCCCGTAGCCCCCCTACGCGGACCACGGGCTTTCACGTTCTCCGGTGTCCTCGTCACCCGGCTTGGGCCTACCTCCGAATCCGGTTCCAATCTCCCCGGAAGCCGGTCCCACCACCCGCAGGCGAGGAGCGCCATGCCCCTGACACCGAGGCGGCGTCTGGGTCTGGACCCGGCGGAAGGGCCTGGTGCCGGTCCCGATGACGTCGCCGCCGAAAGAAGGACTCCGGAGAACACCGAAGGTGCCCCGGCCGGCGGGCCGGGGCACCTTGGTGAGACGATCTAGCGCTGGGCCTCGATCATCCAGTGGTGCTTCTCCAGATCCTGGGTGATCTCGATGAGGATGTCCTGGGTGACCAGGTCGGGCTTCTCGGTGGCCGCGATGCGCTCGCGCATCCGGCGGACGATGGACCCGAGGATGTCCGTCATCGCCGCCACGACCTTGCCGTCGTGGATGTAGCCGGTCTCCAGTTGCGGCACCTCGCTGGTCTTCGCGAGCGTGGAGGCCCGGCCGTCGGGGTTGCACCCGAGGGCCACCGCGCGCTCCGCGACGGTGTCCGCGTGCTTCCTCGCCGACGAGACGATCTTGTCGAGCTGCAGGTGCAGCGACCGGAAGTTGTGGCCGATCACGTTCCAGTGCGCCTGCTTGGTCAGGAGTGACAGGTCGAGCAGGTCGACGAGCGCGCCCTGGAGCACGTTGCCGACGACCTTCTTGTCTTCCGCGTTGAGTGGACTGGTGATCGCAGACATAGAGTTTCCCCCTGTTTCGAACCTAGTTTCCTCTTTGCTGCTAAATGTCCGTACCCACCTATCTGCCCCCTACGCAGGCCGAAATGTTGACACTGTCATGATTACAGTGTCACTATCGAGGCATGGAATGGACCATCGGTGAACTGGCTGAGCGGGCATCCGCGGCGCTGACCCCCACCGCCCAGCTCAACGGGCGGGTGAGGGACATGCCCAACGAACGCCTCATCCGCTGGTATTCGACGATCGGCCTCCTCGACCCCCCGGCGGCCCGCCGAGGTCGCGTCGCCATGTACGGCAGGCGCCACCTGCTCCAGATCGTCGCCGTGAAGCGACGCCAGTCCGACGGCCGCACCATCGCCGAGATCCAGGCCGAGCTGGCCGGAGCCACCGACCAGACCCTGGAGTCGATCGCCCGCCTCCCCGACCACCCACCGCAACCCGCACCCCCTCCGGCAAGCACAGGCTCCCCCCAGCCGGCACGCCCGCGCTTCTGGGCCGGACCGCCCTCCCCCGCAGAGCCACCGACGCCACCGAAGTCACCGGAGCCGGTGAAACCGGTGAAACCGGAGGTGCCCGCACCACCGCCCCGACCGGCCGCCGCACACACCGCACAGCCGCCACCGCCCACCGCTGCCGTCGCTGCCGAGCCCCGGCCCGCGCCGTCCTCGCCACCCGCCCCGAAGGCCGTGGCCGTCCACGGCGTAAAGCTGGCGAACGGCGTGACGCTCCTGCTCGACACGGGTGCGAACGCCCCCACCCCCGACGACCTCGCCGAGATCGCCGCCGCCTCGGAAGGGCTCCTGTCACTCCTCCGCGAACGCGGCCTCACACCTCCGGAAGGAACTCACTCATGATTACCTCGATCACAACGCTGCCGCCGGAGGAGTGCCACCCCGTCCCCGACACCGGGCTGGGGGCGCTCGCCACCGAGCTCGGCAACCTGCCGCTGGAGAGCGTGGACGTGACCGCCGCCGTGTCCGGCCTGAGTGCCGGGGTCGAGGTGGTCCAGGGTTTCCGCAACCCGCACGACGTGGCGCTTGAGGCGACGTACGTCTTCCCGCTGCCCGACCGGGCCGCCGTGACCGCCTTCAGGATGGAGGCCGACGGCCGGGTCATCGAAGGCGTGCTCAAGGAGCGCGGCCAGGCCAGGGCCGACTACGACCAGGCGATCTCCCAGGGCAAGAGAGCCGCGATCGCCGAGGAGGACCGGCCGGACGTCTTCACCATGAGGGTCGGCAACATCGTGCCGGGCGAGCGGGTCACCGTGCACCTCACGCTGAACCAGCCGCTCCCGTACGAGGACGGCGCGGCCACCTTCCGCTTCCCGCTGGTCGTCGCCCCCCGCTACATCCCCGGCACCCCGCTGGACGACGAGCGGGCGGGCGACGGGTGGGCACCGGACACCGACGCGGTCCCCGACGCCTCCCGGATCACCCCGCCGGTGCTGCTGCCCGGCTTCCCCAACCCGGTCCGCCTCTCGCTCGCCGTCTCCGTCGACCCCGCAGGACTGGAACTGCGCGAGGTCCGCTCCAGCCTGCACGTGGTCCTTCAGGAGGGCGGTGTGATCCGCCTCCAGCCGGGTGAGCGGCTGGATCGCGACTTCATCCTGCGCCTGGCCACCGGCGCCTCCACCTCCCTCGCGCTCGCCCCCGAGGAGAACGACGAGGAGAACGGCCCGGAGAACGATGAAGGCACGTTCACGCTGACCGTCGTCCCGGAACCGGCGCCCGCAGAGGCCAAGCCCAAGGACGTGGTGCTCGTCCTCGACCGCTCGGGCAGCATGACCGGCTGGAAGATGGTGGCGGCCCGGCGCGCGGCCGCGCGCATCGTCGACACGCTCACCTCGGGTGACCGGTTCGCGGTGCTCTCCTTCGACAGCGTCGTGGAATACCCGGAGGGTCTCGGCGAAGGGCTGTCCGAGGCGTCCGACCGCAACCGCTACCGCGCCGTGGAGCACCTGGCCAGGCTGGAGGCGCGCGGCGGCACCGAGATGCTGTCCCCGCTGGAGCGGGCCGCCGAGTTGCTCGCCGACTCCGCCAGGGACCGGGTGCTGGTGCTCGTCACCGACGGGCAGGTCGGCAACGAGGACCAGATCCTGGCGCGGACCGGTGCCGCGCTGGCCGGGGTGCGGGTGCACACGGTCGGCATCGACAGGGCGGTCAACGCCGGTTTCCTGGGCAGGCTGGCCGGGGTGGGAGGGGGTAGGTGCGAGCTGGTCGAGTCCGAGGACCGGCTGGACGAGGCGATGGAGCACATCCACCGCCGGATCGGCGCCCCCCTGGTCACCGACCTGTCCCTCAAGGCCGACGGGCTCGACCTGATCACCGAGACGGTCAGCCACATCGGCTCGATCTATTCGGGCGTCCCGCTCACCGTGCTCGGCCGCTACCGTGGCCCCGCGGAAGGGGCGATCACCGTACGGGGCGTGGGCGCCGACGGCTCGCCGTGGGAGCGGAGGGTCACCGCCTCCGTGGTGGACAATCCGGCCGTACGGGCGATCTGGGCGCGGGCGCGGCTGCGTGCCCTGGAGGACCGTTACGCGGCCGGTGACCGGTCGCTGGAGGCCGAGATCGTCGAGACCTCGCTCAGGTACGGGGTGCTCTGCAGGTTCACCGCCTTCGTCGCGGTCGACACGCAGGTGGTCGCCGAGGGCGGTCCCGGACACCGGGTGATCCAGCCGGTGGAGCCGCCCAGCGGCTGGGAGAACCCGATCGCCGCCGCTCCGATGATGATGACCTCGATGGCCTTCGAGAACGCGGCGGCCCCGCCGCCCCCCGCGCCCACGGGACCGCCCGGGATGGCCCGCCCCGGCTCCATGCCGAGGTTCGCGGCGAGCCCCGCCGTCGGCGGCATGCCGCACGAGGCGGCGGCCGGAGGCTTCGACGACCGCGCCAGGATGCTGCGCCCCGCGCCGGCGGGGGCTCCCCCGAAGCGCGGCAAGTCCCAGGCCGGCCCTCAGGACCCGCCGAAGGAGCAGCTCGCCGAGGAGCTGAAGCGGCTGCGCGCCGCGGCCTCCCTGCCCGCCGCCGAGCGGCTGCTCCTGCTGGAGGACCTGGGCAGCCGCCTCGCGGCCCTCGTCGTCTACCTCGGCGGCCACGCCGAACTCGCCGCCCTGGCGAGCGAGCTGCAGGCCGGTGGGGACGTGGACGTCCTGTGGCGCAGGGCCGTGGAGGTCCTGGAGTCCCTGACGGGTTCCACCGGGCGACGTCCGTTCTGGAAGCGGTGACCTCCCCGGTCCCGCCGCCCCGAGGAGCGGAGCCCGAACCCACGGGAGGCCGTGGCGACGAGCTGAGGGGCGGCGGGACCGATAAGGGACAGAGTGGGCCGGGGGCGGGAAGATCGGGGTTCCAACCTCGGCCGTGCCACATAAAGTAGCGGGATGGTGATTCTGGACGGCGGCCTGGCCACCCATTTGGAGGAGCTGGGCGCGGACCTGCGAGACGACCTCTGGTCGGCGAAACTCCTGCTGGAGAACCCCTCCGTGATCCGGCAGGCGCATCTCGACTACTTCACCGCCGGCGCCGAGGTGGCGATAACGGCGAGTTATCAGGCGAGCATCCCCGCGTTCGTGAAGCGAGGGCTGAGCGCCACCGAGGCCGAGGACCTCATCCTGCTCTCCGTGCACCTGGCCGCCCAGGCCAGGGACGCCCACGGTTCGGGCACCGTGGCCGCGAGCGTCGGCCCGTACGGCGCCTATCTGGCGAACGGCGCCGAGTACACCGGCGCCTACGACCTCGACGAGGACGGCCTCACCGACTGGCACCGCGACCGCTGGCACATCCTGGCCGACAGCGAGGCCGACCTGATGGCCTGCGAGACCATCCCGTCCTACACCGAGGCGAGGGCGCTGAGGCGGCTGCTCGCCGAGACGCCGGGGATGCGGGCATGGGTGAGCTTCTCCTGCCGCGACGGCGAGCACATCAACGACGGCACCCCGCTCAAGATGGCGGCCGGCCTGTTCGCCGGCAACCCCCAGGTGATCGCGATCGGCGTCAACTGCACGGCGCCGCGCCACGTGCTCAGCCTGATCTCGCAGATCAAGGGCAAGCCCACCATGGTCTACCCCAACTCGGGCGAGGTCTGGGACTCCGCGAACCGGCGCTGGCTCGGGCTGGCCGACCCGGTGGAGTTCGGGGAGGCCGCGGCCGGGTGGACCGCCGCCGGCTCGGCCTTCGTCGGCGGCTGCTGCCGCACCACCCCGGAGCACATCCGCCAGATCCGCGCCCACCTCACGGGGGCGGACACCCCGTGAGGTCCTGACCCACCGCTCCTGCCACGCCCGCGAACGCCGGATCTCCTGCCTGAAGGGGGTCCGGCCTGTCGGCGAGAGCGAGAACAGGGCGGACGATCCTCTCCGCTCCGCTCCTCCCCCGGACGCCGGGGAGACCGTCGCGCAAGATCCGAGCGCTTCTTGAAAACGTTTCAACGACGGCGAAAAAGTCGTGTGACACCCACGGGCAACGTCAACACCGCCACGTCGACCCGAGGGACGAAACCAGTCAAGTAGGACGAAAGTACCTGAACTCACTAGCAAACCGAAGGTTGTTACGTTTTAATCAGTGCACATGAGCTCGGTGAGCATAAAGGAAGTCGCGACGCGCGCCGGGGTCTCCCCAGGAACGGTATCCAACGTGCTCAACTGGCCGGACAAGGTCGCGGAGTCCACCCGCGCCCGGGTCGAGGAGGCCATCCGCGACCTGGGGTTCGTCCGGCACGGCTCCGCCTCCAGCCTGCGGGCCGGGCACAGCCGCACCCTCGGCCTGTCGGTCATCGACATCGCCAACCCCTTCTTCACCGACGTGGCGGCGGGGGTCGAGGACGTGGCCAGCGAGCGCGGGTACGCGGTGATCCTGGGCAACTCCTCGGGCGAGTCCCTCAAGGAGGAGCGCAACCTCCTGGTCTTCGCCGAACAGCGGGTCCGCGGGGTGCTCATCACGCCCGCCGGTGCGAACCTGACCAAAATCGACCAGCTCAAGAAGCGTGGCATCAGCGTGGTCCTGGTGAGCCACCCCGCCGAACACGCCGACCAGTGCTCGGTCGCGGTCAACGACATCGCCGGCGGCTCACTCGCGGTCTCCCACCTGCTCTCCACCGGGGCCGAGCGGATCGCCTACGTCAGCGGCCCGCACACCATCCGCCAAGGCGCCGACCGCCTGATCGGCGCGGAGCGGGCGCTGACCGCCGCCGGCCGCGACCCTGCGGAGGCACTGCAGGAGATCGCGATGAGCGCGATGAACGCCAGGTCGGGGCAGCAGGCGGCGGAGAAGCTGATCGCCGAGGGGCGGCTGCCCGACGCCGTGTTCTGCGCGAACGACCTGCTCGCCCTGGGCATGTTGCGCGGGCTGCTCCAGGCGGGCGTACGGGTCCCCCAGGACGTCTCTCTCATCGGTTACGACGACATCGACTTCGCCTCGGCGTCGACGCTCTCGCTCAGCTCCATCCGGCAGCCGACCCACCGGCTGGGACGGGTCGCCACCGAGCTGCTGCTGGACGAGTGCGACAACCCCGACTCGCACGCCCATCAGCAGATCATGTTCCAACCCGAGCTGGTGATCCGCGAGTCGACCCGCTGACCCGCCTCACCGGTGATCTCGTCTCACTCTCCGAGCCGTCTCACCGCCTCCCCCTGCCTCACCCCTTTGATCCCACTTCACCGGTCACCCAGCCCTCGGATGACTTCACCGGTCACCCCGCCCTTTGATCCCGCTTCACCGGTGACGCCGCCCCGGTCAGGAGCGCTTGCGCGCCTCCTTCGCGGCCTGCCTGGCGGCCTCCTTCGCCTCCTTGGCGGCGCGGGCGGCCTCGACCTTGGCACTCGCGGCGTATTTGTCGACGTACTCCTGACCGGAGAGCTCCATCAGCGCGTACATGATCTCGTCGGTGACGGCGCGCAGGACGAGGCGGTCCTCCTCCATCCCGTAGTAGCGGCTGAAGTCGAGCGGCTTGCCGAACTTCACCCCCGGGCGGATGCCCAGCTTGGGCAGGACGCTGCCCGGGGGCATCATCTCGAAGGTGTTGACCATCGCCCACGGGACGACCGGCACGCGCGACTCCAGCGCGAGGCGGGCCACACCGGTCTTGCCCTTGTAGAGGCGGCCGTCATGGGAACGCGTACCCTCGGGATAGATGGCGAGCACGTTCCCCTCGCCGAGGATGCGCTTGCCGGTGCGCAACGCCGCCTCGCTGGCCTTGCCGCCGGAGCGGTCGATGGGGACGGTGCCGACACCGCTGAAGAAGGCCTTGCTCGCCCGCCCCTTGAGACCTCGGCCGGTGAAATAGTCGGACTTGCCGAGAGAGATCACCTTGCGCCGCAGGAACAGCGCCCCGAAGAAGTGATCGGCGAACGACAGGTGGTTTCCGGCGAGGATCACCGGCCCTTGCTTCGGCACGTTCCCCACACCCTCCACCCAGGGGCGGAAAATCAGATGAAGCAAGGGCGAGAGGATGGCCTTCACCACCCAGTAGAACACTCGATGCTCCTTCGATTGACAGGCGAGAATCTGGAGTTATCCTCCCACTTCAGATCCCGGCCACCTACCCCCCCGAACCACCCAAATCGACCTCTCGCAAAACATGTCCCAGTCGTGCGACGATCAGGCGAACCTTACTAGGAGCCGCGATGCCAGTCATGCCCGGTGCGGAGGCGTACCACCATGCGGGAGGACAGATCGGCGTCCTGCTCTGCCACGGATTCACCGGATCGCCGCAGTCGTTGCGTCCCTGGGGCGAATACCTGGCGGCGGCGGGTCTGACGGTGGCGCTGCCGAGGCTGCCCGGCCACGGCACCACCTGGCGGGAGATGGCCCGCACCGGTTGGGAGGACTGGTACGCCGAGCTGGACAAGGCCCTGGCGGACCTGCGCGGCAGCTGCGCCGAGGTCTTCGTGATGGGCCTTTCACTCGGCGGGTGCATGGCGCTGCGGCTCGCCGAGGTGCACGGCGACGGAATCAAGGGAGTGGTGGTCGTCAACCCGTCGATCGTCAACGACGTGCCGCTGCTCAGACTGGCTCCCCTGCTCAAGTTCGTGGTCGCGTCGGTGCCGGGCGTGGCCGGGGACATCAAGAAGGAGGGAGCGGCCGAGCTCGGCTACACGCGTACGCCGGTCAAGGCCGCGGCCACCCTCCTGCGGCTGTGGTCGCTGACCCGATCGGAGCTGGGTAAGATCACCCAGCCCGTCCTGGTTTTCCATAGTCCGCAGGATCATGTTGTGAAACCGATGAGTGTGCGTATTCTGCGGGAGAGGCTGACCAAGGGGAATCTGAATGTTGTGGAGCTCGCCGACAGCTACCATGTCGCGACGCTTGACAACGACGCTGAACGGATCTTCGCGGGGAGCCTGGAGTTCATCACCTCGAACGCGTCTGTACCCTTGCAGAGAGACTGATCGCGAGCGGGGGATACGCGGTCTTCGGGAGAAAGTGATCGACCGATGAGCAACGAGCCCAACTAGGTGACACCTCAAAGCGATGAGGACGAGGTCTGGCGTCAGATCGTCGCGTCCTTCAACGACACCGCCGAGCGCGACTCGGCAGATCAGCCGTGGCCGGACAGCGAGAACCTTCCGGCCGAGCCTCCGCGACGGGTGATCAAACAATCGGACGAGGAAGACCTCCTGCGTGAGGACGATCCCGCCGACGAGGCCGAAACCGACACGGAGCAGTCCGGCGGCGAGGACGAAGGGCACTACGTGCCTCCGCCCCCACCTCCGCTGCCCAAGACCGACGCCACCACCAAGATCGCATGGCTCGCGCTGTTCGGCGGCCCCGCCTACCTGCTGCTGAGCGCCGCGCTCGGCTGGAACCTGCAGGGATGGATGCTCTTCACCGCGGTCGCGGCGTTCATCGGCGGCTTCGTGGCGCTGGTGGTCCGCATGGGTGACGGCCCGCCCAACGACTCCGGCTGGGACGACGGCGCGGTCATCTGAGCGGTCCGCTGCTCGGTGCGCCCCGGGTTCGCTACTGCTTGGTGCGTCCCGAGCCGGCACGCGCCGAGTTGCCGAAGCGCTCGATCACGTCGGTGTACTTGCCGGAGGCGTCGACCACGTGGCCGACGGTCCACACGGTGTCGGTGCCCGGCAGGTAGGCCACCGACTGGAGCCGCACCGTCCGGGGAGCGGCGGTCTCAGGACCGCGCAACGTCTTGACCTTGCGCCCGTCGTACCGGAGCAGGAAGGCCTCCCCCGGCCGATCCAGATCGACCCCGGAGATCCAGTAACGGCCCTTGCGGTCGCCCGTCACCCCGTACAGCCGAACGTCTCCCTCGGGGAGGGAGACCCGAGACCACTTCTTGCCGTTCCAGGACAGGGCGAGCGGGACGATCCCACCGTTCTCCCGGTAGACGCCGCCGACGGCGAGGGCCCGCTTGGGGCCGTCGAGGTGGACGTCACGCAGGTAGCCGCCCGGGATCCGGGGGGTCTTGTAGGTCTTCCAGCGCCCGCCGGACTGCTTCATGATCAACGGCTTGCCGCCGGTGTCGCCCACCGCCCACCCGTCGCTCTTGCCCGACAGCGCCACCCCGTACAGCGCGCCTTTGTCGGGAAGCTGGGTGAGCTTCCACTTCGAGCCGGTGCCGGTCACGACCATGGGCACCTTGTCGCGCCGCCCGACGGCGACCACCCGGCCGGGAACGGTCGCCACCCCGCCCAGCCAGTCGCCGGCGTGCAGCTTGTCGACGATGACCCTGTCGAAGGACGCCCCGTCTCCCCTCGCCAGGTAGGGAAGGCCGTCGTGCCCCTCACCGACGGCCCACAGCTCGGTCGCCGAGGCCGCCGCGACGGAGCGCAGCGGCCCGGCGCCGGTCGGGTCGTTGCGGATGCCGACCTCGCTCCACGAGGTGCCGTCCCAGTGGGTGATCGCGCCCCGGCTCTGCCAGACGTCCCAGACGCTCTGCTGGCCGACCGCCCACACGCTCGTGGCCGAGACCCCCACCACGTCGGACAGCGACCCGTCACTGCTCAGGCCCGCGCTCACCGGAGCCTGCCACGCCTCGATCGCGGGCGGGCTGACAGGGTCGGCATGGGCTGGGAACGCTTGCGAGGACAGCAGGAGCAGGCCTCCCGCGCAGAGAACCAGCGCACGCCGCGGAAGGCGACGGGTCATGTTTCAAATGGTACGGGGCTCATCCACTCCCCGTGTGCCGGTCTCCTCACTTGACGGGCGCTATCTGGAAAGACGTCCTTTCCTTGTCACGGAAATTTTCCCTGTCACGGAACCGCTCGTCATCCGGGCTCCCTCGCGAGACCTGGGTCGGGCTCCCCAGGGAGGCCCATATCGGGCTTGCCCTGCGTGCTGCCCGGCCCGCCCGTATCGGGTGATCTCACCGGGCCCGTACCGGAATCGGGACCCGTGGCCGGATCCGGTTGGCCGGTCTCGGGGCGCGGGTGGTCAAGCTCGGCGATCACCGGCAGGTGGTCGGTGGCGGCCACCAGGTCGGCGGGGTCCGCGTCGGCCCCGCCGCAGGACACCACGGAGAGACCCTCCACCGCGAAGATCGCGTCGATCCGCTTGTGCGGGCCCCTCGCGGGAAAGGTGAAGCCGTCGCCGCGCGGCGAGACCGGGTAGCAGTCGGTGAGCCGCTCGGTGAGGTGCCGCCAGCTCGGCTGACCGGACTGCTCGTTGATGTCTCCCGCCAGCACCGGCAGCGCGTCGAACCGGTCGGCCACCGCCCTCAGCAACCTCACCGCCTCGTCCGCGTGGCGACGCCGGGCGGTCTCGTCGAGATCCAGATGGACGGAGCCGACGGCGACCCGACGCCCCCCCGACTCCACCACGGCGATCGCGATGGCGCGCCGTTCCAGGGGAAAGAAGGACTCCAGCAGACGGCCCTCCCCGTACAGCAGCCGCACCCCGGGGCCGGTCAACACCGCGACCCCGCCCCTGCGGCGGCCCGCGGCCACGGCGAGCCCGCCGAAGGAGGCGAGCCGTCTTCTCCTGCGGCGCCAGCACAGGAACCGGGGCGCCTCCTGCACGCAGAGCACGTCGGCACGGAGCGCGGCGACCACCCGCCCCAGCGCCGGGACGTCGTCCTTCATGGAGCGCACGTTGTAGCTGGCGATCCTGAGCACACGGCCACCTCGATTCGCGACACGTGCCGCGAGGATAACCGCGCGCCGTCGGACGTACCAGCCCGTCCCGATCGGCATACGGGCGGGCTGGTACGTACGGAGTACAGCTGGCGAGGAAGCCGTCAGCGCCTGCGGGCGAGATCCGCGGCGCCCACCAGGCCCGCCGAGGGGCCGAGTTCGGCGCAGCGGACCTCGGCCAGCGGGCGGTGCCCCCGTCCGCTCAGGTGGGTGTTGAAGAACTCGCGGGTCTCGTCGATCCACAGGTCCGCGGCGCGCGAGACGCCGCCGCCGAGGACGAAGCAGCCCGGGTCGAGAACGGCGGCGAGGTCGGCCAGGCCCTGGCCGATCCAGCGGGCCATCGAGGAGAACGCGGCGAGCGCGGCCGGGTCGCCCTGCCTGGCCGCCTCGGTGACCTCCTGGCCCTCGATCTGGTCGGGCGTTCCTCCGGCGATCTCCAGGAGCCTGACGGCCCGGTCCGGCTCGGCCTCGGCGATCAGCTTGGCCTCCATCACGAGGGCGCTGCCGCTCGCGTACCGCTCCCAGCAGCCGAGGTTGCCGCACCCGCACAGGCGCCCGTCGGGGACCACCTGCATGTGGCCGAGTTCGGCGCCCATGCCCCAGCGCCCCCGGTACAGGGAGCCGTCGAAGACGATGCCTCCGCCGATGCCGGTGCCGACGGTCACGCACACCAGGTGGGTCTCGCCGCGCCCCGCGCCGAACCTCGCCTCGCCCCACGCCATCGCGTTGGCGTCGTTCTCCACCACGACGGGAAGGCCGACCATGTCGGAGACCTTCTTCTGCAGCGCCTCCTCGCGCCAGGCGAGGTTGGGGGCGAAGCGGACAATGGACCTGGTCTCGTCGACGAACCCGGCCGCACCGAGGCCGACGGCCTCGATCTCCCGGTCCTTGGAGAGCTCCAGGATCACGTCACCGATCGTGTGGGCGACCTGCTCCGGATTCTCCGCCGGGGTGGGCCGCAGAGCATGCTCGATAATCAGGCCGTCCTCGTCGACGACTCCCGCCGCGACCTTCGTACCGCCGATGTCCACACCGATGGTCAGCGCCATTGTCCATTCATCCTCTCCCCCTGGGCTCACCCCAGGTCGATGTGCTCCACGGGGGTGTCTCCTCGCTCGCGCTCGCGCTCCCGCTGTGCGGGCGCGGGCTTGCCGAGTCCGTCGACGGCCGACTTGAAGGCGGCGAACAGCTCGGTGCCCGCCTGCATGAGGTGGTCGGTGACGGCGCCGCCGCCCGACTCACGCTGCGCGGCCATCGCGCGGCAGACGGGGCAGGCCCGGCAGATGTACTCCTCATGCTCCGAGACCGCCTCCTCCCACACGTCCCGCTCTCTTCTTCCGCGCCCGCCACCGGAAAGCGCGCTGCCGACCCCGGTCATCGTGCCCTTGATCAGATTCTTGCGCAGTTCCCTGGTGGCTTTCTGCTGCAGGGTGTCGAAGAGCTTGAACGCCTCCTCGGCGGCGGTGCCCAGCGGGTCCTTGCCCTCCTGGGACCGCTCCTCCCGTGCCCGCCGCTCGTCACGTGCCCGCTCGTCGCGCGCCCGTTCCTCACGTGCCCGCTCCTCACGTGCTCGCTCTTCGGCGGCGGTGTCCTTCTCGCGGCCCGCGGGCTCGGCGCGGTCGCCTGGCCTGGCCCAAGGGGTCCATCCGGCCGCCCGCTCCTCACGCCTGGCCCGATCGGCGCGCTCGAACCACTCGGCGCGCGCGTCGCGCTCGGGCTCCCCCGCGTTCTCCTGCCGCTCGACGGCCTCCACCGGCTCAACCCACACAACGGGCTCGACGGGCTCGACGGGCTCGGACGTCCCCGCGGGGCCTCCCTGCGGGGATCGCTCGGCCGGCTCCGCGCGCCGGCCCTTCTGCGCCGTCGTCCTCCCGGTGCGCCGGCCCTTCTGAGCCTTGCCGGCACCTTCGGCCGCCTCGGCGGTTTCGGTACCCCCGGCACCCCCGGTGCCCCCGGTCTCTCCGACCTCGGGCGGCGGCTTCGCGGCGGCGGTCTTCCGCGGTTTCCTCGGCGCACGCGGCTTCGGGGTCTTCTCAGCGTCATTCGTGTTATCGGTCATCAGGCCCTCCCGATTCGAACCGTACCCGGAGAAACCCATCTCGGAGCGCGGCGTCCCGCACCGGCCTGCGGGCCAGTGCGACGGGCAGGGCCAGGACACGGCGGTAGGAACCGGCGTTGACGATCAGCTCGTCACCCTTGCGCGCCAGATCCACCTCGTCCTTGTCCGCGAGTGGCAGGGCGAGGAACAGCTCGCCGTCGGCGGTGATCCGCAGTGGCGGGTCGACGGAGGGCGGGGCGAAGGGGTCGCTCTCGCCGTACATGGCCTCGGCGACGGTGATGAGGGCGTCGAGGCCGACGGGCTCGGCCTCCAGGTACGGCACGATGTGCACGGGCAGCGGCGCGAAGGACTCCTCGACCTCGGCCAGGTGGCGGGCCTGGGCTCGCACCCATCTCTCCCGCCACGGGTCGGCGCCCTCGGAGGGGAAGACACGGTTCGCGACCACCGCGTCCACCCGGTAGCCGTACAGGCTGAGGGAGGTCAGCGTGCGCCGGGCCTCGGCGAGCACGACGGCCTCGGGGGTGAGCACCAGCCGGACGCTCGCGTCGGGTCCGGTGAGCAGCTCGCGAACTTCCAGCAGGCCCCGGTGGAGCCGCTCACCCGCGCCGATCACGTGGTCTTCCGGCATGCTGACCTGCGCCAGGCGGCGGACCAGCGGGGAGAGAGCGCTCAGCAGCCGCCTGCCGACGGGCAGCAGCCGGTTCACGTGCCAGTCGAGGGCCTCGGGCAGAGCGAGCAGCCGAAGTGTCTCGGCGGTCGGGGCGCAGTCGATGACGATGACGTCCCACAGGCCGGTGCGCGCCTGCTCACGCAGTTCGAGGAGCGCGATGATCTCCTCGGCGCCGGGCAGCACCGTGATCTCCTCGGCGGTCACCTCGTCGAGGCCGAGCTCGGCGAAGACGCCCCGGGCGTAGTCGCGCAGCTCGCCCCACTGGCGTTCCAGCACCTTCTGGGTGTCGACCTGGTAGAGGGAGAGACCGGGCGCGATCTCCGTGGGCTCCCCGCCCGCACGCACGCCGAGGGCGTCGGCGAGCGAGTGGGCGGTGTCGGTGGAGACCACCAGGGTCTTGAGCCCGGACCGGGCGGCGAGTGTGGCCGTCGCGGCGGCGGCGGTCGTCTTGCCGACGCCGCCCTTGCCGGTGAAGAGCAGGACCCTGCTCACGCCACCTCCCGGCGGAAAGACGTGGAGCCGCGCTCCGCGCCCGCGCCGTGCCGCGTCTCCTCCACCCTCATGGGGTCTCGACGCGCTTCTTCAGCCCCTTCAGGGCGGTGTCGATGATGACCTTCTCCGCCTTCCGCTTGATCATGCCGATCATCGGGACCTTGAGATCCACGGCGAGCTCGTACGTCACCTCGGTGCCGTTGCCCGCGTCGGCAAGACGATAGCTCCCGGTGAGCCCGGAGACCATCTTTCCCGCCTCGGCGATGCTCCAGTCGACGGACTCCTCGCCGTGCCAGGTGTAACGGAGGGTGTACTCGTCGCTGATCACACCCGCGTCGAGGACGAACCGGACCGTGGCGGGCCGACCGTCCTCCCCCGTGGACAGGACGCGCGCGGCCTTCACCTGACCGGCCCACTCCGGGTACGAGGGGAAGTCGGCGATGACCGTCATGACGGTCGACCGGTCCGCGCCGATCTTGATGCTGGAGGTGGTGCGATCAGCCATGGGGCAACCGTACTGCCTCACGATCGCCGATGTACGCCCGGCGGGGCCGGGCGTGGCCAGGCGGGGACACCGCGATGACGGTGGCCGGTGACGGCAACCCGACGACGGGAGGCCGACGGGGAGCCGTGCCCCGAGGCGCTCATCCGGCGCCGGATCGACTACAGCTCCAGCACGTAGGGGACGCCTTTGTTTCTGAAGTGCCCCACGTTGAGGCATTCGGTCCTGCCGATCCGGGTGCGGGTGGCCAGGGGCTGGTGGACGTGGCCGAACAGGGCGTAGCGCGGCTGGGTCCTTCTGATCAGCTCCAGGGTGGCCTCGCTGCCCCGCTCGAAGCGCCGGGCGACCACGTCGTAGAGCAGTTCGGGGACCGCGGGAGGGATGTGGCAGCAGAGCACGTCGACCTCGCCGACGGCCTCGACCTTGCGGGCGAACTCCTCGTCGTCGATCTCGTACGGGGTCCGGTACTGGGTGCGCAGTCCGCCCCCCACGAAGCCGAACCGCAGACCTCCGATCTCCGCGGTCTCGCCGTCGAGCACCCGGTGCCCCTCCCTGACGTACTCCGGCCAGTAGACCGGCAGGTCCACGTTGCCGTAGGTGATGTACGCGGGGGTCGGCATCGCGGCGAAGATCTCGCCGTACTGCCGCCGGACGGAGCGCTCGATGTGGTCGCGCGGGTCGCCCTCCAGCGAGGCCCACAGCGCGGAGGACATGGCCCGCGCCTCGTCGAACCGCTTGGCCGTGCGCAGCGCGATGAACTCCCCCGCCCGCTCGGCCCCGAAGAGCTCGGCGAAGATGCCCTGGGAGTGGTCCTCGTAGTCGACGAACAGGATGAGGTCGCCCAGGCAGATGAGCGCGTCGGCGCCGTCTCCCGCGCGGGCCAGCGCGTCGGCTCTTCCGTGTACGTCACTGACGACGTGAACCCGCATGTCAGGCATCCTCACCACCAACGAGTAGGGCCATATGGGATGAACCTCGCAGGGCGCGAGCCCAGCGTGAAGGCGTACGGCGCGGCCGACGGTTCGCTGTGACGGTACTTGCTACGGTGAAATCAGTCTTCATAACGCCTGGGTGACGAATTTACCCATACGTAACTTATCGCGATAGCTTCCAGACAGCCCATCGATCGTGCGTCTCCAGGAGTGACCCGTGCGCGAGTACAGCGTCCCCGTGCTGGTGGATGTCCCCGCCTCCGCCAACCTCACCGACACCGTGTTCCGGCGCGCGGAGGAGGAGCCCAACGTCGTCGCCCTGCGGCGCAAGGTGGGCGACGACTGGACCGCCGTCACCGCCCGCGAGTTCCGCGACCAGGTCGCCGCGGTGGCCAAGGGCCTGATCGCGGCCGGGGTGGAGCCGGGTGACCGGGTGGCCCTGATGTCGCGCACCCGCTACGAGTGGACCGTGATCGACTACGCGATCTGGGCCGCGGGGGCGGTCGGCGTGCCGATCTACGAGTCCTCCTCCGCCGACCAGGTCGCCTGGATCATCTCCGACAGCGGCGCGAAGGCCGTGTTCGCCGAGCTGGATTCGCACGAGGAGACCATCCGCGAGGACGCGTCCGGCCTGCCCGGCCTCAAGAACATCTGGCGTATCGAGGGCGGCGCCCTGGAGGAGCTCACCGCGCTCGGTGCCGAGATCTCCGAGGAGACGCTCACCGAGCGCAGGTCAGGTCGCGGCATCGCCGACCTGGCGACCATCGTCTACACCTCGGGCACCACCGGCAGGCCCAAGGGCTGCAGCCTCACCCACGACAACCTGCTGTTCACCGCGAGGAACGTCGCGAACGGCCCGCTGGAGCGCCTGTTCGTCGTGGAGGAGAGGGCGGCGCTGCTCTTCCTGCCGCTCGCGCACGTCTTCGCCCGCATCATCGAGGTCGTGCTGATCGAGACGGGCACGATCCTCGCGCACACCCCCAACATGAAGAACGTCGCCCCCGACCTGCAGTCCTTCAAGCCCACGTTCCTGCTGGGCGTGCCCCGCGTGTTCGAGAAGGTCTACAACGGCGCCGAGCAGAAGGCGACCGCCGAGGGCAAGGGGAAGATCTTCCACGCCGCGGCCGACACCGCCGTCGCCTGGAGCAGGGCCGAGTCGGCGGGTGGCGCGGGGCTGGGCCTTCGGCTCAAGCACACCATGTTCGACAAGCTCGTCTACGGCAAGATCCGCGCCGCGACCGGAGGCAGGCTCACGACGGCGGTGTCCGGCGGTTCCGCCCTCGGCGAGCGGCTCGGCCACTTCTTCCGAGGCGTGGGCATCGAGACCCTGGAGGGCTGGGGCCTCACCGAGACCTCCGCGCCGTCCTCGGTCAACATGCCGGGAGCCAACAAGATCGGCACCGTCGGCAAGCCGTTCCCCGGCGTCACCATCGGCATCGGCGACGACGGCGAGGTGCTCGTCAAGGGCCGCCACGTCTTCAAGGGCTACTGGAACAACGAGGAGGCCACCGCGCAGGCGATCGACGCGGACGGCTGGTTCCACACCGGCGACATCGGCGAGCTCGACAAGGACGGCTATCTCCGCATCACCGGCAGGAAGAAGGAGATCATCGTCACCGCCGCGGGCAAGAACGTCGCCCCGGCCCCGATGGAGGACCACATCCGCGCCCACCCGCTGATCAGCCAGGCGATGGTGGTCGGCGACGACAGGCCGTTCGTCGCGGCGCTCATCACCCTCGACGTCGAGGCCCTGGAGCAGTGGAAGACCGCCAACGACAAGACCGGCGCGGACCTCGCCACCCTCAGCTCCGATCCGGCGATCGTCGCCGAGGTGCAGAAGGCGGTGGACGGCGCCAACAGGTCCGTCTCCAAGGCCGAGCAGATCAAGAAGTTCGTCATCCTCGACCTCGACATCAACGAGGAGAGCGGGCACCTCACCCCGACCCTGAAGATCAAGCGCAATGTCGTGATGCGCGACTTCGCCAAGCAGGTCGAATCCCTCTACGGCTGAGATCTCCGCAGCCCCGCTCACAGCCGGGTGCCCGCTGAGACCTCTCACGAGAGATCTCAGCGGATCTCTCTACCGCCAGAGGGCTTGGCGGGTCCTTGTCCGGCTGTTACCGGCTGTCAAAGGCAGGTCCCCGCGGAGCCCTCTGCCGTCAGGGGGTCTCCGCCGGTTCCAGGAGGCGCGCGAAGCGGGAGGCCGCGAGGTCCCAGGTCCACTCGCGCGCCACCCATTCGCGCCCGCGTTCCCCCATGGCACGCGCCCCGGCCCCGTCCTTGAGCAGGCCGATCAGGGCCGCCTCGACCTCCTGCGGGCGGGTGCCGTCGACGACCAGGCCCGTCTCCCCGCGCAGTACGGCGTCGGGGGCGCCGCCCGAGGAGCCGGCCACCACGGGCAGGCCGCTCGCGGAGGCCTCCAGGTAGACGATGCCGAGCCCCTCCACGTCGACGCCGCCCAGGCGGGTGCGGCACGGCATCGCGAACACGTCGCCCGCGGCGAGGTAGCCGGGCAACTCGGCCTCGGACACGGGGCCGGTCATCCTGACCGAGCCGCCCAACGGCCGGGCCAGCCGCTCCAGGTTCCTGCGGTACGGGCCCCCGCCGACGATGAGGAGCACCGCGCCGGGCACATCCCTGAGCACGCCGGGCCAGGCCCGCAGGAGCGTGTCCTGCCCCTTGCGCGGCACCAGCCTGGACAGGCAGACCACCACCGGCCGCTCTCCCAGGCCGAGTTCCGCACGCACCCGCCCTCCCCCGGCCCCCGGGTGGAACACCTCGGTGTCGACTCCGGGAGCGAGCCTTACCAGCTTGTCCTCGGCTATCACCCCGGCCAGCCGCCGCCGGGTGTACTCCCCCAGATAGGTGACCACGTCCGCGCTCGCCCCGATCCTGGCGAGCACCTGGCGGCCGATCGGGATCCCGGTCCAGCCCGCCTCGTGGCCGTGGGTGACCATGACGACGCGGCGGGCCCCGGCCTCGCGCATCCTGGGCGCGATCAGCCCGAGCGGCGCCGCCGCCCCGAAGACCACGGTGTCACACCCGAACTCGGCGACCAGCTCGGCGGCCCGGCGGGCGACGGCGGGCGTGGGCAGCATCAGCGAGGTGGGGTGCCGCACGACGGGATACGGCTGGCGCAGGTCGAAGGCCGCGCTGCCGGTCCACCGGGGCGCGTAGACGACGACCGAGCCGGGCGGGCGGCGGGCGATGAGACCGTACACGAACGACTGGATCCCTCCCGCGCGGGGCGGGAAGTCGTTCGTGACGACCAGTGTGCGGCTCACGGCTCGGGGAGGCCGTTCAGCCCAGCCCAGGAGCGTGCCATGGCGATGCGCTGCGGTGCCGTGGGATGCGATACATAAAGTACATACTCAACGAAATCAGGCGACAAATCCGAAATATTGGTTACTGCCAGCCGTTTCTGCATGGCCACGAACGTCGCAGGATCCCTCGTCAGGTCCAGCGCGTGCAGATCAGCACGGGCCTCGATATGCCTGCTCACCAGGTTCTGGGCCGGCCCCGACAGGACGGTGGCCAGGCTCAGCACCCCCATCACCAGTCCCACCGCCCTCGGGTCGCCGAGTGAGGTGACCCCCGCCCTGCGCCGCACGCCTCCCGCCGAGGTCACCACGTACAGCAGGCACGCCCCGAACGCCGCGCCCAGGCCGCCGACGAGCGTGCCCCACAGCACGTCGTCCGCCTTGGCGTGGCCCAGCTCGTGCGCGACCACCAGCTCGACCTCGTCGGCGGGCGCGCGCAACAGCGTGTCGTAGACCACGATCCTGCGGGTCGCGCCGAATCCGGAGACGTACGCGTTGAGCGCGGTGGTCCGCCGGGAGGCGTCGGCGACGAGCACGTTCTCGACCGGCACGCCGTCCCTGTCGGCCATCGCGAGCAGGTCGTCGCGGAGCGGCCCGGCCTCCAGCGGCCTGAAGTCGTTGAAGACCGGCTCGATGAGCACCGGGTAGGCGAAGGAGGCCGCGACGGTCAGGACGAACGCCCCGGCCGCCGCGGGAATCCACCAGCGCCGGTAGCGCCGCGCCAGGCCGATCACCGCCACCACCATGATCGCGGTCAGCCCGGCGCCGATGCCGGTGCTCTTGGCCCGGTCCGCCGCCCACGCGGGCCAGGTCTGGGTGGACAGCCCGAATTCGCGCAGGTAGCCCTCCGACCACATCCCCAGGGGCCAGCGCAGGATCGCCACGGCCACCGACAGCGCCAGCACGCCGAGCAACGTCCGCAGCCACCACGGCCCCGGCAGCCGGTCGACGAGCCGCGCGCCCAACGGGGTGGCGATCAGCACCCCCGCCACGACCAGCGTCAGGCCGAGCGACAGGTAGCCGGGAAGGCTGACCAGCGCGTCGAAGGTCTCGGCCCTGGCGATCTGCTCGGCGGTGAAGTCGCGGGCCGGATCGGGGGTGACGGCCGGAGCTCCCTCGGGCAGCACGCTCCAGGGCGTGGTGAACGCCACGACCGCCAGCGTGACCGCCCCCAGGCCGGCCGTCGCCCATCCCGCGGGCCGCACACCCGAGGGCGCGTCCTTCGTGCTCAGCGTCACGTGAGTTCCTTCCTGAGGTAGTCGCGCCAGGATCCGGTGAACTCGGCCGGCGGCAGGCCGAGCGCGCTCCCGACATCGCTACCGTAGAGCCTCACCAGCGCCTTCTCCCCGAAGCGCTCCACGACGAACCGGCAGGCGAGCCACGCCTCCTCGTACGCCTGCGCGAGCCTCGGCGCCCCGGGAGCGAAGTCGGCCGGTCCCGGCAGGCGCTCGGGCAGGACGCCCGCGCGCACCTCGGCGGCCAGTTCGGCGGCGGCCGTGCGCACCGCGATCCCTGCGTCGCGGTAACCCGCGTAGTCGGCGAAGCCCTCCGACAGCCACATCGGCACCCGGCCACCACGGGTCGCGCCGGTGGCCACGTGGGCGAGCTCGTGGGTGATCACCACGTCCCTGCCGGTCTCGGTGAGCCTGGCGTATCCCGAAGGTAGAACGATCACCCGGTCCGCGGTCGCCATCGCGGCCAGGCCGCGGGTGCTGTCGGCTCCGGCGAGCGCCGCGGCCTCGGCGTCGGTGGCGGGGAAGAGGATCACCGCGGGGACCGGCCCCCAGATCTCCGCGATCGTCGCGCGGGCGCGGTCGGCCCTCGCCGCCAGGTCCCGCAGGACGGCGTCGGGGACGCCGTGGCCGATCACGAGGGAGTGCTCGCCCCTGACGGTGACGGCGGCACCCGGCCACAGGTCGCGGAGGTCGCCCGGGTCCCGGGAAACGCGCCGGGCGTCGTACGAGCCGCGCGGGAGGAGCGGGGCGGCTCCGGCCAGGAGGGGGCCCGTCCCGGCGAACGGACCGGCGCTCATCAGCGCCAGCATCCCGGCGAGCACGGCGCGGCGCCCTTTCGGGACGGACATACGAGCCGATGGTACTTGACCGGCATCTCGGCCGGCATGGAGCGGCCCCGGCCCTCCTGGTGGAGGGCCGGGGCCGCTTTTCCGTGCTCGGGCGTGTGCTTTCGGCACGTGCTCTCGACGCGCGCCTCCGGCGTGTGCCCGGACGCGGGCTCGGGCTCCCGTACTCGGGCGCGGTGTTCGGGCACCGTGCTCGGGTCCGGCGCTCGGGCTCCGGTTCGGGTCCGGCGCTCGGGCTCCGGTTCGGGTCCGGCGCTCGGGCTCCGGTTCGGGTCCGGCGCTCGGGCTCGGGTCCGGCGCTCGGGCTCGGGTCTCGGGAGCCGCGCTCGACGCGGTCCCGGGTTCCCCACCCGGGCGCGGGCTCAGGCTCCGGGCCGTGCCGCTCCGGCGAAGGAGGACTTGTAGTAGCCCGCCAGCTTCACGACACGAACCGTCTTGCCACTGCTCGGCGAGTGGACCATCCTGCCCTTGCCGACGTACATGCCGACGTGGCCCTTCCCGCTGAAGAACATCAGGTCACCGGGGCGCAGCTTGCTCCACGAGACCTTCTTCTTGAGCGCCCTGTACTGGCTGTGCGTGACCCTGGGGAGGGAGACGCCCGCCTTCTTCCAGGCGTACCGGACGAGCCCCGAGCAGTCGAACGCTCCGGGCCCGGAGGCTCCCCACCGGTAAGGGGTGCCGATCTGCTTCTTGGCCGTCGAGACCGCCTTACCGGCCCGGACCTTCTGTCGTGCCGCCTTGCTCATCTTGGCCTTGGCCTTCACCTTGGCCTTCGCCGTGGACTTGGCCTTCGCCGTGGCTGTGGCCGAGGCCTGAGTGACGGTCTTGGTGGTGCCTTCGGTCTTCTCAGAGACGCCGGCCGCGCTGTTGACCAGGATCTCGGGGGGACCGTCCGCCGCCTGCGCCGCCGTGGGCCCGAGGGTGACCGCTCCGGCTGAGGCGGTCAACGTGAGGGCGATACCGCCGAGGGAAAGGCGGAAAAGGCGCGACAGACGAGGGTTGTGCAGGGTGCTGGACAGGATTTCTCCTTGGGGCTTCCACTGATGCCTACCGGGTTAGCTGACGGATTCGGGCTTGGAAGATGCCCTACGGCATAAACATGCCGATTCACCCCTGGCCGCAGCGTGCTGGGCCTTTTGGGTCCCCGGTTCCATGCCTCCTGGCTGCATGGATTCGGCGGGCCGCCGTAATGATCTCCGCCCCCGACTGGGGGCACGGCGGCCGGCTGGATTCTTATGAGGGAACCGGCCCGAAGACCGACATTCGCCGCGACGGCGTGGCTTGCACGTCGCGACGCCAGAAGTTACCCCGATCCCCAACATTCGGCAAAGCATTCGCCAAATTCGGGAGAGCCGATCCCCATCTTGATCTTCCCGTTACCCCTGCTTAATGGCTATTTATGCTAATGAGATATGACTCTCGTCACATCCTTCGCATCACGCCAGACAGATCACGGTTTCGTAATGTTCGTCACATTCATGATGATCTAGTGATGATGGACCGTTCCCGGGTGATCGGCCGGACGCTCTCAGCGCCTGACACAGGTGTAGGCCCCGTAGATCGACTCCCGGAAGTCCGCCTCGGCGATCTCGAATCCGGCGGCGTCGAGCATCGGTTCGAGCAGCCATCTGAAGGTGCTGTACTCGGTGCGCAGATGCTCGGCGTAGTCCTCGCGCGTGTAGCCCAGCGCGGGGTCGTCCGCCGCACCGTCGAGCCAGCGGCCGAACACGGCGTCGGCCTCGTCCGGCCGGAAGTCGAAGATCAGGTCACGCAGGCGCAGGACGCCCCCCGGCCGTACGATCCGCGCGACGCGGTCGAGCGCGACGGCCTTCCAGAAGTCGGGGAGCTGATGGAGCGCGTGGCGGGTGTAGACCGCGTCGGCGGGCGGCCCGGTGTGCTCGTAGGACAGGAAGCCCGCCCGCACGCACTCAAGGGCGGAGAGCCCGTTCTCGGCGGCACGGGCGGCCAGGAAGTCGTGCATCGCCGGGGAGACGTCCACCGCCACCACCCGCGAGAACCGCCGCGCCGCGGCCAGGGCGAACTGTCCGGTCCCCGCGCCGAGCTCCACGACCGTCGCGCTCTCCCCCACACCGTGCCTCGCGAACACGGCGAGGTCCTCTTCGGGATCGGGCCTGCCCTGCTTCCGGTCGAACCCGGCGACGAACGCGGCGTCGAGGTGCTCCGGCCCGGCGTACGCGAGCTCGTCGGGTATCCATGATTTGATCATGTTCCGATGCTCGCAGCAGCACCGCGCCCGGCACATCCGGTTTTTCCGGCACCCTCACCCGGCACGAGAGCCGCGCCGCCCCCTGGAGGGCCGCTGTGGGGCCACGGGGAGCCACTGGGGAAACGTCAGGGGCGGACGGCTCCGACGATGCGGCGGCCGTAGGACGACAGCGGGACGGTCTTGACGACGTCGCCCGTCTGCGGGGCGTGCACGATCTGGCCGTTGCCCGCGTACATGCTGACGTGGCCGAGGCCCTCGCTGAAGATGAGGTCGCCGGGCTGGAGGTCGCTCAGGGAGACCTTGCGGCTCGCACCCCAGCTCCACTGCTCCCAGGTCGTCCGGGGAAGGGAGACTCCCCCGTTGCGCCAGGCGCCCTGGACCAGGCCGGAGCAGTCCCAGCCGGCCGGGCCCGTGCCGCCGTACCGGTAGGGCTTGCCGATCTGGGCGAAGGCGAACTGCAGGGCGGCGCGGGCGTTGCCCGAGGCGGAGCCGGTGTACTGGATCCCGGTGCTCTGGGGGTTGCCCACCTTGAAGGCGTTGAGCTCGCGCAGGAGCTTCGTCTGGGCCCTGACCATCTTTTCGGCCTTGGCCTTCTCCTCGGCCAGCTCGTCGCGCGTCTCGTCGGCCTCGACCAGGGCCTTCTTCGCCTCGTCCCTGCCGATCCGCAGCGCCTTGGTGGCCTCGTCGAAGGCGTTCAGCGACTGGGCGCGGGAGGTGGACATCTGGTCGGCGGCCGCCAGACCGCTCAGCAGGGCACCGGGGTCGGACTGGTAGATCATGCCTTCCCAGCCGTTGATCGACCCGACCTGGTAGCTGCTGACGGCCATCGAGACGAGCTCCTTGCGCAGCCCGACGACCTGCTTGTTCTTGCGGGTCAGATCGGCGTTCAGATCGCCGTACTTCTTCCTGGCCCGCTTCCACTTCTCCGAGGCCTGGTTGTACTTCTCGACGATCTGGTCGGCCTGCTCGTTGAGCTTCTCCAGCTTCTTCTTCGCCTCGGCGGGGGTCGGCCTCAGCTGGGCGGACGCTCCGCTCACCGGCATCGTCAACAGCGCGAGAGCGAGCCCTACCGCCACCGGTATCCGAATCAGTCCAACCGGCAAACCCGCCACGGCCACGTCAACGCCTCCCGACTGCACCAGACCTGCGGCGAATAGTACAGAAGAAGTAATGGTTGACTCACCTTTTCACCGGGTTTGCTCCTTGTTCGCAGGTGACCGCTTTACCCGCGGCCGACGGTTTTCTCCCCGGGGGGCGCCGTCGGCCGCGGGAGGCGGCCCTGTCAGGAGCGGCACCTCGGCCGCTGGGGGTGGCACCGCGGGAAGCGATCCCGCCGGGAAACGGGTGGTGTCTCGGCCGCGGGAAGCACCTCCGCCGGGACCCCGGGCGCGCTACCCGCAGGTGGCGATGTCGCAGATCTTGGCGGTCATCCTCCTGGCGTCGCGCAGCTGGACGCTCCAGTCACCCTTCGCCGGCTTGTAGTACTCCCCCGCCCAGAGATAGACCAGGACGGCGTTGCCCTTCCTGACCAGCACGCTCCGGTCACCGCCCACCCCGGCCTTCCTGCCGTAGTAGACCTGGCCGGAGATCCTCAGCGCCTCGTCACCGAGCCCGGTCAGGCGCGAGGAGGCGTAGCGGTAACTCGCGCCGGAGTTGGTCCTGGCCGCACACTTGACCAGGGCGGCACGCACCTGGGCTATGGCCGAGGCGGCCGAGGCCCGTGAGCCGTACAGAATCACCTGCTCGACCTTCATGAAGTCCGGCACGCCGGTGAAGGTCACTGTCCGGGCGGCCACGCGGCCGGTCGCGGCCAGTGTGCCCCTGTCGCACGGGTTGACGGCGAGCCTGGCCTTCGCCGAGTTGCCGACCGTCCAGTTGGTCTCGGGATCGTTGTCCTTCTTGGCGGCGTCCTTCTCGTACAGCAGGAAACCTCTGGGAATGGCGGCCGCCTCGGCCGTCGCGGGGGTGGTGACGGTCGCCCCTACGGCCAGGACGGCGAGGGCGAGCGTTATGATCTTCTTCATCTGAACCCTTTCAGCGCGGAGACCCCCGCCTTCAGCCGTGGGGAGAAAGTCAACGAATCGAGCCTCCTGGGTGATCCGATGCCCCACGCCCCCAAAAGGTTTACGCTCGGCCCAGACGTCTGAGAAGAAGCACCGAGGGCACCGGCCTCGCGCCCATCCTGCGCACCGACTCGGCCACCTCGCGATCCGAGGAGACCACCGCGATCGCGCGCCCCGCGGGCTCGGCGCGGACCAGCTGGCGGATCAGGTCGTCGGCGATCTGGTTCGGGGCGCTGAACAGCACGCGCACTCCCCTGGGTGCCGACACCGGGACCGGCCCGTTCAGCTCGGCGCCGTCGAAGACGCAGGTCAGCTCGGTGCGGGTCTGCGCGTAGAGCGCGCCGAGACCGGTGAGGAGACGGCTTCGCTGGTCGGCCAGGGTGAACGTGCCGTAACCGGTCTTGGTCACGTTGTAGCCGTCGACGATCAGATGGATCTGCGGCAGCGCGAGCAACTGGTCGAGCAGGGCGGGGTCGTCGTCGGCGAGCGCCCGCGCGGGAACCGCCTGGACCCCCTGCTTGCCCGGCGCCACCGAGACGACCGAGTCGGCGGGACGGTGGATGCCCGAGGGCAGGGCGAGCTCCCTGCGCAACCCCGCGGCGGCGTCCTGCAGGGCGTCGAGCAGCATCCGGACCTTGGTGTCCTCCACACTGCGGCCCTCGCGCGCGGCCCTGCGCGTCGACTCCAGCTGCCGCTCGGCGTCGGCGAGCCGCTCGCGCAGGCGGCGCAGCTCGCTCTCCACGGTGCTGCCCGCCGAGAGCGCGGCGGCCTTGGCCTCGTCGGCCACCTCCTGGGCCGCGGCGGCACGCGCCTCGGCCGCCTTGGTCCGCTCGCGGGCCTCGTGCAGCCTGCGGCGCAGGTCGGAGACCTCCGAGCGCGAGGTCTTGAGCTGCTCGCGCAGCCGCTCGGACTCCTCCTTGGCCGCGGCCTTCTGAGTGGCCAGCTGCTCGCGCAGCCGGGAGACCGTCTGCTCCTGGGCGGAGCCCTCGGCCGCGACGGCCGACCTCTCCAGCTCGGCGCGGGCCGCCTCCACCATGTCCGCCCAGCCCGGCGGCCTGGTCAGGTATGCGGCGGCGGCCACCATGACGGGCTCGGCCGCCGGCGGGACCGTGCCCTCGGCGAGGCTCGCGACCAGCTCGGGCCAGCCCGCGGTCAGCGTCTCCGCGACCAGCTCGCGGAACTTCTTGTCGACCTCCAGCTGCGCGGCGATCGGGGCGCCGCCCAGCTTGGCCCGCTTGCGGGGATCGAACCTGGCGATCCCCTTCAGCGGCAGTGGCACCGAGGCCGCGGGCATCGAACCGAGGATCTGGGAGGCCAGCTCCACAACGTGTAAGCGAACCTGCTCGGGTAACGGACGAGACAGGCCCTCTCCGGCTGAACTCATCACGGCCCCTACTCGGATCGGTCTTCACGTCAAGGGTACGGCTACCGCACCGTGACCCCGACCTGACCGTACGTGGACCGGCGATCGACGAGGCCGTGAACGCTTTATGGACAAGCGCTTGCTGCTGGGTTACGACTGTGCGGATCACCTTGTGACGCACGCCACCCGGGAGAGCGCGATGCATGAGCCGACGAACGAGCACGACCGGCGGACCCAGAAGATACGGACCTCGACCCGCGACCTCGGGGAGTTACGTGAGCGGATGAGGTCGTGGCTCTCCCTGAGGGTGGGAGGCCCGGTCACGATCTCTCCGCTTTCACGTCCCCAGAACAACGGCATGTCCAGCGAGACCCTGTTCTTCGACGCCTCCTGGGCCTCGGCCGAGGGCGGGTACGACCTTCCGTGCGTCGCCAGGATGGCCCCGGCGGACGAGGCCGTCCCGGTCTTCCCCGGCTACGACCTCGGCAGGCAGTACGAGGTCATGCGGCTGGCGAGGGAGCGCGCGGGCGTGCTCGCGCCCCGGACCCTGTGGTACGAGCCCGACCCCGGCCCCCTGGGCGCCCCTTTCTTCGTGATGGAGCGGCTCACCGGCGACGTACCGCCGGACGTGATGCCCTACACCTTCGGGAGCCGGCTGCTGGACGCCTCCCCCGCCGACCGCGACCGGCTGCAGCGCGGCAGCGTCGAGATCCTGGCCACGCTGCACGACGCCCGGTTCACCGCGGAGGAACTGCGCCCCCTGCGGAGCCCGGAGACGGGCGAAACGGCGCTGCGCAGGCACGTCGAGGAACAGCGGGCCTACTACGAGTGGGCGCACGGCTCCATGCCCGTACCGCTGCTGGAGCGGGCGTTCGCCTGGCTGGAGGAGCACTGGCCGGCGGATCCCGGACCCGACGTGCTGAACTGGGGTGACGCCCGTATCGGCAACGTGATGTACCAGGACTTCACCCCCGTGGCGGTGCTCGACTGGGAGATGGCCGCGATCGGCCCCCGCGAGTTGGACATCTCCTGGATGATCTTCCTGCACGCCTTCTTCCAGGAGATCACCGAGTTCATGGAACTGCCGGGGATGCCGGACTTCATGCGGCGCGAGGATGTATGCCAGACCTACCACGAAATAACGGGATACAAGCCTCGAGACATGGAGTTCTACGAGACGTACGCCGCCCTCAGGCACGGCAGCATCATGGCCCGCATCGAGCACCGCAGGATCCACTTCGGCGAGCGGGTCATGCCCGGCGACCCCGACGACCTGGTGATGCACCGGGCCACCCTCGAACGGATGCTGGACGGAAGCCACTGGGGCTGAGGCCCCGGAGAGAACACCGGTGAAGGCACCCGAGAAGGCACTCGTGAAGGCCACCCGGAAAGCCCGTCGGAGGTCCGTTGAAGGCCCTCGATGATCCGTGAAGGTCCCGGAGCTCCCCGCGCCCGGTGCGCACCGGGCGTGGAAGGGTCCGGTGCGGTAAATGTCGGTCGAGGCTTCTATGGTCGTGAATCGTGGACTACGCCGTGCAGGGAACACTCGACGAGCTGGGCACCCCGCTCAGCCAGGTCACCTTCGTCGTGTTCGACCTGGAGACCACCGGCGTCTCCGCGGGCGAGCACGCGATCACCGAGATCGGCGCCGTCAAGGTCAGGGGCGGCGAGGTGCTCGGCGAGTTCGCCACCCTGGTCGACCCCGGCTCGCCGATCCCGCCGTTCATCTCGGTGCTGACGGGCATCACCGACAGCATGGTGGTGGCCGCGCCGAGGATCGAGTCGGTGCTGCCGTCCTTCCTGGAGTTCGCCACGGGTTCCACCCTCGTGGCGCACAACGCGGGGTTCGACCTCGGGTTCCTCAAGGCGGCCTGCGCCGCGCACGGGTATCCCCCGCCGGCCCACCAGGTCGTCGACACCGTCGATCTCGCCCGCAAGCTGCTCACCCGCGACGAGGCTCCCAACTGCAAGCTGTCCACCCTGGCCAGGATCTTCAGCGGCACCGAGCCCTGCCACCGGGCGCTCGCCGACGCGCAGGCCACCGTCGACGTGTTGCACGCCCTGCTGGAGCGGGCGGGCTCCTTCGGGGTGCGGACGCTGGAGGAGCTCAAGGGCTTCGTCCGCGCGCCCACCCCCGAGCAGCGTCGCAAGCGGCACCTGGCCGACGCGGTTCCCGCGGGTCCCGGCGTCTACGTGTTCGAGGACGAGGGCGGCGACCCGCTCTACGTCGGCAAGAGCACCAACCTGCGCAACCGCGTGCGCGGTTACTTCACCGCGAGCGAGACCAGGCCCCGCGTCCGCGAGATGATCGGCATCGCCGCGAGGGTGAGGACCATCGGCTGCGCGACCTCGCTGGAGGCCGAGGTGAGGGAGCTGCGGCTGATCGGCTCGGCCAAGCCCCGCTACAACCGCAGGTCGCGCTTCCCCGAGAAGATGTTCTGGCTCAAGCTGACCGACGAGCCGTTCCCCCGCCTGTCGGTCGTCCGCGAGGTCAAGGACGACGCGGCCTCCTACCTGGGCCCGTTCAACAGCGTCCGCGCCGCGGAGGACGCCCGCACCGCCCTGCACGAGACGGTCCCGCTGCGGCAGTGCACCGAGCGGATCACCCCGCGCACCAGGCGTTCCGCCTGCGCCCTCGCCGAGATCGGGAGGTGCGGGGCGCCGTGCGAGGGCCGCCAGAGCCCCGATGAGTACGCCGTGCACGTCGTGGCGGCCCGCCGGGCGATGGAGCTGGACGCGGCCCCGGTCTTCTCCGCGATCGAGGCCAGGATGGAGCGCCTCGCCCTGGACCAGCGCTACGAGGAGGCCGCGGCCGACCGCGACCGGCTCGCCTCCTACGTCCGCACCTCGGCCCGCATGCAACGGCTGCGGTCGCTGACCACGATCTCCCAGATGGTCGCCGCCGCCCCCCTGCCCGACGGCGCCTGGGAGATCCACGTCGTCCGCTACGGGCGGCTCGCCTCGGCCGGGGTGATGCCGAGGGGCGCCCACCCCACCCCGTTCGTCGAGGCGCTGACCGCCACCGCGGAGACGGTGCCGCGAGGGCCCGGGCCGGTCCACGCCGCCAGCGCGGAGGAGACGGAGTGCGTCCTGCGCTGGCTGGAGTCCCCGGGGGTGCGGCTGGTGCAGGTGGAGGGCACCTGGAGCCTGCCCGTCTCCGGCGCGGGCCGGCTCAAGGCCCGCATCGACCGCGCCTACCAGACGGCCGAGCCGCGCAGGGCACGTGAGGGCCGCCCGCTGCGCTGACGGCCGCGCTGATAGCTTCTGAGGCGGCAAGCCGCACTCAACGAGGAGGAAGCTCGTGGTCACCGCGATCGTTCACATCAACGCCGAGGTGGACCGGATCCCCGAGGTCGCCCAGACGGTCGCCGAGATCGACGGGGTGAGCGAGGTCTACTCCATAACCGGGGAGTACGACCTGATGGCCATGGTCCGCGTCACCTCCTACGAGGAGATCGCCGAGGTCGTCCCCGGCCGGATCAACAAGGTCGACGGGGTGCTGCACACCGAGACCCACGTCGCCTTCCGCGCCTACTCGCGGCACGACCTGGACGCCGCCTTCTCGATCGGCCTCGGCGAGTCCGACTGACATCCAGGAGCATCCTCGGCCCACACGGGCCGAGCCGGAGCGCCGGGCGGGCCCGGCATCCTCGGCCCGCACGTGCCGAGCCGGAGCGCCGGGCGGGCCCGGCATCCTCGGCCCGTGTCAGCTCCCACGGACGGCCGCGTCCCCACCCGTACGGGCCGAGGCGGAGCCGCAGCGGGCCCGGCGGCATCCTCACCCCGTGTCGGAGCCTGAGGGGGCGCCATCCTCACCCGTACGGGCCGAGGCGGAGCGCGAGACCGGGACCGTGTCGTCCTCGTCCGCCTCGCCGACACCGGCGAATCCCCGGAGCGGCCCGACGACGGTGACGTCTCCCTCACTCATGCGGCCTCCCACCTCGCCCGCGGTGGGCAGCCTCGCCCGCACCTCGAAGCCCCCACCGGGCAGGGTCCCCGCCGCCAGCGTCCCGCCGAACAGGGTGGCCCGCTCGCGCATGCCGAGCAGGCCGTGCCCCGCGACGGCCGAGAGAGCGGCCCTGCCGTCGTCCCGTACCAGGACGTCGAGGAAACCCGGCCGCCAGCGCAGTGTGACGCGGACCGAACGGGCACCGGCGTGCCGCAGGGTGTTGGCGAGCGCCTCCTGGACGATGCGGTAGGCCACCAGTTCGAGGGCGAGCCCGACCTCGGCGGGCCTGCCGTCCTCGACCACGTCCACCCGCAGGCCCTTCTCCCTGACCTCGGCGAGCAGGTCGCGAAGGTCGGACAGTTTGGGCTGGGGCGTCCTGCCGGTCGAGGGGCCGTCGAGGTCGAGCAGCGAGAGGGTGCGCTGGAGCTCGACGAGTGCCTGGCGTCCCGTCTCCTCGGCCACCCGCAGGGTCTGCCTGGCCCGCTCGGGATCCTTGTCCATGATCATCCGTCCGGCGCCCACGCCGAGCGTCATCATGCTGATCCCGTGTGCGACGACGTCGTGCAGCTCGCGGGCGATGCGTGCCCGCCGCTGCGCGAGCTGGGCACCGGCCAGTGCCTCCCCCTGGTCGGCGAACCTGGCCTCCCAGGACCTGAGCCTCAGCAACAGGAGCCTGCGCTCCCACACCAGGCTCGCCACGGCCACGCCCAGTGCGAGCGCCGCACACGACAGCACGATGGGGAGCACCTGCTCGTCCAGGGGGTCAACACGCCACATGGCCGCAATCTAGAACGACTCCCCTCGGCGACACATCCTCTCTTGGGCGGATCTTCCATCCGCCCAAGAGGGGAGGACCCGGCGATCGAGGGTCAGGACGGCGTGAGCGCCCGGCTGACCTCGATCCAGCGGTCGAGGGTCTCGGCGGCGGCACCGGAGTCGACGGCCCGCGTCGCGCGCTCGTAGCCCGCGGCCAGCGCGGCGTTCAGGTCGTCACCGGCGCCCGCGCCCTCACCCGCGCCGTCGAGGGCGACCAGCGCGGCGGCGGCGTTCAGCAGCACCGCGTCACGGACCGGTCCCGTCTTGCCGCCGACCAGGTCGCGGACGGCCTGGGCGTTGAACTCCACGTCCCCCCCGCGCAGCGCGTCGGGCGCCGCCCTGGGGACGCCGAAGGCGGCCGGGTCGAAGACCACCTTCTCCATCGCACCCTGGCGCACCACCCAGACCGTGGAGGTCGTCGCGATGGTGAGCTCGTCCAGCCCGTCGTCACCCCTGAAGACCAGGGCGGAGACCCCGCGCTCGGCGAAGACGCCCGCGACGACGGGGAGCATGCCCTCGTCGAAGATGCCGATCGCCTGGGCCGCGGGCCTGGCCGGGTTGGTCAGCGGGCCAAGGAAGTTGAAGACCGTGGGGATGCCGAGCTCCTTGCGCGGCGGGCCCGCGAAGCGCAGCGCCGGGTGGTAGACCGGCGCGAAGCAGAAGGCGATCCCGGCCTCCACGGCGACCCTCGCGGTGTCGGCCGGGGCGAGGTCGAGCACGATCCCGAGGTGCTCCAGGACGTCGGCGGCGCCGCAGGAGGAGGAGGCGGCCCGGTTGCCGTGCTTGACGACCCTCGCCCCCGCCGCGGCGGCCACGATCGCGGCCATGGTCGAGACGTTGACGGTGTGTGCCCGGTCGCCGCCGGTGCCGACCACGTCGACGACGGGACCGGCGACCGAGAGCGGGGTGGCCCGCTCCAGCATCGTGCGCGCCAGGCCGGTCACCTCCGCGACCGTCTCGCCCTTCGCCCTCAGCGCCACCGCGAAGCCCGCGATCTGGGCGGGTGTGGCGGAGCTCGACATGATCTGGTTCATCGCCCAGGCGGTCTCGTCGGCCGTCAGGTGCTCGCCCGCGAGCAGGGCGGACAACAGCGCTGGCCAGGTGGTGCGCGCGTCCATCAGAGGTCTCTCCAGAGGGGGGTTCCGAGGGGCTAGCGGGCGGACAGGCGGGTGGCGGAGCGGCGTCGCATCAGGTCGGCGACGGTCTCGGCGAGGACGACCGGGTCGATCGGCTGCGGCACGACGGCCTCGGCGCGCGACCACTCGGCGAGCCAGCGGTCGTCGCGGCGGGCGATCAGCAGGCAGATCGGCGGGCAGTCGTGGACCTCGTCCTTGGCCTGGCGGGCCACGCCCATGCCTCCGGCCGGCCGAGCCTCGGCGTCGAGCACGGCGACGTCGATCTCCCCGGAGTCGAAGTGCTGGACGACCTTGGCGTGGGTGGCGCACTCCACGATCTCCACGAGGGGCACGTCTCCGGCGGGGCGGCGGCCGATCGCCTGCCGCACCTTCTCGCGGGTGCTCGCGTCGTCGCTGTAGACGAGAACCCTCATCTTGTCGTCGGTGCTCACGGTCGCGCTCACTATCCCTCGTCGATGTATGGTCACCTGGGATGCTACCGGTCGGCCGCTCCGGAGACCCAGGCCGGAGCCAGCGCCGAGAAAATTGCCCTATACGTCCACTTTGGGGGGGCGTAGGTACCCCCTAACGGGGGGTCGTGCGGCGACCCGAGCAGGAGAGCCGCAATAATGCTGCCCGTGGCGACAGCATCCGCAATTTCAACGACGACGACAGCACACTCGTCCCGCCGGCCCGATCTGGTCAGCGTCGGGACGATCGTCTGGCTGTCCTCCGAGCTCATGTTCTTCGCGGCGCTGTTCGCGATGTACTTCACCATCCGGTCGGTGAGCATCGGCCAGGGACTGCCCTGGCCAGAGGCCCATCTGAACGTCCCCTTCGCCCTGGCCAACACGACCATCCTGGTCCTGTCGAGTGTGACCTGCCAGATGGGCGTGTGGGCGGCCGAGAAGGGCCAGGTCGCCAAGCTGCGCTTCTGGTACATCGTCAGCTTCGTGCTGGGCTCCGTGTTCGTGGCCGGCCAGCTGTACGAGTACAGCGAGCTGGTTCACGAGGGGCACACGCTGTCGCACTCCGCGTACGACTCCGTGTTCTACCTCACCACCGGCTTTCACGGCCTGCACGTGACGGGTGGACTGATCGCGTTCCTGTTCATGCTGGGACGCACGTACGCCGCGAAGCGCTTCACCCGTGAGCAGGCGACCAGCGCGATCGTCGTGTCCTACTACTGGCACTTCGTCGATGTGGTCTGGATCGGGCTTTTCGTAACCATCTATGGCATTCACTAAGGAATCGGGGATCTCTGTGAATAGGATCACCGCTGGGCGGCGGCATCCCCTCGCGAGATACGCCGTCCTGCTTCTGGCCCTGGGCCTGATAGGCGGTGTCTACACCGTCGTGCTCTCGATCTCCCCGAGCCGGCAGGCCGACGCCGCCATCGCTTCCGGCAGGGCCGACGACGTGGCGGAGGGCAAGAAGCTCTTCGAGCAGAGCTGCTCCAGCTGCCACGGGCTCAACGCCGAGGGCACCGCCCAGGGTCCGACCCTGATCGGCGTCGGCGCCGCCTCCGTGGACTTCCAGGTCAGCAGCGGCCGTATGCCCCTGGCCAACCCCGGCGCGCAGGCACCGCGTAAGCCCCCGGCGCCCTGGGTCAACGAGGACACCATCCGGCAGCTCTCCGCCTACGTGCAGTCACTCGGCGGTGGCCCGACCATCCCGACCGACGAGCAGGTCGACGCCTCCAAGGGCGACAAGGCCAGGGGTGGCGAGCTGTTTCGCGCCAACTGCATCCAGTGCCACAACTTCGTCGGCTCCGGCGGCGCCCTGACCCAGGGCAAGTACGCGCCGCCGCTCCACGAGTCCACCGAGAGGCAGATCTACGAGGCGATGATCACCGGTCCGCAGGCGATGCCGGTGTTCAACGACAGCATCATCACCCCCGAGCAGAAGCGGGACATGATCGCCTACATCGTGGGCGTGCGTGAGGAGCCCAACCCGGGTGGCGCCGGTCTCGGCCGCATCGGCCCGGTCACGGAGGGTCTGGTGGCCTGGATCGTCGGCCTCAGCCTCCTCTCCCTGGCCGCCATCTGGATCACCGCGAAGAGGCGACAGGCCAAATGACTGACAACAATCACGACATCGAACAGCCGGAGGAGCGCGCGCCCAAGCGCGTGATCGGCACCCCCTCCCCGGCGGCGAGCACCTCCCTTCTCGGCCATGAGGAGCCGAGGAGGGCTGAGCCCGTCCAGGTGCCCGGTGTGACCCCGCAGGACGAGGCGACCGCGAGGAAGGGCGAGCGGTACGCCGCCCTGTGCTTCCTCGTCGCCTTCCTGGGCGGCATCGGCTTCGTGGTGTCGTACGTGGTCTTCCAGGTCGGCGACCTCGAGACCACGCAGGTCTCCAACTTCGCCCTGGGCGCCTCGCTCACGCTGGCGCTGCTCGGGCTGGCCGCGGGCATGACGACCTGGGCCCGCATGGTCATGCCCAAGTACAACCTGATCCAGGAGCGCCACCCGATGGCCTCCGACTCAGAGACCAGGTCCTATGTGGGCACGACCTTCGTGCAGGGCGCGAACGAGAGCGGCATCCTCAAGCGCCCGCTGCTGCGCCGCACCCTGCTGCTCGCCGCCGCCCCTCTCGGCCTCGCCCCGCTGGTCCTGCTGCGCGACCTCGGCCCGAGCTACTCGGACTTCCCCGCCAAGCTCCGGCACACCGTCTGGGGAGAGAAGACCAAGGACGGCAAGCAGCGCAAGCTCATCGTCGAGGGAAGCGGCTCCCCCATCAGGGCCGCCGACTTCAACTCCCCGGGCGGCATCCTCTCCGTGGTACCCGAGGGATACGAGCACGACCTGAACGCGCTGGCCAAGGCCACACTGATCCTGATCAAGTTCCGTCCAGAGGAGCTCAAATCAGGAACTAACCTGAACTGGACACACGACGGGATCGTGGCGTACTCCAAGATCTGCACGCACGTCGGCTGCCCCGCGGCCCTGTACGAGCAGACCACCCACCACATCCTGTGCCCGTGTCACCAGTCGACCTTCGACGCCGCCGACGGCGCCAAGGTCATCTTCGGCCCGGCCGCCCGGCCCCTGCCTCAGCTGCCGATCGCCGTCGATAATGAGGGATACCTCGTCGCAACGGCGGACTTCCCGGTCCCCGTCGGCCCCAGTTTCTGGGAGCGCGGCGACGCCGAGGCCGAGGTCCGTGAGAACGGAGCCCAACAGTAATGAGCATGGAGACCGTTCCGAAGCCCATCGAGGGCGCGAGCACCTACGTCGACGACCGCATCGGCGCGGGAAACTTCCTGCGGCGCAACCTACGGAAGATCTTCCCCGACCACTGGTCGTTCCTGCTGGGTGAGATCGCCCTCTACTCGTTCATCGTCGTGCTGCTGACCGGCACGTTCCTGACGTTCTTCTTCAAGCCCGGCATGGGCCACGTCGAGTACACCGGGTCCTACGGTCCGCTGCAGGGCGTCGTCATGTCCGAGGCGTACGCCTCGGCGCTGAGCATCAGCTTCGACGTGCGCGGCGGCCTGCTGATGCGGCAGATGCACCACTGGGCGGCCCTGCTGTTCATCGGCGGCATGATGGTCCACATGCTGCGGGTGTTCTTCACCGGCGCCTACCGCAAGCCCCGTGAGTTCAACTGGCTGATCGGCGTGCTGCTGCTGACGCTGGCGCTGCTCGCGGGCCTGACCGGTTACTCCCTCCCCGACGACCTGCTCTCCGGCGCCGGTCTGCGGATCACCGAGGGCGTGGCGATCTCGCTGCCGCTGATCGGCACCTGGCTCACGTTCTTCCTCTTCGGCGGCGAGTACCCGGGCGAGGACGTCATCGCCCGCTTCTACTCGCTGCACATCCTGCTCATCCCGGCCATCCTGCTGGCGCTCATCTCGGCCCACATGATCCTGATGTGGGTCCAGAAGCACACGCAGATGCCGGGCAAGGGCCGCACCAACGAGAACGTGGTGGGCGCGCCGTTCTACCCGGCCTTCATGATCAAGGCCGGCGCCTACTTCATGTTCACCTTCGGGGTCATCGCGCTGCTGGGCACCTTCGCCCAGATCAACCCGATCTGGCTGTACGGTCCCTACACCCCCGCCGACATCTCGGCGGGCTCGCAGCCCGACTTCTACATGGGCTTCCTCGAAGGCTCGCTGCGCCTCATGCCCGCCTGGGAGCTCAACCTCTTCGGCGGCGCGGGTGGCACGGTCGCGATGAGCGTGCTCATCCCGGCCCTGGTGCCGATGGGCATCGTGATGACGGGCCTGGCGCTGTATCCGTTCATCGAGCAGTGGGTCACCGGGGACCGCCGCGAGCACCACGTCGTGGACCGTCCCCGCAACAACCCGCACCGCACCGCGATCGGCATGTCGGCGATCACGTTCTACGGTGTCCTGTGGCTGCTGGGCGCCAACGACGAGATCTCCGCGTTCTTCCACATCTCGCTGAACTGGACGACCTACGCCGGCCGGTTCCTGGTCATCGCGGGTCCCGTGATCGCCTACATCGTCACCTACCGGATCTGCCTCGGCCTGCAGCGCAGCGACGCGGCGATCATCAGCCACGGCGTGGAGTCCGGTGTGATCAAGCGGCTGCCCCACGGCGAGTACATCGAGGTCCACGTACCGCCGCACGAGGCGATCGAGGCCCACATGCGGGGCAAGGAGGCGGTCCCGATCGTCTCCGGAGACGGCGCGGGTCCGAAGAGTCGCGACGACATCCCCTCCAAGGGGATGCGCGGCCCGCTCGGCCGACTCCGCGCCAAGATGAGCGCGGCGTACGGCGGCGAGAAGATCCCGCTGGACGACGGCCACGGCCACGGCGAGGGTCACCACGCCATCGGCGACGGAAGCCACGAGGAGCACGCGACGGTCGGCCAGGGCGGCGAGGACAAGTCCCTGACCCGCTGATCCGTCACGGCCGGCACCACCCGGCCACCCGAGGGGCCCGGACACCACACGGTGTCCGGGCCCCTCGTCGTTCACGGGTCCTTCGCGGGTCGGGAGACGCTTGAGCTGCCACGATGCCCCCGGAAGGCCCTCAGAGGACTTCTCGGGGGCTTTGGGAGCAGGTGAGAAGTCGGGGGCCGCTGAGCGCGTCTCCCGCCCTCAGCGGATTTCAGGGCGCCGCGGCCAGCGGCCGTCCCCGCCCCGAGGCGCTCAACCGCGTCCTCGCGTCGGGACCGTCAGACGTCGTCGGTGGTGAAGTGCTTGAGGCTGCTCCACTTGAGCCATTCCTTCCAGCTCTCCTGCCAGTGGCCCCACCCGTTGGTGGGCTCCAGGACGCGGGGCGAGCCGGTGATGATGATCGGGTCCCCGATCAGGGTGTTGTCGAGGAACCACTTGGCGTTGCTCGGGCTGACGTTGACGCATCCGTGGCTGACGTTGGAGTTGCCCTGGGAGCCGACCGACCACGGGGCGCTGTGGATGTACTCGCCGCTGTTGGAGATGCGGACGGTGTCGTAGACGGTCAGCTGGTAGTAGCCGGCGGAACCGGGGCCGATGCCCGGGGAGGTCATCACGGTGACGTTCTCCCTGGACATGGCGAGATGCACCCCGCTGGTCGTGTGGTACTTCCAGTCGCCGCCCTGCCCGGCGCTCATCGGCATCTCGCGGACGACCTTGCCGTTGCGTTTCACCGTGAGGTTGTGCGACTGGATGGTGCCCCGGGTGATCTGCGAGCGGCCGATCTTGAAGTTGACGACCTTGTTCGCGGCTCCGTAGAGGCCGTCACCGCCGCGCACCCCCGCGAGGCGGGCCTCGACCCTGACCTTGGTGCCCGAGGGCCAGAAGTTCTTCGGCCGGAAGTGCACGTTCCGGTTGTCGAACCAGTGCCACGCGCCCAGGACCGGCCTGGAGGTGCGGACGAGAAGGTTGCGCTCGATGGAGACGCGGTCGGTGACGTCGCGGTCGAAGGTGATCATCACCGGCATGCCGACGCCGACGGTGAGGCCGGTCGAGTCCCTGCCCGGCATGAAGCTCTCGATCGTGAAGGTCTCGTTGCCCTTCACCGTGGAGAAGGAGGAGGTCTTGGTGGTGACGGCGCCTTCCGGGTTGACGGCCGTCACGGAGACCTCGTAGGAGGCCCCGGGAGCCGCCAGGCCGCTGCTGCGCCACTGTGTGCCGTCGGCGCTGAGAACGCCCGGCAGGGAGCCCTTGGCGCCCTTCACGGCCTTCACGGCGACCTGCTTGAGGGTGCCGCCCTGCGCCGCGACCAGGACGGGCGTGTCCGTGGCGACCCCGTTGGCCCTGTCGAGGGGGGCCACGGTGACGACGGCCGCGGCGGCGGCCGGATTCTGTGACGCCTGCGGCGTCTTCTCGCCCTGTACGGCGGTGTTTCCCGAGCAGGAGGCCGTCACCAGTGCGAGGGCAAGCAGTCCCGCTCCCTGGCTCGAACCACGGATCGCGTGCCCCACATGAACTCCCCTGTCCCGGACTGAACCACTGAGTCAGTTATTACCCGGAGTAAGCGGTTCGCCACATAAGACGGCCATCTTGAGCGTCCAATAAACGCCAAAAAGCGGGCCACGGAAGCTCTTCCGTGGCCCGCCCGGTTTGTGGCGAGAAGCGCGGGGTCAGTGCGAGAAGTTGCCCCGGTAGTACTCGAAGACGAAACCGATCATGCTCATCACGATCGCGAAGACGCCGATCAGGAACAGCCACCAGCCGATGACCAGGCCGACCGCGCTGAGCGCGACGGCGAGGCAGACGAAGAGCGGCCACCAGCTGTGCGGGCTGAAGAAGCCGAGCTCCCCCGCGCCGTCGCTGATCTCGCCCTGCTTGTCGTCCTCCGGCTGGTCGCCGATGCGGCGGGCCGTGTACATCAGGTAGTAACCGATCATGAACGCGAAGCCCACCGAGATGGCCATCGCGGTCGTGCCGACCGGCTCCCTCGACCAGTACCAGTAGACGACGTCCACGGCGGCGAAGAAGACGCCGCAGAGGATGAACAGCCAGCCCTGGACCTTCATCGGCTCTCCTCCAGCTCACGGGCCGGGATGTGCGGGTGCTTGAGGTCGAACGCCGGGCGCTCGGACCGGATACGGGGCAGCGAGGTGAAGTTGTGCCTCGGCGGCGGGCAGGACGTCGCCCACTCGAGGGAGTTGCCGTAACCCCACGGGTCGTCCACGGTGACCTTCGGAGCGGTCTTGTGGGTCTTCCACACGTTGTACAGGAACGGCAGCGTGGAGGCGCCCAGCAGGAACGCGCCCACCGACGAGATCATGTTGAGGTCGGTGAACCCGTCGATCGGGCTGTAGTCGGCGTAGCGGCGCGGGAAGCCCTGCGCGCCGAGCCAGTGCTGCACCAGGAAGGTGGTGTGGAAGCCGATGAACAGCGTCCAGAAGTGGATCTTGCCCATCGTGTCGTTCAGCATCTTGCCGGTGAACTTGGGCCACCAGAAGTAGAAGCCCGCGAACATCGCGAAGACCACGGTGCCGAAGACCACGTAGTGGAAGTGCGCGACCACGAAGTAGGAGTCGGAGACCTGGAAGTCCAGCGGCGGGGAGGCGAGGATGACGCCGGTCAGGCCGCCGAACAGGAAGGTCACCAGGAAGCCGATCGAGAACAGCATCGGCGACTCGAACGACAGGTGGCCGCGCCACATGGTGCCGATCCAGTTGAAGAACTTCACCCCGGTGGGCACCGCGATGAGGAACGTCATGAAGGAGAAGAACGGCAGCAGCACCTGTCCGGTGGGGAACATGTGGTGCGCCCACACGGTGATCGACAGACCCGCGATCGCGATCGTCGCGCCGACCAGGCCGATGTAGCCGAACAGCGGCTTGCGGCTGAAGACCGGCAGGATCTCGGTCACGATGCCGAAGAACGGCAACGCGATGATGTAGACCTCAGGATGCCCGAAGAACCAGAACAGGTGCTGCCAGAGCAGCGCACCGCC
This sequence comes from Streptosporangium sp. NPDC006930, assembly GCF_040635605.1. Taxonomy (NCBI): domain Bacteria; kingdom Bacillati; phylum Actinomycetota; class Actinomycetes; order Streptosporangiales; family Streptosporangiaceae; genus Streptosporangium; species Streptosporangium sp. NPDC006930. Next base: position 669,698 of record NZ_JBEYID010000001.1, on the reverse strand, counting down.
GGTCTCCGGGGCGAAGATGTGCGTGCCGAGCTTGCGGTCGGCCTCCAGCGCGAGCAGCGCGGCGGCCAGCACCGGGAAGGCCATCAGCACCAGGATCGAGGTGAGCAGGACGTTCCAGGTGAACATCGGCAGGCGGAACATCGTCATGCCGGGCGCGCGCATGCAGATGATCGTGGTGATGAAGTTCACCGAGCCGAGGATGGTGCCCAGACCGCTGATGGTGAGGCCCACGATCCACAGGTCGCCGCCGATCCCGGGCGAGCTGATCGCGTTCGACAGCGGGGTGTAGGCGAACCAGCCGAAGCTCGCCGCGCCGCCCGGGGTGATGAAACCCGACAGGGCGATGAGGCTGCCGAAGGTGAAGAGCCAGTAGCTGACCATGTTCAGCCGCGGGAACGCGACGTCGGGGGCGCCGATCTGCAGCGGCATGAGCTCGTTGGCGAAGCCCGCGAACAGCGGGGTCGCGAACATCAGCAGCATGATCGTGCCGTGCATGGTGAACAGCTGGTTGAACTGCTCGTTGCTGGTGAACTGCAGACCGGGCTGCGCCAACTCCGCCCTCATGATCAGCGCCATCACGCCGCCGATCAGGAAGAAGATGAACGAGCTGATGAGGTAGAGGTGTCCGATGATCTTGTGATCGGTGGACGACGCCCACTTCGTGATGATCGAGCCCTTACGGGTCGGCACCGGGGAGTGGACAAGGGGTTCGTTAAGTGCGGTCACTGGGCACCCGCCTGGCTAGCGATGTACTGGTCGAACTCGGCCTGGGGCACGAGTTTCACCGAGAAGAGCATCCGGCTGTGGTCGACGCCACAGAGCTCGGCGCAGCGGCCGGCATAGACGCCGGGCTTGTCCAGGGTGTCGATCTCGAACTTGTTGTTCACCCCGGGGATCACGTCGAGCTTGAAGTGGAACGCCGGGACCCAGAAGGAGTGGATGACGTCCGGCGAGTGGAGGTCGAACCTCACCTTGCTACCGGTCGGCAGCACCAGCTCAGGCCCCTTGGTGTAGTCGAGGGCGGGCTGGCCGACCACCTGGGCGGTCTTGCCGTTGTACTCCGTGGTGAAGCGCCAGCTCCACTGGAAGCCCTCGACCTTGACCGTCACGTCGGGCTTCTCGGACATGCTGGTGATGTAGTTCTGGTCGCGCGCGGTGAAGAAGAAGAAGACGCCGACCATGATGATCGGCACCACCGTGTAGAGGATCTCGATCGGGAGGTTGTACCGCACCTGAGGCGGCAACTCGTCCTTGGAGTTCTTCTTCTTACGGTGGAAGGCGACGGACCACAGGATCAGGCCCCACACGACCACACCGGTGGCGAGGGCGGCGATCCACGATCCGTTCCACAGACTCTGAACGGCTTCGGACTGCTTGGTGACGCCCTCGGGCAAGCCGGCTCGGGACCAGTCTTCGGCACTGCACGCCGTCAGGGAAACCAGCAGCAGTGCCAGAGCGGCAGCGCGCGGCACCCGGCGGCGGGCCAACGGACGCCGTGCAGAACGGCGGGTCGGACTCACGGATCGCCTACCCCACAGATGAAGCCCAGGAGTCGCTCCTGGGCGGTCGTTTGTTCACGTTCAAGATTTCGTAGTTCACAGCTTCACGCTGGGGGACACATTAGCGCGGACCACCCTCGCCCTCCCCCGCAGCCCCCGCACGCACCGCGCGTGGTGCGACGATTGAGAGGTGGCGTACTTCGACGCGGCCTCCACGGAGCCGCTGCACCCCCAGGCTCGCGAGGCTCTGATCGCGGCCCTCGACGTCGGCTGGGCCGACCCCGCGAGACTGTACGGTGCCGCCCGCCGGGCAAGGATGTTACTGGAACAGGCGCGTATCGAGGTGGCCGAGGCGCTGGGCGCCAGGCCCGACGAGGTCTCCTTCACCACCTCGGGCACCCAGGCGGTGCACCTGGGCGTCCTCGGCACCCTGCACGGGCGCCGCAGGACGGGCCGCCGCCTGGTCACCTCGGCCGTGGAGCACTCCAGCGTGCTGCACGCGGCGGGGGTCCACGAGCGCGACGGCGGCTCGGTCGAGACGGTCGGCGTCGGCATCACCGGTGCGGTCGACCCCGACGCCTTCTGCGAGGCGGTCCGCGCCGAGGGCACGGCGCTGGCCTGCCTGCAGAGCGCCAACCACGAGGTCGGCACGCTCCAGCCGGTCGCCGAGGCGGCGGCGGCCTGCGCGGAGGCGGGGGTGCCCCTGCTGGTGGACGCCTCCCAGACGGTGGGCAGGATGCCGCCGCCCCCCGGCTGGTCGGTGCTCGCCGCCGGCGCGCACAAGTGGGGCGGCCCCGCCGGGGTCGGCGTGCTGGTGGTCCGCAAGGGCACCCGGTGGCGCACCCCGCTGCCCGAGGACGACCGCGAGCGCCGCCGGGTCCCCGGGTTCGAGAACGTCCCCGCGATCGTCGCGGCGGCCGCCGCGCTGCGTGCCATGGTGGCCGAGTCGGCCGTGGAGTCCGCCAGGCTCTCGGCGCTCGTGGATCGTGTCAGGGCCGAGGTGCCCCGGCTCGTCCCCGACGTCGAGGTCATCGGTGATCCGGTCGCCCGGGCACCGCACATTGTCACCTTTTCGTGTCTTTACGTGGAAGGTGAGGCATTGCTCACCGAGCTCGACAAGGCCGGGTTCTCGGTGTCGTCCGGCAGTTCCTGCACGGCGAGTACGCTTCGTCCGTCGCATGTTTTGGAGGCCATGGGCGTGCTCACACACGGGAACGTCCGCGTTTCGCTACCCCGGGGCACCTTGACGGCGGATGTCGACCGCTTCCTCTCCGTCCTGCCGGGCATGGTGCGCAGGATCCGCGAGGAGGCGGGGGTCAAGCTTTGATCAACATTCGGGGAGTGAAGACGCGATGACCTCCAGCCAGGCCACCCCGGCGGGATCGGCGCAGCCTCCCGCCCTCACGATCGACGCGCTGGGCAAGAAGTGCCCGATCCCGATCATCATGCTCGCGGCCCAGATCAACGACGTGCCGCGCGAGGGGATCGTCGCGGTCCTCGCCGACGACCCGGCCGCCTTCACCGACATCCCGGCCTGGTGCCGGTTGAAGTCACACCACCACGTGGGCAGCCACGAGCTCCCCGAGGGCGGCTGGGCCATCCATGTGCGCCGCAATTACTGACATGTCCTGAAATTGGGTATGACCCTCCCCGAAAACACGCCCAAACAGTTCGGGGGGACGACATGAGCGGTGAGACGGCGAGAGATCTGATGCACACCGGGGTCAGGTGCGTCGAGGCGCACGAGACGCTCGACCGGGCGGCGCAGATGATGCGGGACATGAACGTGGGTGCCCTGCCCATCTGCGGCAGCGACGACCGGCTGAAGGGGATCATCACCGACCGCGACATCGTGGTCAAGTGCGTGGCACACGGCCTCGACCCCTCCACGACGACCGCGGAAGACCTCGCCACCGGCCTGGTCTGGGTGTCGTCGGACGCGAGCGTCGAGGAGGCGCTCGCCAAGATGGAGGAGAACCAGATCCGGAGACTGCCGGTGATCGAGGACGGCCGCATCGTCGGCATGATCACCGAAGCCGATCTGGCGAGGAAACTGCCCGACGACAAGATGGCCGAGTTCGTGCATCGCGTCTACGCGAATCTCTGACACCAGGCACCCGACCGGCACAGGTGCCTGACGGTGGCCGCCGTACCGGCGGCACCGGCCGGGCCACCGCCGGGCGACGGCCCGGCCGGTGGTCCGATCGGCGGCTCGAACACGGTGCCCGGGAAAGACATGGGCCCGAAGAACCGCCGCGACACAACGGCTCAGAGGAGGCGTCGCGGCCGTGACGGCTCAGGGATGACGGTCACGGCCGTGGCGACTCGGGAGGAGCGTCACAGGCCTGGTGGCTCGTGGTGGCTCAGGCGCGGTGGCTCAGGCGCGGCGGCTCAGGCGTGGTGGCACTTCACGAAGGCGGCCACCTCGGCCGCGGCGTCGGCGCCGTAGGCGTCGGCGAGGCGCTCCAGGAAGACCTTCTGGCCGAGCTCGTACTCCTGGCCGCCGACACGCTCCAGGACGTGGGTGGCGGTGAGGTTGCCGACCTGGCCGCAGCGCTCCAGGGACAGCCCCCAGGCCAGGGCGGCGAGGAAACCGGAACGGAAGGCGTCGCCGACGCCGGTGGGGTCGACCTTGCCGAGCTCCGGCGCCGAGGGGACGTGCAGGGACGGCTCGCCCTTGCGGTCGATGACGACGCCCTTGGGACCGAGCGTGGTGACGCGGACGCCGACCCTGCCGAGGATCTCCTCGTCGCTCCAGCCGGTCTTCTGCTCGATCATGCCCTTCTCGTAGTCGTTGCCGAACAGATAGGCGGCGCCGTCGACCAGCTCACGGATCTGCTCCCCGGGCATACGGGCGAGCTGCTGGGAGGGATCGGCCGCGAACGGGATCGCGCGCTGGCGCGCCTCGGCGGTGTGCCTGAGCATCGCCTCGGGGTCGTTGGGGCTGATCAGCACCAGGTCCAGGCCACCGATCCGCTGGGCCACCGGGCCGAGCTCGATGAGGCGGGCCTCGGCCATCGCGCCGGTGTAGAACGAGGCGATCTGGTTGTGGTCCTCGTCGGTCGTACACAGGAAGCGCGCGGTGTGGTGCGTCTCGGAGATGTGGATGGACTCGCAGTCGACGCCATGGCGCTCCAGCCAGGAGCGGTAGTCGGCGAAGTCGGAGCCGACCGCGCCGACCAGGACGGGCCTGAGGCCCAGGCAGCCCATTCCGAACGCGATGTTGGCCGCGCAGCCGCCGCGGCGGACCTGCAGGTCGTCCACGAGGAACGACAGGGAGACCCGGTGAAGCTGATCGGCGATGAGCTGGTCACTGAAGCGGCCGGGAAAGGTCATCAGTTGGTCGGTCGCGATTGAGCCGGTGACGGCGATGCGCACGGGGTTCTTCTCCTCGTTGTCAGCATCTCTGGGAACGCGGGCGGTTGGTCCACGCGGGAAGATGAGCCACGCAAGAATACGCGACCTTGCTCGCGTCCCGCTCGTGTCAGCGTGCTATCCCGGCCGCGCATGCGAAAGCCCCGCGGGGGTGACCAATGTCACCCCCGCGGGGCCGGACATTCTCGCTTGCCCGACTCGCGGGTAACTCGCCTAGTTGAACGAGTCGCCGCAGGCGCACGAGCCGGTGGCGTTGGGGTTGTCGATCGTGAAGCCCTGCTTCTCGATCGTGTCGACGAAGTCGACGGTGGCGCCCACGAGGTAGGGGGCGCTCATCCGGTCGGTGACCACGCTCACGCCGTCGAAGTCGGAGACGACGTCGCCGTCCATCGAACGGTCGTCGAAGAAGAGCTGGTAGCGCAGGCCGGAACAGCCGCCGGGCTGCACGGCCACGCGCAGCTGGAGACCTTCCTCGCCCTGCTGCTCCAGCAGGCTCTTGACCTTCGCCGCGGCCGCGGAACTGAGGATCAGGCCCTGCGCCGTGGTCTCGCTGCTCTCAACCGACATGTTGGTGACTCCCGCGTCTGCGTCGGCCGCTCCCCGGGAACGGCTGTCTTTTTTGACGTCCTTCTCAGACGCTACCAACACCCGTCCCTCGGCACACATTCCTCAGCCGCCAGAACCATCCACCTTTGGACAAAGACCCCTCCCCCGGAATAAAGCCCCAATCCTGTGTGTCATCATTAGTCGTCACTTAGACGATAAGGGGGTGTGGCCGTGACGACCACCGAGACCGGGCTTCCGCTCTTCGTCCTCGGCAGGGGGATCGACCCGCACAGCGAGCGCGGCGTCGACTGTCCCGGCGAGCTGCCGTCCGCTTCCGATCCGGCGCTCGTCGAGCGCGCCAGGAGGGCGAAGGCGGCACTCGGCGACAGGGTCTTCGTGCTGGGCCACCACTACCAGCGCGACGAGGTCATCCAGTTCGCCGACGTGACGGGCGACTCGTTCAAACTCGCGAAGGAGGCCGCGGCCCGGCCCGACGCCGAGTACATCGTCTTCTGCGGTGTGCACTTCATGGCCGAATCCGCCGACATCCTCACGTCGGACTCCCAGAAGGTCGTCCTGCCCGACCTCGCGGCGGGATGCTCGATGGCCGACATGGCCACCTTCGACCAGGTCGAGGAGTGCTGGGAGGCCCTGGAGGACGCGGGGATCGCCGGAATCACCGTCCCCGTCACCTACATGAACTCCAGCGCCGACATCAAGGCGTTCTGCGGGCGCAACGGCGGTGCCGTGTGCACCTCCTCCAACGCCAGGCGCGCCCTGGAGTGGGCCTTCTCACGCGGGGAGAAGGTGCTCTTCCTCCCCGACCAGCACCTGGGCCGCAACACCGCGGTGCTGGAGATGGGCCTGTCGCTGGAGGACTGCGTCGTCTACAACCCGCATCGGCCGAACGGCGGCCTCACCGCCGAGCAGCTCGGGAACGCCAAGATGATCCTGTGGAAGGGGCACTGCTCGGTGCACGGCCGCTTCAGCCCCGAGTGCGTGGACGACGTCCGCGCCCGCATCCCCGGCGTCAACGTGCTGGTCCACCCCGAATGCAGGCACGAGGTCGTCACCAAGGCCGACCACGTCGGTTCGACCGAGTACATCATCAAGAAGATCGAGGAGGCTCCGGCCGGATCCTCCTGGGCGGTGGGCACCGAGCTGAACCTGGTCAAGCGGCTCGGCGCCATGTTCCCCGACAAGAACGTGACGTTCCTGGACCGGACGGTCTGCTACTGCTCGACGATGAACCGGATCGACCTTCCACACCTGGTGTGGGCGCTGGAGTCGCTCGCCTCCGGCCAGGTCGTCAACCAGATCACCGTGGACGCCGACACCACCCACTGGGCCGGGGTCGCCCTGGACCGGATGCTGGCCCTGCCCTGACCTCGTGGCGAGGCCCTCGGCCGAGGAAGGTCTCACGATCTGATCCTGCCGGGCTTGAGGGTCCCTGCGGCTCCACCCTGACCTCAGGGACCTCAGGGACCTCAGGGACCTCAAGATGGACGGGCCCCGGCGGGTGGTGACCCGCCGGGGCCCGTCGCGTGCCGGGGACCTGTCGCGTACCCGGGGTCGGGGGAGCACCGCGTGAGCGGGGCCTATTCGAGCTCGTAGACCACCCTGACGCTGACGGAGACGTTCTTGCGGCCGGGGCTGATCGACGACCTGTCGACGGCCGCGGCGAAACCGACGAACGGCGTCGGCGGGGTGACGTTCTGCTCGGTGATCTCCATGACGCGGCCGAGCCCGCGGCCCGCGAGCCTGGCGTACTGCGTGGCACGGCTCTTCGCGTCCCTGAACGCGATGTCGCGCGCCAGCCTGAGCGGCACACGGTTGTCGGACACCTCGAAGGTGACGCCGTCGAACCGGACCGCCTCTCCGGCGGCGGCCGCCGCGTCCACCACGTCGTCCGCCTTGTCGAGGTCGCGTACCACGGCCTCGACGCCCTGCGTGGCCCGGTATCCGGAGATCGTGGGGTAGTCCTTGTACTCGGGGGCGAGGGTGAGCTCGTCGGTCCGCAGGTCCTTCGGCGCGACCCCGGCCGCGAGCAGCGCATGCGTCAGGTCGGCGGCGGCGGCACGGGCCGCGGTGAAAGCCTCACCGGGGGTGGGACGGCGCACCTCGACGCCGGTGTCCAGTCGCATGATGTCGGGGGTGGTGGACACGCTGCCCTCTCCCACGACCGTGATCTGAGGGCGGCTCCCCTCCACGGTCATTACGGAGGAACCGGAGTCCGCGAGCGCGGCGCCGCCGGACAGACCGGCGAAGCACAGTCCCGTGGTGACGAGCACCGCCGAGGTGATCGCCTGAGACATCTTGATCATGAAGTCATGACACCACGGGACCGTGATCACGGCGGCGAGCCCCGTGCGCTCCCTGTCGTGTCTTGGCCGAACCTCGGACGGCTGTTTTGCCTTCCCCCTCCAGATCGGGGACCTGCCCGGGAAACCGGGTGAGCCTAGATCCGGGCGAGCCCTCGCCACCAGCCCAGCAGCCCGCCGTCCCCCTCGATCGCGTAGTCGTCGGGGCTGCGGCGTCCCCACACGACCTGGAGCAGGTCGGCCGACGTGGCGGCGAGCACGGTCACGGTGCCCGGTTGCAGGGACCGGTGGTAGTGGAAGCGGTCGGGGTCGAGAGTGATCACCCACCCGGCTCCGGTGTCGGCCTGCAGCGAGATCGTCTCACCACCGCCCCTGATCTCGGCCACGTCCGGGTTCCACTTCACATGCGGCAGGACGTCGAGAAACTCCTCGACCCCGTCGGCCGCCACGTGCTCGTCGATCGCGATTGGGACGCCCAGCGCGAGCTCGGCGTCCACCCGGTGCACCAGGGTCTCGTGCAGCATCCGCCTCGACCAGAACCGCACCCGCCTCTCCCCTCCCCAGGACCACATCGGCGCCTGTGGATCCCGCGACAGCAGCGCCTCGGGCAGGAAGGAGGCGCCCTCGCCGAGCCAGGCGGCATATCCGGCCGGGTCGGCGGGCAGGCCCATGTCCATGCCGTCGCGGTCGTGGCGCCTCTCGGCCAGGTCCCGCACCATGGCGGCCACCCACCGATGCACGCCTCCGGTGTGGGCGGTGAGCCTCGCCAGATCCCAGCCTGGACAGGTGAGCACGGAAACGGACAGGTCACGTCCGCGCAGGACGTCGGCCATCCGGGTGATCTCCGCGGCGGCGGCCGCGGTGTGCTCGGCGTGGGTCCACTCCCTCATGTCAGCCCTCTCGCGTGAAGCGCATGAACTGCTTCTCGTACTCCTTGGCGTCGGTGCTGGTGGCCAGCACCCGCTGCGCCTTCCCCTTGAAGTCGAACACCACCGCCTCGTAGCCGGAGCCCTTGCGCCGCCAGCCCGCGATGTGCTCGTCGTCGTACCAGCCGATGAGCCGTTCCGTCTCGAACGGGATCCTGACCTTCGCGGGTGCGTCGGAGCCGGTGGACCAGACGCAGATCTCCTTCTTGCTCTCCTTGCAGTACGTCAGCAGGGAGGAGCCGGACGGCGAGATGTCGTCGCCCTCGACCGTGATCGGGGTGCCCACGTCCAGCAGGGTCTGCAGCACGGTGCCCTGGGTGTCGTAGAAGCGGATGCGCTGGGTCTTGCCGGTGAGCGCCCAGGTGCCGACGGCCCGGCCGTCGCCCCTCCAGAAATAACTCCACGTGCCGGCGTCCTTCTCCTTCACGCGGACGACCCTCGCCTTCTTCGTGGCGACGTCGATGATCGCGAAGCCGTACTCCTTGCTGGTGTCGCCGGCCGCCTCGTAGAGGGTGACCAGACCGCGCTTGCCGTCCGGTGACCACTGCGGCAACGTCGGGTAGACCGGCGCCTTGGTGACCCTGATCCTAGTCGCCGCACCGGATCGATGGTCGATGACCGAGACGACCGCGTAACTGTCCGTGTCATAGACCCGGTCGGTGCCCAGCGCCTGGGTGCCCTCGGCGTTGACCGTGTACTGGAAGTACTTGCCGTTCTTGACGAACCGTTCGGTGCCCTGTTGACGAACGTAGAGGGTCTTGTCCCACTCCAGGCTGTAGGAGCTCAGCTTGATCGGGTCCTGCGTGCTCTCGTGAAGGGTGATCGAGCTGCCGGGCAGCTTGATCGTGCTCGTGTCCTGCGGCACCGTCGGGACGGTGGGGGTGGGCGTGGGGGTGCTCACGCCCCTCGTGCTGCCCGCCTGCGCACCCCCCGGCGTCTCCTTGGTGCCGCGCGTCGCCAGTACGACGCCCCCGGCCACGAGCGCGGTGACCAGCACGCCCCCCACGATCGCCGGCCACATCTTGCGCCCGCGCCGCGCGGGGGCCGACTGCCCCGGGTACGTCGGCGCCCCGGGGTTCTGGTACCGGGGACCCGCGGAGGAGGGGAAGGTCGCGGGAGCACCGTAGGACTGGGGTCCGGGATGTCCCGGATATCCGGGCTGCGGATGCCCGGGGCCCTGCGGGGGGTAGCCGCCCGCGTAGCCGTCGCCGGGGTACCCGCCGGGGAAGTGCCGCGTGGGCGGCTCCTGCTGCGGGTAACCGTGCGGCCCGGACTGCTGGGCGTGGCCGCGCGGGTCCGACTGCTGAGGATGCTGAGAATACGGAACCTGACCGCGCGGATCGGACTGCTGGGGATTCGGGACATGACCGTGCGGATTCGACTGCTGGAGGTGCGGGACATGACCGGCGGGGCCGCCCTGCGGACCCCCCATCGGGTAGCCCACGCCGGGCCCGCTCTGCTGGGGATAAGGCTGTGGCCCCGAGTGCTGCCACTGCTCCCCCTCGCCCTGCGGACGCCGCTGCCCGTACGCGGTGTGCTCAGGATCGTTCCCGCCCGGATGTCCACCGGGGCCGGTCCGCTGCGCCGCGGCGGCCGAGCCCTCGGCGAGGATGCCGCGCGGCGCGGTGGGCAGTGCGGCACCGGTCGCGCCGCCCGTGTCGCCGGGGCCACCCGCGTGGCCGAGCAGCCTCAGCAGCGCCTCACCCGCGGTGGGGCGCTGGGTGGGGTCCTTGGACAGGCACTGCCCGACCAGGTCGCGCAGCGCCGGATCGGCGATCGCTCCCAGCTCCGGCTCCATGTTCATGATCCGGTTGAAGATCGCCGGAAGGCTGTCCGTGCCGAACGGCGGCTGCCCGGTGGCCGCGAAGACCATCGTGCAGCCCCACGCGAACATGTCGGCGGGCGAGCCCGCGTTCTCCCCCGCCAGCTGCTCGGGGGTCATGTACGAGGGGGTTCCGATCGCCATCGCGGTCAGCGTGGAGGTCCGGTCGAGCGCCTTGGCGATGCCGAAGTCGATCACTCGGGGGCCGTCGGAGGCGAGCAGCACGTTGGAAGGCTTGAAGTCGCGGTGCACGATCCCCGCCTGGTGGATCGCGACGAGCGCGGTGACCGTGCCGATCGCCAGGCGGTGCAGGCCCGCGCCCTCGCGAGGCCCCTCGCCGGTCACGACCGCGTCGAGCGTCGGGCCGTCGATGTACTCGCTGACGATGTACGGGCGATGCTCGTCGACACCCGTCTCGATCACCGCGGCGGTGCAGAAGGGCGCGACACGCTGGGTCGTGCTGACCTCGCGGACGAAGCGTTCCATCGCCTCCTCGTCCTGCGTGAGATCCGCGCGGAGCAACTTGACCGCGACACGCGCTCCCGTCGGGGAAACGCCCAGGTAGACCGTTCCCTGGCCTCCCTCGCCGAGCCGGGCGGTGAGCCGATACTCCCGCACCCGCTCGGGATCCCCGGGCCGCAGGGACACGAGGTCCGCCATGGTCACACCCTTCTCCCGTGATGATTTCCGGTCCCATTGTGAGGGCAAAGGGTCACAGGACGTACATCAAACCGCAAGCCGGACGGGCGGTGTGGCACGCTCCATGCGTCTCACCGGTCACACGGCAGGGCCTTGCGGGAAAGGGGTTCGCGGGAGAACCTCCAGGAGGCAGGGCGCACCTCGCCGGGTCGCACGAGCACGGCGCCGGGGGGCGAACGTCTCGGAGGCCGGGCACACTTCACCGCGCCACGCGGGCACGTCACCGGGGGCGGCGAACTCTCCAGGCCAGGCGCACCTCGCGGGCACGTCGTGGCGGGCCTTTCATCAGAGGCCGGGCGCGCCCCAGAGGGGGAACCAGCGGCCGAGATCGGGCTCGATCTCCAGCTCGCCGCCGATCGCGCCGCGTACCTGCAGCTCCAGGGCATTGTCCCTGCGCTGCGTCTGCCCCGTCCCATGCTCGGCGGGCAGAGGGGCGAACGGGTAGAAGGTGCCCTGCTTGTAGAGGTAGACCAGGGCGAGCCCGCGACCGTCGGGGTCGGTGAAGGAGATGAGCGAGCAGAGCAGGGAGGGGCCGAAACCCGCCGCCTCAAGGGAGGAGTTGACCGCGTGCAGGTCCGTGACCAGATCACCCAGCATGTCGGGACTACGGCGCACCAGCAGCCACGTGTAGCCGAAGGAGTCCTTCGAGATCTCCACCGGGGGGCCGCCTCCGGCGTTCAGCAGCTGGGTGATGTCGCGCTCCAGCTCGGCGAACGCCCCACCCTCGGCCGAGCGGAAGCAGACCGCCCCCACGCCCGTCGGTGCCAGGCCGGTGGCGGCCTGCAGAGTCACCGCGGCCGAGGGCAGCGCGAACAGCGCGTCCAGGTCGGCCTTGGCCGGTTCGCTGCGCCCCATCAGCACGTTCCACCAGCGCATCGATCACTCCTTCGTCTCGTCCCTCCGCGGCCCGGCGCGCCTGTCCGCGCGTCCGGTCATCCACCCTGCCCGAGCTGGGTGGAGATCCTGTTGAGCTGGTCCAGGCGCTGGTTCAGCGGCGGGTGGGTCGCGAAGAGGGCGGACAGGCCCGCCTTGCCGGACAGGGCCGGCGCGAAGAAGAAGGCGTTGAACGGCTCGGCCTCGCGCAGATCCCTCGTCGGGATGCGGGCCATCTCACCGCTGATCTTGACGAGGGCGCTGGCCAGGGCGGAGGGACGCTGGGTGAGCAGCGCTCCCGCGCGGTCGGCGGCCAGTTCGCGGTAGCGCGACAGGGCGCGGGTGAGCAGGAAGCTGACCGCGTACACCAGAGCCGAGACGAGCAGGATGATGAGGCCGATCGGCAGGCCGCCCCTGTCGTCGCGCCCGCGTCCGCCCAGGCCGCTGTAGAGCGCGACCCTGGTCATGAGCCCGGCGACGATGCCGAGGAAGGACGCGATCGTCATGACCGCGACATCGCGGTGGGCCACGTGGGACATCTCGTGGGCCAGCACGCCCTCCAGCTCGCCCCTGTCGACGCGCCGCAGCAACCCCGTGGTCACGCAGACCACGGAGTTCTTCTGGTTGCGGCCGGTGGCGAACGCGTTCGGGACGTCCGAGTCGGCGATCGCCACCCGCGGCTTGGGCATGTCGGCGAGAGCGCACAATCTGTCGATCATGCCGTGCAACTCGGGAGCCTCCTGCGGGGAGACGACACGCCCGTGCATCGCGAACAGCGCGATGCGATCGGACATGAAGTACTGCACGAGCAGGATGCCACCGGCGATCACGAGCACCACGACGGCCCGGACGCCCAACGCGATCAACACGGCCACGAAGGTCACGTAGAGCAGTCCGAGCAGGAACATGGTGATCACCATGCGCCTTGTCAGGCCCCGGTCCGGGGCAAACCGGGTTTTTGCCATATCCCCAATCTAACCGGGGATCAGTCCTTCGTTGCCGAGCATCTCCCGCACTTCGTCCATGGACGCGTCGGCGGGAGGCAAAATCAGCTCCGAGGACTCCAGGCTGTCGTCGGGCAGAGCCTTGCCGACGTGACGGACCTTGTCGAGCAGGGCGTGCAGCCGCACCCGGAAGGTCTCCTCCTCGCCGGCCTCGATGGCGGCCTCCAGCTCGGCGTCCAGCGCGTTCAGCACGTCGAGGTCGGCGGGGGCGATGTCGATCTGCCCCTCCCCCATGATGCGGACGATCACAGGCCCTCCCCCGGCTGGCGCAGCTGCTGAGTCTGGTTGGACTGCGGCTGCTGTTGTGGCTGCTGGTGCTGCTGGGGCTGAGGCTGCTGCTGGTGCTGAGCCGGTCCGGGCGTGATCGCGCCCTGCGGCGCGGGGCCCTGACCCAGCTCGGCCTTCATCCGGGCGATCTCCAGCTCCACGTCGTTCCCGCCGCCCATGCGGTCGAGCTCGGCCTGGATGTCGTCGCCGCGCTGTCCGCTGAAGTCGTCGAGCGCGCCGCTGGCCAGCAGCTCGTCGATGGCACCCGCGCGGGCCTGCATGGAGGCGGTCTTGTCCTCGGCGCGCTGGATCGCCAGGCCCACGTCGCCCATCTCCTCGGAGATGCCGGAGAAGGCCTCGTTGATCCGCGTCTGCGCCTCGGCGGCGGTGTAGGTCGCCTTGATCGTCTCCTTCCTCGTACGGAAGGAGTCGACCTTGGCCTGCAGCCTGTGGGAGGCCGTGGTGAGCTTCTCCTCCTCGGCCTGCAGGTTGTCGTGCTGCACGCGGAGGTCGGCGATCTGGGTCTGCAGGCTGCCGCGACGGGTCAACGCCTCACGGGCCAGGTCCTCACGGCCGACCCCGAGCGCTTTACGGCCCTGCTCCTCAAGCTTGCGCGACTGCGCCTCGATCTGGTTGATCTGGAGCTCCACGCGCTTGCGCGAGGTGGCGACGTCCGCCACACCCCGGCGCACCTTCTGCAACAGCTCCAGCTGTCGCTGATATGAGTAGTCCAGGGTTTCGCGAGGATCCTCCATCTTGTCCAACGCGTTGTTCGCCTTGGACCTGAAGATCAGCGAAAGTCTCTTCATCACGCTCATGCGCGTCGGCCGTCCCCTTCTTCAAGTGCGCTTCGGGTCACCCCAAGTGATTCCAGCCCCACCGAAAAGCACCGGAGCCACCATAGGGTTCACCCTACGCATAACGCGCGGGGGCGTCACTAAGTTGCAGTCCCGGTAGGCTGACGTTGTGTTCCGACGTACCCAGACCACCGCGGACGACTCCCCCGCCTCCGCTAACGATCCTAAGCCTGCGGGCAAGGGGCGTCCCACACCCAAGCGACGGGACGCCGAAGGCCGTCGCCGGCAGCCGGTGAACGCCCCTCAAAACCGCAAAGAGGCCTACAAGAACCTCCGCGAGCGTCAGGCCAACGAACGCGTCAAGGCGCGCGAGGGCATGTTGCGCGGCGACGAGCGCTACTTCCCCGCCCGCGACAAGGGACCCGTCAGGAAGTTCGCGCGCGACTGGGTCGACTCCCGTCGTCTCGTCAGCCAGTATTTCCTGCCGTTCTCCCTTCTCATCCTGCTGCTCACCTGGATCCCGTTCCCCCTTGAGGTCCGTGGTTACATCTACGCCGCGGTGATCACGGTCGGCTGGCCGCTCATGATGGTCACCGTGCTGCTCACCTCGATCTGGGTGGCCTGGAAGGTGAAGAACCTCGCCGCCGAGAAGTTCCCCAACGAGAACCTCAAGGGCGTCGGCTTCTACGCCGCCATGCGCGCGCTGCAGATCCGCAAGCTGCGCTTCCCGCCGCCCGCCGTGCTGCCCGGCGGCAAGCCCGTCCCGCCGAAGAACTGACGGCGGAGCCCGACCCGAGGAGCACCGCGGCCGAGCGCGTCCGTCCCCGAGCCCCGTCCCCTCCATGGAGGGGACGGGGCTCTTCGCATCCCTCCCGCCAGAAGGGCCTCCCCGGCCTCCCGCAAAAAGGGCCTCCCCGGACGATTCCGCCCTCCTGGTTCCAGCCGGGTGACCTCGTCCAGCGGCTCTTCCGGCGTCCGTCTCCGCTCACCGCCACAGGCGGGCGACCGCCACGACGGCCGCCGGCGCCGCGACGGCGAGCGCGAGCCGTACCTTCCGAACAGTGATCAACCGCAACACGTCCGGCGAGGTATCCCGGGTCATCGCGAAGCATGGCGCCTACTAATCTCGAACCATGGAATTCCGCCACCTTGGCCGCAGCGGTCTCATGGTCAGCGAGATCAGCTACGGCAACTGGATCACACACGGTTCCCAGGTAGAGGAGGACGCCGCCAAGCAGTGCGTGCAGGCAGCACTCGACGAGGGGATCACCACCTTCGACACCGCCGACGTGTACGCGGGCACCAAGGCGGAGGAGGTGCTCGGCCGCGCCCTCTCCGGAGTCCGCCGCGAGTCCCTGGAGATCTTCACCAAGGTCTACTGGCCGACCGGACCCGGCCCCAACGACCGAGGGCTCTCACGCAAGCACATCACCGAGTCGCTGCACGGCTCGCTGCGCCGTCTGCAGACCGACTACGTCGACCTGTACCAGGCGCACCGCTTCGACAACGAGACACCGCTTGAGGAGACCCTCAAGACCTTCGACGATCTCGTACGCCAGGGCAAGGTCCTCTACGTCGGCGTCAGCGAGTGGACCGCCGACCAGATCGGCCGGGCGCTGAAGATCGCCGACGAGATGGGCTTCGACCGCCTGGTCTCCAACCAGCCCCAGTACTCCATGCTGTGGCGGGTCATCGAGACCGAGATCGTGCCGCTGAGCGAGAAGGAGGGCGTCGGCCAGGTCGTCTTCTCCCCCATCGCCCAGGGCGTGCTCACCGGCAAGTACCGGCCGGGGCAGCCGCCCCCCGCCGGTTCGCGTGCCACCGACCCCACCGGGGGCAACTTCATCGCCCGGATGCTCAACGACGACGTGCTCACCCGCGTCCAGCAGCTGGAGCCGATCGCCGCCGACCTCGGCCTGACCATGGCCCAGCTCGCGGTCGCCTGGGTGCTGCAGAACCCCAACGTGGCCTCGGCCATCGTGGGGGCCAGCAGGCCCGAGCAGGTCCGCGACAACGTCAAGGCCTCCGGGGTCAAGCTGGAGTCCGAGGTGCTGAAGAAGATCGACGACATCCTTGGCCCGGTCGTCGAGCGCGACCCCGCCAAGACCGTGAGCCCCGAGCGTCGCCCCTAGCGGCAAAAAACCCTTCGGCCCTCGTTCTTCGTCGAGGAGCCGAAGGGTTTCCGTTCACCCGGGTCATTCAGGGCGCTCATTCAGGGCGCAGCGACATTCCCTCGTACTCGACACGTTCGCCTTCGATCAGGGTGACTCTCTCGACCCCGGCCTCCAGCAGCTCACGCCAGCTTTCACCCAGCCACGACTCGGCGTCCGCCTGGCTCGGGAACGTGTCGGAGGGCGAAACGCCTTCGACCACCTCGCCACCATTCGCGTCTTCGTAACGCCAGCGCCACGTCATGCCACAGCTCCTTCTCGCAGGTCCTGCCGGTGCCCCTCGGCGGCCTCAGCGAACCCTACCTCTCCCGGGCACTCCCGGGCATGAAGGCGAGATCTTGATTTCCTCCCCACGGCCGAAGGTGGGAGTTTCCGGCTGAAAGCAGGACTCAAGGTCCAGGACACCGGAGTGTTCACCTGTCGGCGGCCGCCACCGGGAACCTGCCGGATGGCTTACTCCCACAACCGATGAGGAACACGATGACCGCACTGCACCGCCGGGACGTCCCCCACCTCCCCGTACGATGGCCGCGCTTCACCGCCGGACCTCCCCCACCTCCCTGTACGCCACCCGCCTCCTCCCGGAGGCGGGTGGCCCGCAGTTTCTCGACCAGCCTTTCGACACGACAGGAGACCGGATGTGAAGGTTCTGATCTCCGGCACGGCGGGCGCCGGCGGGTGGCCGTCCCCGGACTGCGGGTGTGCCTCCTGCGCCCGTGTCACACCGGGTCGTCGCGCCACCTCCGTGTTGCTCGACGTCTCGGTGGCAGTGGGTGGCCCCCTGCCTTTCTGCGGCTCCCCTTCGCCCGACGCCCCGGCAGCGCCCGACACTTCGACGGTCTCCGGCGGCCCGGCCGCACTCGGCGGTTCGACGACCCCCGACGACCCGATGACGTCCAACCGTTCGATGCCGCCCAACGGCCCCGTGCGGCTGCCGCTGTCCGGCCCGCTCCCGCCCGGCTACCGCGCCTCGCCCGGCCCGGACGGCCTCACCGTCACCACCCCCGGCGGCCGGCGCGTCCTCTACGCCGCTTCCTCCCCGCCCCTCCCACCCCCGTACGGCGACTCTCCGCGCGGTGGGTCTTCAGATGACGAGCGGGGTGAGCGGACGCTGGACCTGGTGCTGCTGGACGTGCTGGACCGGCCAGAACGGCTCGGGGACCTGCGCCGGCGAGGTCTGGTCGGCGAGCGGACGCACGTGGTGGCCGTCGATGTCGACCACCGGGTGCCGACGGAGACGGAACTGACCCGGCGGGCCGCGCTGTGGGGAGTGCGCGTCGTACCGGACGGCACAGTGGTCGACACGAGCGAGCCCCCTCCCGCTCCGGCTCCCCCGCCCAGGAGAACCCTGCTGCTCGGGGGAAGCCGGTCGGGCAAGTCGGCGGAGGCCGAACTGCGGCTGGCGGCCGAGCCCGAGGTGCTCTACGTCGCGACCGGCCCGTCCGGCGACGGCGATCTCGAGTGGCTGCGCCGGGTCCGGGCACATCGCGACCGAAGGCCCGCCCACTGGCGCACCGCCGAGACCATCGGCCTGTCCGGGTTGCTGCGGTCCGCCGACACCCCACTGCTGATCGACGGGCTCGGCACCTGGGTGGCCGCGGTCTTCGACGAATGCGACGCCTGGCCGGGCGGAGCGGGCGACAACACCCCCGGCGCCATGGAGGCTGTCGCCGCCCGGTGCGACGACCTGGTGGCGGCCTGGAGGCAGACCCGCTCCCGGGTCGTCGCGGTATCCGATGAGGTCGGTCTCGGCCTGGTGCCCGACACCGCCGGCGGGCGGATGTTCCGTGACACCCTCGGCCGCCTGAACCAGCGCCTCGCCCTGGAGTCGGAGGACGTCACCCTCGTCGTCTCCGGCCGTCTCCTCCCCCTCCCCCTCTGACCCATCATTCTTAGCGAGGGGACTGCCAGGTTTACCTGGCAGGTGAATCGCTTCCCTGTTACCGTTCCTGTGTTTGAAACGGTCAGGGCTTGGCCGTCGCCTACCTCGACCGAGGAAAGCGAGAAGCCGCTCCCTTCAGGGAGCGGAGGAGTCACCAAGAACGGTGAACGGATGCGGGCACCGCGCCAGGAGCCGCAAGAACTACGATCGTCGGTCATGTCCCAGCCCTCGCCCCCGCCCGAGGACGACCCGTCCGGCTTCACCGACGGAGTGCGTCTCGCGATCGGCACTCTGAGCGTGTTCCCGGTCCGTCCCGGGGTGGTCGACCGCCGGGCAGGGGGGGTCGCGATGGCGGTGGCCCCGCTGGTGGGCGCGGCGATCGGGGCCTGCGGCGGGCTGGTGCTGGCGACCTCCCTGTGGCTGGGGATGACGCCGCTTCCGGCGGCGGTGCTGGCCGTGGCGGCCGTCGCGCTGTTCACCAGGGGTCTGCACCTGGACGGGCTGGCCGACCTCGCCGACGGGCTGGGCAGCGCCAAGCCCGCCGAGCGGGCGCTGGAGATCATGAAGCGGTCGGACATCGGCCCCTTCGGCGTGGTGACGCTGATTCTCGTCCTGCTGGCCCAGGTTGCGGCCCTGCAGGAGGCCGTCACCTGTGCCGGAGCGGGCGCGGGCGCGATCATCCTGGTCGCGGCCTGCACCGCCGGACGGCTCGCCCTCACCTGGGCCTGCCGCGCGGGCATCCCTCCGGCACGCCCCGACGGACTCGGCGCGATGGTCGCGGGCACCGTGCGGCGGAGCGTCGCGGTGATCGTGACCGCGCTGATGCTCGTGGGAACGACGGCGCTGGTCTATCTCCACGGCATCGGCGCCTTCAGCCCGTGGACTTCCGGCTCCCCGTCCGGGTCCTCCGGCGAATTCGGCTATTTCGCCTACATGGACACCACCTACATGGAAACCGGCGACCTGACGGGCATCACCGATGTGATTCCCGTGACGGGCCTGGGGCCGTTCCTCGCCCCCTGGGGACTCCCCCTCGCCATGCTCGTGGGGCTGCTGGCGGCCTGGGCCGTACGGCGCAGGGCCGTACGGCGGCTCGGTGGCGTCACCGGCGACGTGCTCGGTGCCCTCGTCGAGATCGCCACCGCGACGACCCTGCTGGCCTGCACGATCCTCACGAACTGACCGCCTTTTTTGCCTTCTACCAGGACCGAAGCGCGCGACCTCTCTCGCCCCGTCCACTGGATGCCGGCCGAGCGGAGCCCGTCCAGCGGATGCCGGCCGAACGAGGAGGGCGAGAGGGCACTCGCCCGGCTCTCACGCGGCGACGGTGGCCGGGGCCGATCGCTCGACCGGACGGTACTTGAACAGCAGTGCCGAGACCACGGCCAGCAACACCGAGCCGACCAGACCCGTGATCCCCGCGAAGACGAACACCGGCGGGTCTGCCGCGTCACCGAGGATTATCGCCAGGCCCGCGGAGGCGTTCAGTGACCCGTGCCCGACGACCGCGGGCCAGACGCTTCCCGAATAGAGGCGGAGCCAGCTGAGCAGGGCTCCGAAGCCCACGCAGAAGATGATGAACATCGGTGCGGCCCACGCCCCCAGCTCGGGATAGTTGTATCCGCGCAGGGTGAGCGGGAAGTGCCAGAGCCCCCAGATCACTCCGGACACCAGCAGGGCCCGCCAGGTGCCGAGCGGCATCAGGCGCGGCAGCAGCCACCCCCGCCACCCCCACTCCTCACCGAAGGCCGCGATCGAGTTGATCACTGGGGCGACCAGCACCATCGACACGATCTGCGCGATCACCAGGACTCCGACCTCCACCGGGGGCGGCCCGCCCGGCGCGGCCGCCAGGCTCTGGCGGAACAGGCTGAACTCCCGCAGGTCGACGGAGAGCAGGCCGAAGGCGACGCTGAGCGCGGTCGCGACGACGACCAGCACGGGTACGCCGAACCAGGCGAGTGCGACCAGTGCGAGCATGCGGCCCCGGCTCCCGCCCGCCGACAGGCCGGTTCGCACGGCCCACTCACGCCTGGTGGTGGCGTCTCCGAGCCGCCTGTCGCGCAGCCGGACGGCGAGGACTCCGAGCGTCGGGGTGAACATCATCGCCACCCCCATCGCCATGAACACGGGCATGCTGGTCGAGGCGTCCGCCAGCCAGATGGGGAGGGCGAACAACCAGGACAGGCCGAACGCGACGAGCAGGAACAACCACAGGTCAGGGGCTCGGCGAAGCATGACACCACCTTCGGGGGCTTGGACGCGGGGGGACGGGAGGAGCGGAAAGCAGCGGAGACGACCGCAGGAGTAGGGCCGGGACGCCGCGGGGAGCGGGGAGCGGGGAGCGGGGACAGGAACGTGTGGAGGACGAGACGGGGTGGATGGACGGGCGGAGAGCGGAACAGCGGGCGAAGTCCGGAAGACAGGACGTCGAGGGACGGAGATCAAAGGGGGGGGCCGGAGCCGGGGAAAGTCGGAGTCGGGGAAAGTCGGGGAAGGCAGGAGAAGGCAGGACGGAGGACAGGAGGTCAGCGGGCGGACGGCTCGGTGGCCGCCCGGTCCACGAGGGTGTTCAGCAGGGCGGCCCCGCTCGCCGCGTCGTCGATCGAGACGGCGAAGCGGCCACCGGAGACGTAACCCACCATGAGGCACTCCCCGCCGCGGATCATGACCGTCACGGCCCCGGGCAGGCCCCTGATGCCCCAGCCTCCGACGTCGGACGGGAACAGCTGCTCCGACCAGGCCCGCTCCACCCGCTCGATCGGGATGTGCTTGCGGGGCAGGCGGAGCGGCCCGTAGAAGAGCACGACACCCTCCTCGGTGATCTGCACCCGCACCGAGCTGAAGGTCAGTGCCAGCAGGCCCGCCAGGAACGTGATCGTCGCGGGGGTCCACAGCGCGCTGTCGCCGCCGATCAGGGCGAGCACGGCGAGCCCTCCTCCCACGGCCAGCACGGAGCCGCCGAGCGCGACGAGAGGGCCGCTGCTCACCGAGGAGACCCACACCGCGCGCTGGCCGGGGCGGAGCGGGACCCGCCGGGTGGGGACGGCGGACGACTCGGGACGCTCGTCGGGCCCCGGGCGGGCGGCGAGGGCACCGAGCCAGCCGCCCAGCACCAGCCCCGCGACCGCGAGCAGCGCGCCCCACCCCAGGTCGTCGGCCTGCCTCCAGTGGGGGGCGTCGAGGTTGGCCATCAGCGTGACGACCTGCAACCCCGGGAAGAACAGGCCGACGCCTCCCAGCACGGCGCCGAGCGCCATGCGGCTCGTCCTGCGTCTGAACATCGCGGTGTTGACGAACGCGAACCCCAGCGCGCCGCCCGCGAGCAGCGTCCACAGGCCCACCTGGAACAGCAACGACGCGAGGAACGGCATCGAGTTGTCGGGCGCGCCGGACGGCCCCCAGTGGGTGGCGACCGGATCGGGCAGCCGATCCCGCAGCGCCAACGGCGCCGCGATCAGCGCGACGGTTACCAGCCCGAACCAGCAGGTGGCGATGGACAGGAATCGGGCTCGCAGACCCACGTCGGTCCCCTCTTCGAAGGACCGGGCACCCGGCCCGGTCATGACAGTTCCCTGATGAGCTCGATGACGTCGTCGTGGCGGTAGCCGTACTGGACGGCCTCGTCGAGCAGGGAGCGCAGCTTCTCCTCGATGACGCTGCGCGGATTCGGCCGGCTGAGCACGGTCACGCCGCGGCCCCGGCGGAACTCCAGCACCCCCTCGTCGCGCAGGTCCCTCAGGGCGCGCAGCACCGTGTTGGCGTTGATGCCCAACGCGGCGGCCAGGTCGCGAGCCGGCGGGAGCCGGTCTCCCGGAGCGTACGATCCCTCGGCGACGGCGCGCCTGATCGCCTCGGCGACCTGCTCGTGCAGGGGCCGGGGATCGTTGAGATCCAAGGTGAGTAACATGATGCTAGCGACATTAGCACCAATACGCCCGATGATGCCACCCCGAATAGCACCATCGAAGACCACGATTCGTAGGATGAACCCTCGTTTATGCGTACTGCCCCAGCCCGACTAGCATCGGCATACGTGACCACTGTGCGGCTTACCCCAACTGACAACGCTGTCTCGTTCGCCACCGACGCGTTGGTCGTCGGCGTCCACACCGGACCTGACGGCCTGCTCCCGGCTCCCGGGGCCGAAGGCCTCGACCAGGCGCTCGGTGGCAGACTCGCCGCCACGCTGGAGAGCGTGGGCGCCAAGGGTAAGCCGGGCGAGATCTCCAAGATCCCCACCTTCGGCGCGCTGACCGCGCCCCTGCTGGTCGTCGTCGGCCTGGGCGAGGCCCCCGAGGTCCCCCACGACGGTTCCGGCGACGGCTACGACGCCGAGGTCCTGCGCCGCGCCGCGGGCACCGCGGTCCGCGCCCTGGCCGGCACCGGCCGGGTGGCGCTCGCCCTGCCCGCCGCGAGCGCCGAGCACGCCGGCGCCGTCGCCCTGGGCGGCCTTCTCGGCGCCTACTCCTTCACCAAGTACCGCACCAGCTCAGAGCAGGTCTCCCCGGTGTCGGAGCTGGCCGTGCTCACCGACGCCGAGGGCGCCCAGGCCGCGATCGAGCGCGCCGGCACCCTGGCCGAGTCGGTCTCCCTCGTCCGCGACCTGGTCAACACCCCGCCGTCGGACCTGTGGCCGGCCCGCTTCGCCGAGATCGCCGAGCGGGTGGGCTCCGAGGCCGGTCTGTCGGTGGAGGTCCTGGACGAAAAAGCGCTCAAGGAGGGCGGTTACGGCGGCATCGTCGCCGTCGGCCAGGGGTCGGCCAACCCTCCCCGGCTGGTCCGCCTCTCCTACAGCCACCCCGAGGCCGGCAAGAAACTCGCGTACGTCGGCAAGGGCATCACCTTCGACTCGGGTGGCCTGTCGCTCAAGCCGACGACCTCGATGGACTGGATGAAGTCGGACATGAGCGGCGCGGGCGCGGTCCTCGGCGCCCTCCTCGCGATCGCGAGGCTGGGCCTGAAGGTGAACGCGGTCGGCTACCTCTGCCTGGCCGAGAACATGCCGAGCGGCACCGCGCAGCGCCCCTCCGACGTGTTCACCAGCTTCGCGGGCAAGACCGTCGAGGTGCTCGACACCGACGCCGAGGGCCGTCTGGTCCTCATCGACGGCATCGCCCGCGCCGGGCAGGACGACCCCGATGTGATCGTCGACGTCGCCACGCTCACCGGCGCGCAGATCGTCGCGCTGGGCTGGCGGACGGCGGGCGTGATGGGCAACGACGACGACCTGCGCGCGGAGATCGTCGCGACGGCGGGCGAGCAGGGCGAGGCCGCGTGGCCCATGCCCCTGCCCGACGAGCTGCGCAAGGGTCTCGACTCCCCGGTGGCCGACATCGCCAACCTGCACCCCGAGCGTTTCGGCGGGATGCTGACAGCCGCCATCTTCCTGCGGGAATTCGTGCCCGACGGGGTCCGTTGGGCACATATCGACATGGCCGGCCCCTCCTTCAACAAGGGCGAGGCCCACGGCTACACGCCGAAGGGCGGCACCGGGGCGATCACCCGGACCCTCGTCGGCCTGGCCGAGCGTTACGCGGGCGAGCCTTCGCGCTGACCGTCGGCCCCGCGCGGG
This sequence comes from Streptosporangium sp. NPDC006930, assembly GCF_040635605.1. Lineage (NCBI taxonomy): Bacteria > Bacillati > Actinomycetota > Actinomycetes > Streptosporangiales > Streptosporangiaceae > Streptosporangium > Streptosporangium sp. NPDC006930. Next base: position 645,941 of record NZ_JBEYID010000001.1, on the reverse strand, counting down.
CGGGGTCACAAGCAACTCTGGACAAATGAAAAGATGCGGTTGCCGGGGTCAGGCCGAGGGCGGGCACCGGTGCGGCGCCGAGCCGGGTCCGGTGGCGGCGTGGATGCGATCGAGGATCCACGCGGCCGCCCAGGGCACGACGAGGGGTGCGACCGTGAAGACGGTATTACGATCCGACAAGGAGCTTTCCTGTGGCTGATGGCAGCGGCCCCTACGACATCGTCGTCCTAGGTGGCGGTAGCGGCGGGTATGCCTGCGCTCTGCGGGCCGCCGAGCTGGGCAAGACGGTCGCGCTGATCGAGAAGGACAAGATCGGCGGTACGTGCCTGCATCGCGGGTGCATCCCCACCAAGGCGCTTCTGCACTCCGCGGAGGTCGCCGACGAGACTCGCGAAAGCGCGACCTACGGCGTCAAGGCCCGCTTCGAGGGCATCGACGTGCCCGCGGTCCACGCGTTCAAGGACAAGATCGTCACGCGCGCCTGGAAGGGCGTGCAGGGCCTTCTCAAGAGCAAGGGCATCACGATCATCGAAGGTGAGGGCCGTCTCGCGGGCCCGAACCGGGTGGCGGTGGGCTCCGAGGTCTACGAGGGCCGCAACATCGTGCTGGCGACCGGCTCCGCGCCCAGGTCCCTCCCGGGCCTGGAGATCGACGGCGAGCGGATCATCACCAGCGAGCACGCGCTCAAGCTCGACCGGGTGCCCACCTCGGTGGTCGTCCTGGGCGGCGGCGTCATCGGCGTGGAGTTCGCCAGCGTCTGGCGCTCCTTCGGCGCCGAGGTGACGATCGTCGAGGGACTGCCGCACCTGCTGCCCCTGGAGGAGGAGTCCAGCTCCAAGCTGCTGGAGCGCTCTTTCCGCCGCCGCGGCATCAAGCAGGAGCTGGGCGTCTTCTTCGAGGGCGTCAAGACCACCGACACCGGCGTGGTCGTCAGCCTGGCCAACGGCAAGACCCTCGACGCCGAGCTGCTGCTGGTCGCGGTCGGCCGCGGCGCGGTCTCCGCGGGCTTGGGCTTCGAGGAGGCGGGCATCGCGATCGAGCGCGGCACCGTCACGGTGAACGAGTTCTGCCAGACCAGCGTGCCGGGCGTGTACGCGGTCGGCGACCTCATCCCGACCCTTCAGCTCGCGCACGCGGGCTTCGCCGAGGGCATCCTGGTGGCCGAGCACATCGCCGGTCTGAACCCCGTGCCGATCGACTACGACGGCGTCCCCCGGATCACCTACTCCGACCCCGAGGTCGCCTCGGTGGGCATCACCTCCGCCCAGGCCAGGGAGCGCGGCCACGAGATCGTCGAGATGACCTACGACCTCGCGGGCAACCCCAAGAGCCAGATCCTGCAGACGCAGGGCGCGGTCAAGATCATCGCGGAGAAGGACGGCCCGGTGCTCGGCGTGCACATGGTCGGCCGCCGCATCGGCGAGCTGGTGACCGAGGGACAGCTGATCTACAACTGGGAGGCCCTGCCCTCCGAGGTCGCGCAGCTCGTCCACGCGCACCCCACCCAGTCCGAGGCCGTCGGCGAGGCGATGCTGGCGCTCGCCGGCAAGCCGCTCCACGTCCACAACTAACGCAAGCCCTCACTCGGAACGCGAGAGAAGACAACCTATGCCGAAGTCCGTACAGATGCCCCAGCTCGGTGAGAGCGTCACGGAGGGCACCGTCACCCGCTGGCTGAAGAAGGAGGGCGAGCGCGTCGAGGCCGACGAGCCCCTTCTCGAAGTCTCCACCGACAAGGTCGACACCGAGATCCCGTCCCCGGCCGCGGGCATCCTCACGAAGATCGTGGTGGCCGAGGACGAGACCGTCGAGGTCGGCGCCGAGCTCGCCGTCATCGACGAGAACGGCACCGAGGGCGCGGCCCCCGCGCAGGAGAAGGCCCCCGAGCCCGAGCCCGAGCCTGAGCCCGCCCCGCAGCAGCAGGCGCAGCCGGCCTCCTCGATCCCGCAGCCCGCTCCGCAGCAGCAGGCCCCCGCACAGGCACAGCAGGCCCCGGCTCCGCAGCAGCAGGCCCCGCAGCAGGCTCCCCAGACCGCCCAGCCCTCCCAGGCCGCGCCTCCGTCCCCGATGGCGGTGTCCGAGCCCGTCGCGCAGCCGTCGGGCGACAGCCCGTACGTCACCCCGCTGGTGCGCAAGCTCGCCGGCGAGCACGGCGTCGACCTCGACTCGCTCACCGGCACCGGTGTCGGCGGGCGCATCCGCAAGCAGGACGTCCTGGAGGCGGCCCGCGAGCAGCGCGAGCGTGCCAGCGCGGCCCAGGCCCAGCAGCAGGCCCAGCCGCAGACCTCCGCCCCGCAGGCCGCCGCCCAGCCGTCCGCGCCGCAGGCCCCCGAGCCGGTCGCGGTGGACACCACGCTGCGCGGGCGCACCGAGAAGATGTCGCGGCTTCGCCAGACCATCGCCAAGCGCATGGTCGAGTCGCTGCAGGTCTCGGCCCAGCTCACCAGCGTGGTCGAGGTCGACGTCACCAAGATCGCGCGGCTGCGTGAGCAGGCGAAGGCCGAGTTCCAGCGGCGCGAGGGCGTCAAACTCACCTTCACGCCGTTCTTCGCCCTCGCCACGATCGAGGCGCTCAAGCAGCACCCCAAGCTGAACGCCACGATCAACAGCGAGACCAACGAGGTCACGTACTTCGACACCGAGCACCTCGGTTTCGCGACGGACACCGAGCGCGGCCTGCTCGTCCCGGTGATCAAGGACGCCGGCGACCTCAACATCGCCGGGCTCGCCCGCAAGATCGCCGACCTCGCCGAGCGCACCCGCACCAACAAGGTGAGCCCGGACGAGATCACCGGCGGCACGTTCACGCTGACCAACACCGGCAGCCGTGGCGCGCTGTTCGACACGCCGATCCTCAACCAGCCGCAGGTCGGCATGCTGGGCACCGGTGCCGTCGTCAAGCGTCCCGTGGTGCTGGACACCCCCGACGGCGAGGTCATCGCCGTCCGCTCGATGATGTACCTGGCGCTCAGCTACGACCACCGCCTGGTCGACGGCGCCGACGCCGCCCGCTTCCTGACGACGATCAAGCGTCGTCTCGAGGACGGCCGTTTCGAGAACCAGCTGGGCCTGCACGGCTAGCCGTCCGTTCTCTCCTTCCGGGCCGGTCCGCGACCTCGCGGGCCGGCCCGGCTCGCTCTCCCCGGCGGCGGACCGGCCGAGAGGCGGGGCGACGCGAATCCGGTGGGCGCCCGGTTTCCGAAGCTCCAGGGGGAGGTCGATTACATTGGACGACATGACGATCATCGTGACCGGGTCCTCCGGGCTGCTGGGAACGGCTCTGGTCGAGGCTCTGCGGGACGACGGCGCCCGGGTGGTCCGTCTGGTCAGGCGAGTGCCGGAAGGCGATGACGAGGCTTTCTGGAACCCCGCGAAGGGGGTCGTCGACCAGGCCGCGCTGGAGGGCGCGGAGGCGGTGATCCACCTCGCGGGGGCGGGCATCGGCGACCGGCGCTGGAGCGAGGACCACAAGCGTGAGCTGATCCGCAGCCGGGTCGAGGGGACCAGGACCCTGGCGGGCGCGCTCGCCGGTCTGGGAGCGAAGCCCGCGGCGCTGCTGTCCGGCTCGGCGATCGGCTTCTACGGCGACACCGGGGACGTGGCCGTGGACGAGACGGCGTCCGCGGGCGAGGGGTTCCTCGCCCAGGAGGTCGTGGTGCCGTGGGAGGCGGAGACGGCGCCCGCCGAGGAGGCGGGCATCCGGGTGGTGAGACTCCGTACCGGCCTGGTGCTGAGCGGCCGGGGTGGCATGCTGTCGCAGATCCTTCCCGTCTTCAGGATGGGGCTGGGCGCCCCGCTGGGATCGGGGCGGCAGTACTGGTCGTGGATCTCCATCGACGACTGGGTCCTCGCCGTACAACACATCCTGAAAAATCCTGGGATCTCGGGGCCGGTGAACGTGACGGCACCCGAGCCGGTCACCAACGCCGAGTTCACCAAGGCTCTCGGCACGGCCCTCCACCGGCCCACGATGCCGCTCGCCGTGCCGGGGTTCGTGCTGCGCGCGGCCATCGGGGAGTTCGCCGAGGAAGGGGTGCTGACCGGTCAGCGGGTGCTCCCGCGGCGCCTGCTGGAGAGCGGCTACGCGTTCCGGCATACGCGTCTCGACGAGGCACTCGCCGCCGTAATCTGAAATCCCCGTTTTCAGCGTTCCGGTCGATGAAACCACTTGGGAGACAGACATGGGCAGCCCCGGGCAGTCGCACATCCTCGCGATCGGAGGCGGCTCGTTCCGCCTCTCCACGCGCCAGGGGACCATGGAGGCGAGCCCACTGCTCAGATACGCCCTCGACCTCACCGGCCAGGACCGGCCCCGCCTGGGCCTGCTCGCCACCGCCACCGGCGACGACGCGGAGTGGCTGCTGCGGATGTACGGCGCGTTCGGCGCGTGGGACACCGAGGTGAGCCACCTGAGCGTGTTCCCGATGCCCAACGTCGAGGACCCGCGCGAGTGGATGCTCAGCCAGGACATCATCTACGTCAGCGGCGGCAGCGTGGCCAACCTGGCGGCCCTGTGGCGGTTGCACGGCCTCGACGAGATCTTCGAGGAGGCGTGGCGGGCGGGCGTGGTCCTCGCGGGCCAGAGCGCCGGGGCGCTCTGCTGGCACGTGGGCGGCAACACCGACTCCTTCGGGCCGACACTGCGGGTGTGGTCCGACGGGCTGGGCATGCTGCCCTACTCCTGCGGAGTCCACTACAACTCGGAACCGCAGCGCCGGCGGCTGCTGCACGAGGCGGTGGCCTCCGGCGAGCTGCCCGAGGGCTACGCGGCCGACGAGGGCGTCGCCCTGCACTACGTGGGCACCGAGTTCATCCAGGCCGTCAGCGTCCATCCGGACGCCTACGCCTACAAGGTGGAGCACGACGGGGCGGGTGGAGCCAAGGAGTTCCGCATCGAGCCTCGGCTTCTCACGTCTTAACCACGGGCGGGTCAACTACTCTTGAGGCGTGAGTGACCTGGCAGTCGTCCGTCTTGGCGTTGACTTTCCCTACGAGCAGGCGTGGGAGCTTCAGCGGCGCATCCACGCGCGCCGGGTGGCCGAGGAGATCCCCGACACCTGCCTGATGCTCGAACACGCGCCGGTCTACACGGCGGGCAAACGCACCGCGCCGCACGAGAGGCCCTCCGACGGCACCCCTGTCGTCGAGGTCGACCGGGGTGGGCGGATCACCTGGCACGGTCCCGGTCAGCTGGTCGGCTACCCGATCGTCAAACTCGGTGGCTCCCTCGACGTGAACGCCTACGTGAGGCTCCTGGAGGAGACCCTGGTGCACATCTGCGCCGACTTCGGGGTCCAGGCGGGCCGGGTGGAGGGGCGCGGCGGCGTCTGGGTGGCCGGCGACCCCTCGCACGGCCTGCCGGACAGGAAGGTCGGGGCGATCGGCATCCGGGTCTCCGGCGGCGTCACGATGCACGGATTCGCACTCAACTGCTCCAACGACCCGAGCTGGTACAACCGGATCGTCCCGTGCGGCATCAGCGACGCCGGGGTCTCCTCGCTGTCGGCCGAGACCGGCCGCCGGATCGTGGTCGACGAGGTCCTGCCGTACGCCGAGAAGCACCTGGCGGAGGCGCTCGGCGCGCAGGCCTTCGAGCTTTTCGAGGAAGACCTCTTCCGGCGCTGATCCGGGCGCCGCGCCCCGGGGCCGCCGCAGCTTACGGCGGGACATAAGCTGGTGAGGTGAGCGAGCGTGACGACATTTACAGCACCTCGATATGCACCACCTCGGTCCCTCGACCGACGAAGGAGCTCGCATGACCGTCGCCCCCGACGGGCGGAAACTCCTCCGCCTTGAGGTCCGCAACGCCGAGACCCCCATCGAGAAGAAGCCCGACTGGATCAAGACCAAGTTCAGGACGGGCCCGAACCACACCGAGCTTCGGGAGCTGGTCAAACGCGAAGGGCTGCACACGGTCTGTCAGGAGGCCGGGTGTCCCAACATCTCCGAGTGCTGGGAGGACCGCGAGGCCACCTTCCTCATCGGCGGTGACCAGTGCACCCGGCGGTGTGACTTCTGCCAGATCGACACCGGCAAGCCCAAGGCGTACGACACCGACGAGCCGCGCCGTGTGGCCGACTCGGTGCGGCAGATGGGGCTCAACTACGCGACCGTGACCGGTGTCGCCCGCGACGACCTGCCCGACGGCGGCGCGTGGCTGTACGCCGAGACCGCGCGGCAGATCCACGCCCTCCTTCCCGGCTGCGGCGTCGAACTGCTCGTGCCCGACTTCAACGGCGACCAGGCCCAGCTGGAGGAGGTGTTCTCCTCCAGGCCCGAGGTGTTCGCGCACAACATCGAGACCGTGCCGCGGATCTTCAAGCGCATCCGGCCCGCGTTCCGCTACGACCGGTCCCTGGGAGTGATCACCAAGGCCCGCCAGGCCGGCCTGGTGACCAAGTCCAACCTGATCCTCGGCATGGGCGAGGAGCGCGAGGAGATCGTCCAGGCCATGCGCGACCTGCACGAGGCCGGGTGCGACCTGCTCACCGTGACCCAGTACCTGCGGCCCACCCCGCGCCACCACCCCGTCGAGCGCTGGGTGAAGCCCGAGGAGTTCGTGGAGCTCCAGAAGGAGGCGGAGGCGATCGGGTTCGCAGGGGTCCTCTCCGGGCCGCTGGTCCGCTCCTCCTACCGGGCGGGGCGCCTGTACAAGCAGGCCGTCGAGGCTCGCCAGCACGCCTGAGCCCTCTTCGGGCGGCTCGTGAAACCGGAAGGACCCCGCTCGCCGAGCGGGGTCCTTCCGGTTTCACGAGCCGGTGCCCGGCAGATTACGTTTTCACTTCTTGACCCCTGGATTTGTATCCTTCAGAACATGGCCAAGAAGCCCGAAGACTCAGAGCGCCCGGGGCGCATCAAGCAGCTCCGCATGATCGCGAAGATCATCAAGGAGGCCAATCCCAAGGGGATGCCGATCGTCTACGCGTCGGCGCTGGGCACGCTCGCGCTGTGCGTGGTGATCGGCCTGGTCACGGGCTGGTTCTGGTATCTCCTCTTCATCGGGATCATGCTGGCCCTCACCGTCGGGCTGGTGGTGTTCGGCCAGCTCGCCCAGAGGGCCCAGTACTCCATGTTGCACGGGCAGGTCGGCGCCGCCGCCGCGATCCTGCAGGGCATGCGCGGCAACTGGGAGGTCACTCCCGCCGTCGCCGTCACCCGCGACCAGGACATCGTGCACCGTGTGGTCGGCTACCCCGGCATCATCCTGGTCTCCGAGGGACCGGGCAGCCGTGTGCAGAAGATGCTGGTCGCCGAGAAGAAGCGCGTCCAGCGGGTCGCACTGGACGTCCCGGTCTACGACATCCAGTCCGGCGACGGCGATGGGCAGGTTCCGCTGGCCAAGCTGCAACGCCACCTGATGAAGCTGCCCCGCAACCTCAAGAAGCCCGCCCTGTACGAGATCAACAACCGGCTGAAGGCCCTCCCGCAGACGCTGCCGATGCCCAAGGGCCCGCTGCCGCGCGGCGCGAAGATGCCCCGCCCGAAGATGCGCTGATGGGCCTCGCCGGGTTGGGGCGCCACCGGGTGGACGCCGCGGACACCTCCCGGGCCAACCGCGGCTGGTGGGACGCCTCCGCCGACGAATACCAGGCGGAGCACGGGGAGTTCCTGCGCGACTCGGGGTTCGTCTGGGGCCCCGAGGGCCTGGACGAGGCCGACGCCCGCCTGCTGGGCGACGTCGCGGGCAAGAACGTGCTGGAGATCGGCTGCGGTGCCGGACAGTGCGGGCGCTGGCTGGCCGGGCAGGGGGCCAGGGTGGCCGCCTTCGACCTGTCCTTCAGGCAACTCCAGCACTCCGGCCGGATCGACCTGGACGCCGGGTCGGCGCTGCCGGTGGTCCAGGCGGACGCCGAGGTCCTGCCCTTCGCCGACCGGACGTTCGACCTGGCCTGCTCGGCGTACGGCGCGCTGCCGTTCGTGGCCGACGCCGGGGCCGTACTGGCCGAGATCCATCGGGTGCTGCGCCCCGGGGGCCTGCTGGTCTTCTCGGTGAGCCATCCGATCCGCTGGGCCTTCCCCGACGACCCCGGCCCCGCCGGGCTCACCTCCGACCGCTCCTACTTCGACCGTTCCGCGTACGTGGAGATCGGCGAGGACGGACGGCCTTCCTACGTCGAGCACCACCGCACGATGGCCGACTGGGTCGGGCTCATCACCGCCTCCGGGCTGATGCTGCGAGGGCTGGTCGAGCCCGAGTGGCCGCCGGGTCACGACCGCGAGTGGGGTGGCTGGAGTCCGCTGCGCGGCCACCACCTGCCCGGCACCGCGATCTTCACCTGCGCACGGTAGGCGCGCCATCCCGCCTGAACAGCCGGTGGGGTGGCGCGCTCGCGCCGAGCGACGCCCTAACGGTCGCCGCCGAGATCCATGACGAGTCCGCCGAGGATGTCGAAGGTGGTGAAATCCCCGGCGGAGACGAGGTTCTTGGTCACGGCGACCGAGATCCCGGTGGCCGTGTCGGCGTACGCGGCCGACCCTCCGCTTCCCGCCATGCCGAACAGGGTGGGGTTGCTGAGGAGCTCGGTGGCGCCGAGGGCGTATCCGAGTGACCGGGTGGCCGGGAAGGCGGTGATCTCGTCCGTCCCGCTGAACTCCACCGCGGTGATCTCGCGGAGCCGTTCCCGCGAGACGAGCCTGACACCGTCCACCTCGCCCAGCAGGGCGGCGTACATCCGGGCCACGGCACGGGCGGACATGGTGCCGCCCGCCGGGATGTCGGAGGTCAGCACGTCGGCGCGGTTACCGAAACCGGCGTCGGGCATCGCCGCCATCGGCGCCGCCGTGTAGCCGTCCACGACCCTGAAGAACGGGATGTCCGCGAACATCTCCGGGGACATCTCGAAGTCACTCGGGGCGTCCTCCAGGCGGGCGAGCCTGCCCAGCTCGGATTCGGGGACGCCGAAGAACAGCTCGTCGGTCACACCCAGCGGTCCGGCGATCTCCTCCCGCAGGACCTGGGAGATCGGCCTGCCGGTGGCCCGGCGGACGATCTCGCCGACGATGTAGCCGAACGACTGGGGGTGGTAGCCGCTGCCGGTTCCCGGCTCCCACCAGGGCTTGGCGTCGGCGATCACCGCGCACATCCCCTCCCAGTCACACAGGTCCTCCGGCGTGGTGGCCACCGGTACGCCGGGAACGCCCGTCGAGTGGGTGAGGGCGTGCCGTACGGTCGCGCGCTCCTTGCCGTGGGCACCGAACTCCGGCCACAGCTCGACGATCGGCGTGTCGTAGCCGAGGACGCCCCGTTCCACCAGCACGTGCACCACCGTCGAGGTGACGCCCTTGCCGGTCGAGGCGCTCCAGATCGGCGTGTCCGGCGTGACGGGACGCCCGGTGGCCGGATCGGCGACGCCCGCGACGACGTCGACCACCGGCTCGCCGTGCCGGTACGCGGCGACCTGCAGGCCCCGCTCGGCGCCGGACTCCACCAGCTTGTCGGCCGCTTCCTGGACCCGCTTCTGCATATCGTTCATCGTCTCGCCCTTCGTGATGAGGTGTGTGACCTGTACGACGGCGGGAGGCCGGGAAAGGAATCGGTCCGGGAGGAGAAATTCGCTCCGAGGTCCGGCGCCGCCCGGTCACGGGAGGTCGGCGCCGGAAAACCGGGAGGGGAAACAGCGCAGGAAGATCAGCGCCGGGAGATCGCGAGCAGGACGGCGGGCTCCCGCCCCGGGTTGCGCAGGGCCCGCACGGTGAGCCCGTCCAGCCACAGCACGTCACCGCGCAGGAAAACCCGGCGATCGCCGTCGGAGCAGACCAGTTCGATCCGCCCTCGCTCCAGCAGGACGATCGCCCCCCGCCACTCGTCCCCGTCGCGGACGTGCGAGTCCCCGGGCGCGACGACGACCCTGCGCACGTCGAACGCCGGCCCGGCCCCTCCGGGAGGGATGGGCGCCGGGTCCTCACCGGCGCCCATCACAACGTCGGGGGAAGGTCGAAAGCCGGGAAGATCTCGGCGCCGAAGGTCGTGATCTGGGTGACCAGCCCTTCCTCGACCCGCAGGACCCCGAGCCACGAGCCGTGGTACTCGGACTCGCCGGGACGCCTGACATACGCCGCCGCGGCGGGCTGCCGGTTGGCGCGGGTGGGCAGGACCCGCCAATCCCCCCACGCCTCGGGACCGATCATGGCGGGGCGCCACGTGTCGACGATCGAAGGTCCGCCCAGGATCCAGATCGGCGCCGGCGGCATCGACTGCCACGCGTCCGCGCGCAGCACCCCGGCCAGGATGGCGGGATCGGCCTGCTCGACGGCGTCGATGTAGCGCTGCAGCACCGCGCGTTCCTCACCGGTCGGATCCGACGACGGTGCCCATTCCAGCCGTCGCGCGGGCAGGTTCTCCCGCATCGTCGACCGGGCCCGCTGCAGGGTGCTCTTCACCGAGACGACGCTCACCTCCAGCAGGGCGGCGGCCTCCTGCGCCGACCAGCCGAGCACGTCGCGCAGGATCAGTACCACCCGCTGCCGGGGAGGCAGGTGCTGGATGGCGGCCATGAACGCCAGCTCGATCGTCTCCTTGGCGACCACGGCGGCGTCCGGCTCGGCGTCGGCGGGCGCGGCGGGCTCCAGGAGGCGGTCCGGGTAGGGACGCAGCCAGAAGACCTCGGTCGCCGACGGCGACGGCACACCGGGAGTGGCGAGCACCGGCGCCTCGCGAGGGCGCGGGCGACGTGGGTGACGGTCGAGGAAGTCCAGGCACGCGTTGGTCGCGATCCGATACAGCCAGGCCCTGAACGTCGAGCGCCCCTGGAAGCTCTCCCGCCGGCGCCAGGCGCGCAGGAACGTCTCCTGCACCATGTCCTCGGACTCCTCGAACGAGCCGAGCATCCGGTAGCAGTGCACCCGCAACTCACGCCGGTACCTCTCGACGAGCGCGCCGAACGCCGGCTCGTCACCCGCCAGCGCCGCGGCCAGGACCTCGGCGTCCTCCGACCGTTCCCGGCCTGTCTCGTCTCCGCTCACGACCTCATACCTCCCGTACGGCGTCCCGCCCTGCGCGGGCGCCCACGGTATGACGACCGCCGGGCGGAAAAGGAATCGGCGGTCTCGGCCCGCACCGGGGGCCGGGAACGAGCACCGGGAACGGGAGAGCGGAGAAGGGGGAAAGAAACCGGGCGCGGGCCGGCTCAGAGACGTACGACCACGGTGTTCGCCGCGCGGTCGTGCAGGCCGCGCTGGTCGCGGTCCCAGACGAGGGCGGGCACGGCGAGGCAGAGCAGGAAGGTCCGCGCGAGCACCGAGACGAACCCGGGGGCGCCGCCGCCGAGCGCGGCGACCCGGATGCCGAACAGGCGCATCCCGAAGGTCATCCCCATGGTGCCGACCAGCAGGAGGTATTCGACGGCGAGGATCAGGACCGGCACCCAGGGCGTCGCGGCGGCGTCGATCCGCAGGAGACCCTGGGTGATGGCCCAGGTGCAGATCAGCCAGTCGACCATGATGGCGCCGATCCTGCGGCCGAATCCGGCCACCGCGCCGCTGCCCTCCTCGGGCATCCCGAGCCGCTCCCCCGGGTAGCCGAGATCGACTCCGGCCGACCGGACGCCACCGAGCCAGGTCTGGGTCCAACGCGGCTGCTTGCTGCTCATGGTCCCAACGGTATCCGCCCCGGGTACCGCCCTCGTACTCGCCCGGAACGACTGGCGAGACCAGGCGAAAGCCATGGATCATATGCGTCGGTATCTCAACAAGCACATTTCCCCCCGGAGCCCCCCCGTGCCTGACAACAACGACATCGACCAGCGGTTCAAGACGCTCACGGACCAGATCAGCGCGCGGGAACGCAAGCGGATGACCAAGATCGCAGAACAGGAGTGGGCGCGGCAGCCCCGCCTCAGGCGGGCCCGCAGGCGGCGGAGGGCGGTAATCGCCGTCGCCGTCCTGGTGGCGGCGGCCGGGGGGTTCGTCGTCTACCGGCCCGACGTCGTCGAGGGCGTCCGCGCCTCGGTCTTCGCGGGGTTCGCGGACTCCGGCACCGGCCCGACGGCCCAGGGTCCCGAGCAGGCGCAGGTGAAAGCGGCGGACGTCTCCCCCTTCCACGGCTCCCCCGCCCAGGACTACGCCGACGGCACCAAGGGGCTGGTCATGCCGAAAGCTCGGGCGCTCGGCGGGCTGAGCCGCAAAGAGGTGTCGACGGCCCTGCTGCACGCGAGAAAACTCCTGATCGCCTCGCACCTGGACCGCAAGGTGCTGCTGGGCGGCAGGCCGAACGCGCTGATCCGGCTGCTGGACTCCGAGCAGCGCGCCCCCTTCGTCAAGGGCCTCAAGCGTCCTGACAAGTCGAAGAAAGGGTACGAGAGCCGAAGGTGGGTGACCAGCCTGGCTCCGAAGAGCGCGGAACTGGTGAGCGAGACCTTCAAGGTCAGCGGCAGGACCCGGCTCACCACCTTCAAGGAGAACGGGTTCAGCGGCGTCCGGATCAAGGTCAACTACCTGTTCGTGTACGCGATCCAGCGGCCCGGCCGGCCGGAGACCCTCACCAGGCTCGTCGCGCACAACCTCGGCACGCTGGACGTGTGGCGGGAGAGCGGCCGGCTGCGCCTCTGGATCGTCGACTGGAACGGTGGAGGAACGGCCCCGGCCCGGTGCGACGTCGACGACGTCTTCGTACACCCGTTCTATCCGGACTCACCCCCCGACCTGACGCTGAAGACCGGCGCGAAGGCCGTGGACGCCTACTCACTGGAGGAGGAGACGAACGAGGAGTGCAGCCCTCTGAAGTCGGACACGTGAAAATCCGGCAAAACCGGGCAAAGGAAGCCTCCGTCATACCCGTCCACGCGAGATCCGAGAACTAGCGTGGAGGCGACTTTCGCTTAACACGGGTGAAACAAACGAGACACGGGGCGGTAACGGCACAGGCATACTTTCGGTCCTGTTAGCCCGTCCCATGGGAGGTTCGCGTGTTCAACTCCGCCGACGACGTCCTGAAGTTCATTAAGGACGAAGGGGTGCAGTTCGTTGATGTCAGGTTCACCGACCTGCCGGGGACGACGCACCACTTCACGTTCCCCTCGGAGAACTTCGGAGCCGCTGTCTTCACCGATGGCCTGATGTTCGACGGATCGTCGATCCGCGGGTTCCAGGCCATCCACGAGTCGGACATGCTGCTGCTGCCCGACCCGTCCACGGCCGTGCTCGACCCGTTCAGGCAGCACAAGACGCTCAACATCAACTTCTTCGTGCACGACCCGCTGACGGGCGAGGCCTACAGCCGCGACCCGCGCAACGTCGCCCGCAAGGCGGAGGAGTATCTCAAGGGCACCGGCATCGCCGACACGATCTACTTCGGCCCCGAGGCCGAGTTCTACATCTTCGACGACGTCCGGTTCGAGACCAACGCCCACTCGAGCTACTACCACATCGACTCGATCGAGGGCGCCTGGAACAGCGGCAAGGCCCAGGACGGCGGCAACCTCGGTTACAAGCCGCGCTTCAAGGGCGGCTACTTCCCGGTCCCGCCGATGGACCACTTCACCGACCTGCGTTCGGAGATGGTCCGCAAGCTCATCGACGCCGGGATCGACGTCGAGATGCAGCACCACGAGGTGGGCACGGCCGGCCAGGCGGAGATCGACTTCCGCTTCAACACGCTGCTCAAGGCCGCCGACACCATGATGCTGTACAAGTACATCGTCAAGAGCACGGCCCTGGAGCACGGCCACACGGTCACCTTCATGCCCAAGCCGATCTTCGGTGACAACGGCTCCGGCATGCACTGCCACCAGTCGCTCTGGAAGGACGGCGAGCCGCTCTTCTACGACGAGGTCGGCTACGCGGGCCTGTCCGACACCGCCCGCTACTACATCGGCGGCCTGCTCAAGCACGCCCCGTCGCTGCTGGCGTTCACCAACCCGACGGTCAACTCCTACCACCGCCTGGTGCCCGGCTACGAGGCCCCGGTCAACCTGGTTTACTCCCAGCGCAACCGCTCGGCGTGCATCCGCATCCCGATCACGGGCTCCAACCCGAAGGCCAAGCGCATCGAGTTCCGGGTCCCCGACCCCTCCTGCAACCCCTACTTCGCCTTCGCCGCCCAGCTCATGGCGGGCATCGACGGCATCCGCAACAAGATCGAGCCGGTCGAGCCGGTCGACAAGGACCTCTACGAGCTTCCCCCGGAGGAGGCCCGCAACATCCCGCAGGTCCCGGGCACCCTGTCGGACGTGCTCGCGGCCCTGGAGGCCGACCACGAGTACCTCCTGGAGGGCGGCGTCTTCACGCCGGACCTGATCGAGACCTGGATCGCCTACAAGCGCGAGAACGAGATCGACCCGATCCGCCTGCGCCCGCACCCCCACGAGTTCGAGCTCTACTACGACGTCTGAGCCACTGAGCTTCCGACCTGGTTGAACACTGGCGGTTGAGCCGCCAGGGCACTCGGGCTTTCCGCGAAAGGCCGTCGACCGCCCCTCCACCGAGGGTGCGTTCGGCGGCCTTTCGCATACGCACCCGTCCCGACGGCATGAAGTTGTGCGGGTCCGCAGCGTGAACCCGGGGTCCTCGTGGCCGAGAAGCTCGGCGAGGTGGCGACCGGCCGCCCTCTGCCGACAGGAAGTCAGGAGTTCACATCTCCTGGGCTCCATCGGTTCAAACGCACTCTCGCCAAAGGACGTCGGCGAGAGTGCGCGACTATCCGAGTGACCACGATCTCTCTTCCGCTGGAAGCCGATCGGTATTCCGGCGACTCAGTTGTAAGGATTGTCGTAGGTCACGGACTTGGTGCGGCTGTTGTAACTGTTGCCGGGATAGAACCAGCCGCCCGTCACATTAATGGTGACATTCCTGAGGGTGGTGGAGTGGGTGTGTTCACCGTTGTAGAGGGACAGGTACGCCTGGCATCCGGGGGGAGCGGTCGCCGTGCCCGTCAGGGTCGGATACAGGGGCGTGCTGCCGTTGACGGTGATGGAGAAGCTCGGGCTGGGGTAGGCCCCGCTCCCCCAGCACAGCTGGAGCGCGTACCTGAACTTCGTGTTCCCGTCGTCGAACGCCACCGTGCCGGTCAGCTGGGCGAGCATGAGCGGTGGGCCTGCGTTCGAGGTCACCGTGACGGACACGGGCTGGTCTGGACCGTAGGTGGCGTGCGCGGGAGTGACGGGCACCAGGATTGCCGCGAGTGTCGCGATGGCGATGACGACGGAGCCTGCCGCACGACGTACTGTGGAACGTGTCAATTTCAACCTCACCTCTTTTCGTGATGTCGGCGGAGCACAACACGGAGATTATTGCCGGGGTCTACAGGCGTCCAGATAGGCGATTGGGAGACACTGATTCGGCTCGGCGTTAACTTGTGCCATGACAGTTCTCTCGAAGATGGATCAGGTATGCCAGCAGGTCGGAGATTAGTCCCGTAGAGCCGTATTAACGGCGTGCCGGGTGAAACTTTCATTCCACCGGAACGCGATCGACTCAGGCAGTGAAGACGGCTGGACCGGCGTGATCGTCTTCCGGGCCTTCCTCGCAGCGCTCCCCTTCCCCTCGGGCGACTTCAACGCGATCAAGGAGAGTGCCCTGCCGCCGTTAGATCGCCGACAAATGGGACAGAGGGAGTGGGCCGGGCGGTGAACGAGTCCGGCCGGAGATCACTATCTGGAGGTTGCGCATGCTTGCTCAGTCCATACGGAAGGCGGCCGTCGCCGCGGCGGCGATGACGGCGCTCGTCGGCCTGGTCGGCGGTTGCGGGGGCGACGGTGACAACGACAGGGATGACAGCCCGGATGTGGTCAACACGACCGGACCCGGTGTGGACGACGACGGCGGCGTGGACGACGACGGCGGTGTCGACAACGACGGGGACGGCAACTGACCGGCACCGACCAATGCCCACCAGCACAGACCAATACTGACCAACACCGGGGCGGCGAACGGCGTCGCCCACCTCACCGCGACCCGCGTGCCCGGCACGCGGGTCGCGGCATGCCGGACGCTCCCCCGGTCGGTGCCCGCGGATCGTCCGGGAAGGCGAACGGGCGAAGAGCCTTCCAGAAGCCCTCATGAGACGCGCGAGGCCGGGTTGTTGGGCAGACTGGTCGTGACTTATGTGGATAAATCAGGCGAGGTGACGTGACAGACGCCGGTCCTCACCGACTTCGCGATCTTCTCGGGCACCGGCGGCAGGCCGCAGCGGCCGCACTACTGGGAATGCTTCTGCTGCTGAGCGCCTCGACGCCGACCCTGCCGGCCGCCCTCAACCGGATCACCACCATCGCGTACGCGATCGAGGCCGGATCACACCAACCCGGCTGGTGGGGCGGCGCGATCCCGTACTCCTGGGGCGGCGGTCACGGCGAGGAGCCGGGCCCCTCCTTCGGCACCTGCCGGGGTTACACGGGGGCGATCAAGCCCTGCCCGGCCACCCGGACCCTCGGCCTGGACTGCTCCGGTCTCACCCGCTGGGTCTACCACCTCGCCTACGGGCGCGACGTCCTGGGGCCCGGCAACACCGACGACCACGTGAAGCGGCTCAAGAGGGTCCCCGCCGCCGTCGCCAAGGCGGGCGACCTCGTCTTCTACGGCAAGGTCGGCAAGCGCAAGGTCCGCACCCACCATGTCGGCGTCTACATCGGACAGGGCAAGATGATCAATGCGCGGAGGACAGGGACCGAGGTGCGGGTCGATCGTGTCGCGGCCCTCGACGACCTCGCGGGCTACTTCCGCTACTCGGGACCCCTCTGAGCCGCCCTCCCGAAAACAGACCGCCCTGAAAACAGCTGAGTGTCGTGGAAACAGGAGAATGCCCTACAGAGGGGCTGCCGTGAGAACCGCACGGCGAGATCCCCGGCCTTCCATACCAGAAAGACATCGACCGTAGGAGAGACATGCGTCTGGGTGTCATGTTCGACCGCGACCTTCCCCCCGAGTCGCTCATCCCCTTCTGCCGCCATCTGGACGCGGCCGAGGTGGACGACGTCTGGGTGGTGGAGGATCTCGGCTGGACCGGGGCGATCTCGTCCGCGGCCACCGCGCTCGCCGTCACCGAGCGCCTGCGGGTGGGCATCGGGATCACCCCCGCGCCCCTGCGCAACCCGGCCCTGCTCGCCATGGAACTGGGCAACCTGGCCCGCCTGCACCCCGGTCGGCTCGCGGCCGGCATCGGGCACGGCGTCCAGGACTGGATGCGCCAGGTGGGCGCCCTCGCCCCCTCACCACTGGCACTGCTTGAGGAGACGATCACGGCGGTACGCGGGCTGCTGCGCGGTGAGACGGTCACCCTGGAGGGCAGGGCGGTGCGGCTCGACGGGGTGCGCCTGATACATCCTCCCGCCGTCGTACCGCCGGTGCTGGCCGGGGTGTTGCGGCCCCGCTCTCTGGAGCTGTCGGGACGGGTGGCGCAGGGCACGATCCTGCCCGAGGGCGTCGGCCCCCGGGAGATCGAGGAGGCCCTGAAGCTGACCGGTGAAGATGATCACGAGATGGTGGTCTTCGTCAACCTCTACATCGGCGACGACGCCGCGACGGTCACCACCCTGGCCGAGGGATCCGCCGGGTTCCTGAAGATCGCTCCCGACGAGGTGGTGATGGCGGTGGGTTCCGCCGAGGAGGCGGCCGACCAGGTCAGGTCACTGTGGGAGGCGGGTGCCCGCACCGTCGTGGTCCGTCCGTTCGGACCCGACCCGCTCCCCCAGGTCGATCTTCTGCTGGCCGAGCTCCGCTAGCGCCGGACAGCGACACGACCCGGACTAGGAACGACTGCCCCGTACGCCGGTGAGGCGGCGCAGGACGTCCCACCAGAACGAGGCGCCGAACAGCAGCGCGACCATGGTGAGCAGATAGCCGGGCCAGTGCCCGAGGGTGATGAGCCGCTCCCACCAGGCTTCGCCGTTCCAGTTGAAGGACGGGTCGGCGGAGCCGTCGGGCGGGATCGTGATGCTCACGATCGCGTGGTCGAAGATCTTGACCAGCGCCGGGGAGCTGAGGGACTCGGTCACGCACTGGTACGGCTCGGCGAGGCCGACCTCGGCACCTGCGCACTTGTCCTTGAGAGCCGTGTACCCGTCGTCGCCGCCCGCGATGGCGCTCACCCCCGCGCGGTAGGCGTTGTCGCGCAGCAAGGTCTTGCCGTACTCCAGCGCGTCCATGCTGAACGCCAGCGTCAGGACCACTCCCAGTACGAAGACCACCCACTTGACGTAGCGGGCGTAGAGCGTGGACAGGCGCTGCATCTCCCCGTTGAACCAGTCCTCGACCCCCTTGCGGAACCTCGGCAGATCCCGCTGCGCCCCCTCCCAGACTCCCTTGAGGTGACCCGCGAGAGGGCTGTTGATCGCCTCCAGCTTCGCGAGCAGGCCATCGATCCCTCCCTCCTCGGCCGCGACCAACTCCATCACGGCGCCGGAGAACCGTGCGGGCGGGATGTTGGCGATGCTGGTGCGGGAGCCCTTGGGGTGGTCGATCTCCTGGAGCCGCTCGTACAGCCGCGCGGTCATGTCGACCGACGGTTCCGACCTCCCGTCCGTCGGAAAGCCGGACGAACCAGAAGAGTCGGAGGGTCCGGGGGATCCGGTACCCGCCTCCCCCGGGGCGATCCCCTCGGCGATCTCCTCCGAGACCTTCTCCCTGGCCTTCTCCGAGGCGAGGACGGCCACGGGGTCGACCCGCATCGGCTCGACCACCGAGGGCGCGGGATCGGAGCTGTGCACCGGACGCGGATCGTCCCCGGAGAAGGGCAGCTTCGCGAAGACGTCGGCTATCTTCGACGGGATCCACGACCTGCCGTCCTCCGAGCCGTCCAGGGTGTCCCTGAGGTAGGCCCACAGGAACTTACTGCGGATCCCGAGCAGCCGGACGAATGCCTCGTTGATCCCGCTCACCAGGAGCGACAGGAGCAGGAAGGCGAGGATCAGGCCGATGGCCAGATCAATGTAAACGGATATCAAATGGATCACCCGGACCGTTGATACACGCCCGCCCCAGGCGGCGCAACGCGATCACCCAAACAGGTTGGTTTTCGTGACCGGGGAACACGCGAACGAGCGGGTCTCCCCTCCGGTGCGGACCGGCCCTCGATCCGCACCGAACACGCCGGCCCCCGGGAACTCCGGCCAGACCGGCCCTCCCGGAAAGACCAGAAAAGGCCGGGGAAGGCCGGGAAAGACCAGAAAAGGCCGGGGAAGGCCGGAAAAGAACGGCCTTCGGAAAGGGCCCGCACCCAGAGGGACCGGTCCTTCCAATCCGACAGGAGTCGGACCGGAAGGACCCGGAAAACCGGGTGGATCAGTCCTCGTAGAAGACGTGCTCCACGACCCGGCGGGCACGACGGGTGACGCGACGGTAGTCGTCCACGAAGTCCTCCGTACCGTCGGGCGGGTAGCCGAGCGCCCGGGCGAGGAGCGTGCGCTCACGGGCGTCCACCGGGATCGCGTCGGAGGCGCGACCCCTCACCACGACGATGGCGTCGCGGATACGGGAGGCGAACCTCCATGCCTCGGCGAGCACGGCCTCGTCGGCCTCCGCGAGCAGGCCCTCCGTGACCGCCGCGCTCAGCGCCTCCAGGGTGCGGGTGGTGCGCAGCGACGGCCGCTGCCCCGCGTGGCGGAGCTGGATGAGCTGGGCCACCCACTCCACGTCGGACAGCCCGCCGGGGCCGAGCTTGGTGTGCAGGGCGGGGTCGGCGCCGCGCGGGAGGCGCTCGGCCTCCATCCTCGCCTTGAGCCTGCGGATCTCCAGCACGGCCGCGTCGGAGATGCCCTCCTCCGGGTAGCGCAGCGGGTCGGCCAGGTGCAGCAGCCCGACGCCGAGTTCGGCGTCCCCCGCGGAGAAACGGGCGCGCAGCAGCGCCTGCGACTCCCACGGCGACGACCACCGCTCGTAGTAGGCGGCGTAGGAGGCGAGGGTACGGACCAGCGGCCCGGCCTTGCCCTCGGGCCGCAGGCCAGGGTCGATGAGCAGCGGCGGGTCGGGGGCGGGCAGGGCGAGCAGGCGACGCAGCTCGTTGGCCACCTCGAACGCCGTCTCGGTGGCCTCGCGCTCGGACACGCCCTCGCGCGGCGAGTGGACGAACATCACGTCGGCGTCGCTGCCGTAGGAGGACTCGATCCCGCCCAGACGGCCCATCGCGATCACCGCGAACCTCGTACCCAGCGGGGTGCGGCGCTCCATCTCGACCTTGTCGATGGCGGCGTCCAGCGCGGCCTGGATCGTCACGTCGTTGAGCCCGGACAGCGTCTGGCCGACCTCCTCGATGCCGATGATGCCGGAGAGGTCGGCGACGGCCGTACGGAGCAGTTCCCTGCGGCGCAGCGCCCTGACCGCGGCCACCGCGCCCTCGGCGTCCCCGGGATGGCGGGCGACCACGGTCCGCGCCTCGGACAGCACCGCCTCGACGGGTCTGGGGGCGAGTTCCGTGTCCGAGCCGAGCATCGCGACCGACTCGGGAGCGTTCATCAGCAGGCCCGTCACGTAGCGACTGGTACCGAGCATCTTGGCCAGGCGCGACGCCACGGCGGTCTCGTCGCGGAGCAGCCGCAGATACCAGGGGGTGGAGCCGAGCTTGTCCGAGACCTGGCGGAAGCCGAGCAGACCGGCGTCGGGGTCGGGGGCGTCGGCGAACCAGCCGAGCATGACCGGCAGCAGGGTCCGCTGGATCGCGGCGCGGCGGGAGACGCCCGTGGTCAGCGCGCTGATGTGGCGCAGTGCCCCGCCGGGGTCCGCGTAGCCGAGGGCTTCGAGGCGGGCCTTGGCCGCGGCCGTGGAGAGCCGATCCTCCGACTCGGGCAGCCGGGCCACGGCCTGCAGCAGCGGCCGGTAGAACAGCTTCTCGTGCAGGCGCCTCGCCTCCATGGCGTGCCGCCGCCACCTGGTGGTGAACTCCCCCACCGGGTCGGCGGTCATGCCCAGGCTCCGGCCGAGGCGGCGCAGGTCGGCGTTGCCCTCGGGCACCACGTGCGTGCGGCGGAGCCGGTGCAGCTGGATCAGGTGCTCGACCTGGCGCAGGAAGGTGTACGCCTCGGCGAGGGCCTTGGCGTCGTCCCTGCCCACGTAACCGCCGCGGGAGAGGGCACCGAGCGCGGGCAGCGTGGCCCTGCGGCGCAGCAGCGGGTCGAGGCGGCCGTGGACGAGCTGGAGCAGCTGCACCGCGAACTCGATGTCGCGCAACCCGCCCGGCCCGAGCTTCAGCTGGCGGTCGGCCTCGCCGCTGCGGACGTGGGCCTCCACACGGCGGCGCATGGCCTGGACGTCCTCGACGAACTTGTCACGGGTGGCGGCCTGCCAGACCATCTCGTTCATCGCGGCGACGTACTGCTCGCCGAGTTCGGCGTCCCCCGCAACCGGCCTCGCCTTCAGCAGCGCCTGGAACTCCCAGGTCTTCGCCCAGCGCCGGTAGTAGGCGAGGTGGCTGGCGAGGGTGCGGACCAGCGGCCCGGCCTTGCCCTCCGGGCGCAGCGCCGCGTCGACCTCCCACAGCGCGCCCTCCGGAGTGCTGGTCGAGCAGGCGCGCATCATGCCCTGGGCGAGCCGGGTGGCGAGTTTGATCGCCTCGTGCTCGTCGAGGGAGCTGTCGGATCCCTCGCGCGGCTCGGCCACGAAGATGACGTCGACGTCGCTGATGTAGTTGAGCTCGCGTGCCCCGCACTTGCCCATGCCGATGACCGCCAGTCTCACCGCCCCCGCCTCCGGGTGCTCGGACCTGGCGATGGCGAGTCCCGCCTCCAGCGCGGCCCCCGCCAGGTCGGACAGCTCGGCGGTCACCTCCGAGAGTGAGACGACCCCGGTGACGTCGCGCGCGGCGAGATGGAGCAGGCGGCCCCGGTAGGCGGCGCGCAGCGCCGACAGGGTGGCGGTGGAGGCGTCGACGGCGACCGGCTCGGGCTCATCCGGCTCGGCACCGACCGCGAGCAGCAGCTCGGAGCGGAGTTCCTCCTCGGTCGGACGCTCCACGGCCGACGCCCCGCCGAGCGTGCGCCAGTGGTCAGGGTGCCTCACGACGTGGTCGCCGAGCGCGGCGCTGACGCCGAAGACACCGATCAGCCGCTCGCGCATCCCGGGGTCGGCCCGGAGCGCTCCAAGAACGCTGGGATCCTGCTCGGCCAGCCGGTTCAGCGAGGTGAGCGCCAGGTCGGGATCGGCCGCGGCGACCAGCGAGGTCAGCAGGTCGATGTCGCCGACGGCCTCCGGTCCCAGTTCGTCGAGCAGTCGCTCGGCCCTGGCACCGTCGGCGAAGCCGAGTCTCGCCAGGCGTCCGGCGGTCGTCTGCATCCGGGGCACGGTTTCCACCGACCCTCCATGGTCCTCGATCACAAGCACGGGTGCCCTTCCTCAATCCCTACCCCGAGCGATCAAAGGTGCACGCTCCCACACTCGCATGGGCCTCGCTTCCCCGGCGAACCGGGAGGGGCGGTGCGATCTGCTTCCGGGTCCCCACCCTGGTCCGCATCCCAGCGTTCGGAGCGTCGCCGCACAGGTTAATCCTGAAACTGTGCGGCGTCGTTAGCGGATTCGGAACGTAATCGCGCAGTCACGCGGTTTGGACGGCGATGACGACGGCGGCGAAACGTTCGGCGAGAGGTCTCCACGCGCCGACCAGGTCGTTCCTCGCCTCCTTCACCCGCGTGTTCAGCTCCTCGACCGAGTGGCCCAGGCCGGTCAGGGTGTCGGCCGATCCGGCCGTCCAGCCGATGAAGATCTCCGGGGTGGCCTCGGGGTGGAACTGCACCGCCCAGGCGTTCTCCCCCAGCCGGTACGCCTGGTTGGGGTACGGGTCGCCGGTGGCGAGCGGCACCGCGCCCGGGGGAAGCTCCGTGATCGCGTCGCGGTGGTACTGCACGGCGAGCGAGGGGCCGAGACCGGTGAACAGCCGATCCGCTCCGGCCGCGGGAAGAGGGAGGACCTCGGTCACGCCGACCTCAAGTCCGTGCTCCCCGCGCCCGACGGCACCACCGCAGGCGAGCGCCATGAGCTGTGCCCCCAGGCAGATCCCCAGGGTCGGCACGCCCTGCTCGACGCAGACGCGGATCAGGTCGCGGGTGGCGGGCAGCCAGGAACACCTCTCGTCCTCCCAGGCCGCCGCCTCGCCGCCGAGGACGATCAGTCCTCCGGTGATCCGCTCGGGCACCGCCTCGCCCAGGTAGGGCCGGACTACCTCGCAGACGGCCCCGGCCTCGGACAGCCATCCGGCGAGGAACCCGAGCCCCGCGTCGGCCTCGTGCTCGATGACGGTGATCCTCATACCGTAATTATGGGTTGATATAGGCACGAGACGGTCACAGCGGGGGGACCTACGAGATCGCCGCGCCCTCTGACGACCGTATGCCGACCGCATGCCGCACTCGTATCGCCAGCCCTATGTTCGGCGGGGACATTGACCTCGGACGTGAGTACCCGCCACCTTGGCATCAGCCCCGCCGGAACCGAAGGCGAGGCTCCACGCGCAAGGAGAACCGATGAATCCCGTCCTGAGTGATGTCGAGGTCCCCGGCGGCACGTTGCGCGTCGCCCGGTTCGGCACCGGGCCCCGCGTGATCGTGGCGGTGCACGGCATCACCGCCTCGCTCATGGCCTGGGCCGGCGTCGCCCGCAGGCTCCCCGCCGAGTGGTCTGTGGTCGCGATGGACCTGCGGGGCCGCGGCCACAGCGCCGGGCTCCCCGGCCCGTACGGCCTGGCCAGGCACGCCGAGGACGTGAACCTCGTCACCCGGTCCGTGGGCGCCGAGTCCGACATCGTGCTCACCGGTCACTCGATGGGCGCCTACGTCGCGGCCCTCGCCGCCGCGGGGCACGACTACGCCAGGGTGGTACTGGTCGACGGCGGACTCCCGAGGCCGCTGCCCCCCGGCGCCGACCCCGACGCGGTGCTGGAGGCCACGCTCGGCCCGGCCATCGCCCGGCTGGACCAGACCTTCCCCGACGCCGACGCGTACGTGGACTTCTTCAAGGCCCACCCCGCCTTC
The DNA here is from genome assembly GCF_040635605.1 of Streptosporangium sp. NPDC006930. Lineage (NCBI taxonomy): Bacteria > Bacillati > Actinomycetota > Actinomycetes > Streptosporangiales > Streptosporangiaceae > Streptosporangium > Streptosporangium sp. NPDC006930. The sequence goes on along the minus strand of NZ_JBEYID010000001.1, from coordinate 622,056 downwards.
GCCGGCGCGTGGACCGAGGAGGCGGAGGAGTACGTCCGCTACGACGCGTCGGGGCCGGAGGGCGCGGTGCGCTCGCGGGCGCGGCGGGAACCGGTCCGCGAGGACGGCCGGTGGATGCTCACCGAGGATGAGACGGTCGACGCCGCGCTGCGCGCGATCACCTCGCCCCTGTCCCTGCTGCGCGCCCCACGCGGACTGCTGAACCAGCCGGTCGGCTTCATGCCCGACGAGCTGGCGGCCGCGTGGACCAGGAGGCTGCCCGCGCTGGAGGACGAGGTGATCGACGACTGCAACCACTACACGATCCTCTTCGACGACCGCTGCGCCTCGCTGGTCGCCAAGCACCTCTCCCGCTGAGCCCTCAGCCGGTCTTGGCGGGAGTGATCCAGGTGGCCTTGGCCGCGGCGACCAGGGTGCCGTCGGCCTCGTAGACGGCGCTCTCGCCGAAGAGCTTGCGGCCCTCGCGGCCGGTGGCGCGGGCCACGACGGAGTAGATGCCTCCGGGGTAGACCCGGCGGTGGATCCGCACGGTCAGACGGCCGAGCAGGGCGAACTCGCCGGGTCCGAAGTGCGCCCAGCCGGTGGGGCAGTCGAGGGCGGCCCAGACGACCGTGTGGGGGACGGTGCCGTCCGCCTCGGTGATGGTCATCGGGACCCGCCAGCCGGCGGCGATCAGGTCGGTGCCGGGCACGGGACCCGGGAAGATCCGCAGGCCGTCGCCGGGGGCGCGCAGGCCGCACGCGAAGCAGCCGGGGAAGGCGTGCTCGACGAGACCGGCGAAGCCGACCTCCGCCCGCGCGGCCTCGGTGAAGGGCACGAAGTCCGGGACGTCGAACTCCTCGGCGACCGTGATGGCCTCGACGAGGAGCCTGTCGCCGTGGGTGAGGGTCGCGGTGTTGGCGAGGTGGTGCAGGGAGAGCTCGGTGTCCAGTGGCGTGGGTGCGTGCAGCGTGACCTCGATGGCCGAGTCGTGCCGGGCGCCGTGCAGCGCCTCCGAGACCGTGCCCGCGATCCAGCCTCCGTTCGCGGACCCCTCGGGACCACGGAAACGCGCCGGAACGGTCAGCACGGTTTGCAGCTCGGACGTCGTTGTCATGCCGCACCTCCTGTCGCCTTTATGGCGGTCAATCCTCATAAATCAAGTTAATTGGACTGACCGATTTTATCGGACTGCTTGTACATACAGCCAACTCGGGTTCGATGACGCGCTTGTTAGCCGCGAGTAACACCGGTATGACGTTCGACGGACGCTCCCGGATCACCCGCCATGACGACCACGGCGGGCATCCAGGGCGCATGCCTCACGGGCACGGCGGGCGCCCCGGAGGCCCACCGGGCCCGTGAGACCGTGACCGCGGCTAGAGGACCGGCAGGTAGCGGCCGAGCTCGAACTCGGTGACCTGCCTGCGGTACTCGTTCCACTCCGCGCGCTTGTTGCGCAGGAAGTAGTCGAAGACGTGCTCGCCGAGGGCCTCGGCGACGAGCTCGCTGCGCTCCATGACCGCGATCGCCTCGTCGAGCGACTGGGGCAGCGGCTGGATGCCCAGCGCCCTGCGCTCGGCCGAGGTGAGCGCCCACACGTCGTCCTCGGCCCCCGGGGGCATCTCGTAGCCCTCCTCGATGCCCTTCAGCCCGGCCGCGAGGATCACGGCGAAGGCGAGGTAGGGGTTGCAGGCGGAGTCGAGCGAGCGGAACTCGATGCGGGTCGAGCCGCCCTTGTGCGGCTTGTACATCGGCACCCGGACGAGGGCGGAGCGGTTGTTGTGACCCCAGGAGACGTAGCTCGGGGCCTCACCGCCCGCTCCGGCGATCGCCTCGGCGCCGCCCCACAGCCGCTTGTAGGAGTTGACCCACTGGTTGCAGACCGCGGTGATCTCGGCGGCGTGCGTGAGCAGGCCACCGATGAAGGAGCGGCCGATCTTGGAGAGCTGGTAGTCGGCACCGGGCTCGTAGAAGGCGTTGCGGTCGCCCTCGAAGAGCGACATGTGGGTGTGCATGCCCGAGCCGGGGTACTCGGTGAAGGGCTTGGGCATGAAGCTCGCCCAGATGCCCTGCTCCAGCGCGACCTCCTTCATCACCAGGCGGAAGGTCATGATGTTGTCGGCGGTGGTGAGCGCGTCGGCGTAGCGCAGGTCGATCTCCTGCTGGCCGGGGCCGCCCTCGTGGTGGCTGTACTCGACGGAGATGCCCATCGACTCCAGCATCATGATCGCGTTGCGCCGGAAGTCGTGGCCGGAGCTGTGCGGGGTGTGGTCGAAGTAGCCGCCGCCGTCGATCGGCTCGGGGCGCTCGGCGCCCTCCGGCCGGCTCTTCAGCAGGAAGAACTCGATCTCCGGGTGGGTGTAGAAGCTGAAGCCCATGTCGGAGGCCTTCGCCAGGGTGCGCTTGAGCACCCAGCGCGGGTCGGCGTGCGAGGGCGAGCCGTCCGGCATGAGGATGTCGCAGAACATGCGGGCCGCGCCCGGCGTCTCGCTGCGCCACGGAAGGATCTGGAAGGTCGACGGGTCGGGCTTGGCGAGCATGTCCGACTCGTAGACCCGGGCGAAGCCCTCGATGGCCGAGCCGTCGAAGCCGATGCCCTCGGCGAAGGCCCCTTCAAGCTCGGCCGGGGCGATGGCCACCGACTTCAGGAACCCGAGCACATCGGTGAACCACAGCCGGATGAACCGGATGTCGCGCTCCTCAAGGGTGCGGAGAACGAACTCCTGCTGGCGGTCCAAGGCTTCTCCTTCATTGCCGGCGTGCCGCAACACGCCTAGTGGTCTCCCAGTTTGCCCTCTCAGTGTTTCGCACACGTTACGAGGAAGAACGGTGAGATGTGGCACAGGGACCGTCGTGCCTCCACACGCCCGTCCCTCTCTCCTCTTACAGTGTGCGACCGGGGCCGCTGGGAACCCGATCCGGGGGGAGACGACGATGACGCGTACCGAGGTCCACCGATCACCGCACGCGGTCCCGCCACCGGCCAGGCTCGCCGAACGCCTCGCGGCGCTGGCGATGCCCTGCCCCGTCCACCCGTCGATACACCTGGTCGAGGCCGCGACGTCCGACTGGGCGCGCGCGTCGGGCCTGGACCCCGATCCCGCCGCCGCCCGGCTGGCCGGACGGGCGTTCGCCCGTTGCGAAACCGGCGCGGTGACGCGGCTCGCCCGCTGGCTGACCTGGATGTCGTGTCTGCGCCGGGCTCCCGAGGCCCTCACCCCGGTCCTCGCCGTGGCCGCGGGCGGCGAGCCGGGCCGGGCCCCGCTGGAGCGGGGCTTCTCCGGCCTGTGGACGGCGTGCGCGCCGGAGATGGGCGACGCGTGGCGCGAGCGGTTCACGGCCGGGCTGGCCGCCCAGCGCGAGGCGCTCCTCGCCCCCGGGACAGCCTCGGCCGGGGATCGTACGGGGTCGCCCGTGGACGCCTTCGGTCGCTACCTGTTCGACCTGGTGGAGCCCTGCCTGGGGGTGGAGGTGCCCGACCCGGTGTGGCGGAGCACGCACTGGCGGGCACTCGTCGAGGCGAGCGGCGAGGTGGCCGCCCGGTGCGAGGAGGCGGTGGCCGGGCCCGGCCATGTGAACGCCATTTCTCTGGAACGCTCCAATTCCGGGGCGGAAGAGTGGAAGATCGACGGGGTCGCCACCCGCGTGGAGGAGTTGTGGACGGCCGCCCGCGCGATCCCCGCGCTCACGGAGCGGCACGACCTGGGCTTCACCACCGCCCGTGAGGTGACGCGGGTGGCATGCGCTTTCTTGACCATCCCGAGGGCCTACCTGGAGTGGCTGCTGGAAACACCTCGCTATCGTCACTTGGCGTAACCGTTCTTCTTCGATGAGTAATGCTGGAGTAAGCGATGAGCACCACGCTCCTCAATCACAAGCTCGACCGTGCCTTCGGGCATGTGGACGTCGACGGCGACGGATCGATCGAGCGCGAGGACCTTCTCGGACTCGGCGCCCGGATCCTCGTCGGCTTCGGCGAGGCGCCGACCTCCCACGCCGGCAGCAGGCTCGCCCAGGGCTTCGAGGAGATCTGGCGGACCCTCGCCGCGGAGATCGACACCGACGGCGACGGCGTGATCTCGTCCGAGGAGTTCCGCGCCGGCATGACCTCGGCGTTCGTCGAGGGCGACCGGTTCGACACGGTGTTCGCGCCCGCGGCCGAGGCGTTGGCAGGGCTGTGCGACACCGACGGCGACGGGGTCGTGGGGCCGGACGAGTTCTGGATCATGATGGCCGCGTTCGGCACCCCGCGCGAGGACGTGCGGGCCACCTTCGAGCGGCTCGACGGCGACGGTGACGGCGTCGTGTCCGTGGACGAGCTGGTCGAGGCGACCCGGCAGTTCTACACGAGCGCCGATCCCGACGTGGTCGGCAACTGGCTGTTCGGTCCGCTCTAGTGGCCCTCATCCCAACGTTCGGCGATCCTCTGACCCGTCCCCGACCCCACCCACAGCCCTTGCCATCCTCGACGCACCTTTCCCCGCCTCCCTCCCCCGTCCCACCGGCCGGACCACCAAGACCCGCCGGGCCGCCGAGGTCCTCCGGGGTGGCCGCGGCCCTGCTGCTGCCCCTCACCGAACTCGTGCCGGTGATGTCTGCGCCGTGCCCGATGCACCCCTCGATCGACCTGATCGGCGCCGAGCTCGCCGTCTGGGCCCGCGCGGTGGAGCTCGAACCTCCCCCTGGCGCCGGATTCGAGCGGATGGCCGGCCGCGCCTTCTGCGGATTCGGCGTGGAGTCGGCGCTGCTGTTCGCCAAATGGCTGACCTGGCTGTTCCACTTCGACGACGAGTGGGACGAGAAACCCGCCGGGCGCGCGACCGAGATCGTCAAGGACACCTTCGCGCGGCTCGACCTCGTCGCGCGTTCCCCCGTCCACGCCTCCTCGCCCGTCGAGCTGGCCTTCGGCGACCTCTGGAAGGCCACCACCGAGCGGATGAGCATCCGCTGGCGGCACCGGTTCCTGGCCGGGCTGGCGGCCCAGGGCGAGGCATGCCGTACCGAGGCCGAGAACCGGTGCGCGGGCCGTGTCCCCTCCCCCGTGGAGTACCCGCGGCTGCGGCGGGGCACCGCGGGCCCCTACCTGTTCGACCTGGTGGAGCCCTGCCTGGGGGTGGAGGTGCCCGCGGGGCTGCGCGAGAGCACGACCTGGCGGACGCTGGTGGACGCCTGCAACGACGTCACCGCCTGGTGCAACGACGTCGCCTCGCACCACAAGGAGCGGGCCAACGGCGACGTGCACAACTACGTGACGGTCGCCGTGACCGCGTTCGGGCTCTCCGACGCCGACGCCGTCGCCTGGGTGAACGACCGGATCGCCGCCCGTGCCGAGGACCTGCGGACCTCCGCGCGCCGGCTGCCGACGCTGTTCGACCGGTTCGGGTTCTCGACCGGCCAGGCCAGGGACGTCAGCAAGGTCGCGTGCGCGTTCCTCACGGCGCCGAGGGCCCAGTTGGAATGGCTGCTGGAGTCCAGCCGGTACGACGTACCCTGACCGGCCGCCCCCGGGCGGATCCGTCCGGGGGCCCGCCGAGCCCGCACCCCCGGTCCCGGCTCATCCTCGCGCCTCCGCCCCTCCTTCCCCCGGCGCGAGGACCTCCGGTTTCCGCCGGGGGGCCGACGACCCGCGGGCGTCGTACGGCGCCCAACGGCTTTGAGCACTCGTTGATTGAATTGCGGTCTGCGCCGGTTAAGGTCCTTTTAAGCACGAAATGAAGGGCCGAAACCATCATGCGCGGGCTGTACCGTGTGGTCCCGACGGTGACGCCCGTCCAGAGCAGGGTGGTGGCGGTGCTCACCGCCACCGCGTCCGTGGCGATGGTGTGCGTCAACGTCTGGGTCACGGCGCGGCTCCCGCAGCCCTCCTACACACCGCTGCCGTTCGCGCCCGAGGACGTGGCAGGCGTCGCGTTCCCCATCCTCGGCGCGCTGCTGGTGTTCCAGCGGCCCCGGCTCGTCATCGGCTGGCTGCTCTGCCTGGGCGGACTGTGCTCCGCGCTGAACAGTCTCACGGTGAACCTCGCGCTCCTTGACGCGGGGCACCGACTGCTCCCTCAGGAGGCGGTCCGGACGGTCGCCGGGGTGAGCTGGAAGCTGGCCATCCTCTTCCTGGTCGTGCTGCTGCCGCTGCTCTATCCGGACGGGAGACCGCCGTCGCCGCGCTGGCGGGCGCTGGTGTGGGTCTCCGTCGCCGTCCTGTGCGCCGACGTGTTCCTCATGGACCTCATGTCTCTCGACGGGCAGCGGTACACGAGTTCCGACCCCCACCCGCTGCGGTTCTCGCTGGACATGCTCACCAACGCGATCATGATCCTCGCCTTCGCCTCGCTCGCCGCGAGGTTCCGGCGGGCCGGCCGCGAGGAGCGCCGGCAGATCCTCTGGACGCTGATAGCGCTCGCCACCGTCATCGTCCCCTGGGTGATCGGCAATCCGGTGTGGTGGCTCACGTCGTTCACGATCCCGCTCGTCCCGGTCGCGATCACCTTCTCGGTGCTGCGGCACCGCCTCTACGGGATCGACACGCTCATCACCAGGACGCTGGTCGGCGCGGGCCTCGTCGGCGTGATCGGCGGGGTCTACGTGGCGGTGGGCACCGCCTCCAGCCTGTTCCTGTCGGATGTGGACCGGATCGGCGGCCTGGTCGCCGCGCTCTGCGCGGGGGTGTTCTTCCATCCGATGCGGCGTCTGCTCCAGCGTGGCGCCGACCGCCTCCTGTACGGCGGCAGGGGCGACCCGGTGGCGCTGGCCGCCGGACTCGGCCGCAGGCTCCAGCGCATCGACCCCGAGGCCGGCCTGGCAGCGGCCCTGGACGTGCTGCGCGACGGCCTGGCGGTCACCGGCGCCGGCGTGCGCTTCCAGGGCAGCTGGCCCGAGGAGGTGACGGTGGGGACGCTGGAGGAGGTGACGCGCGACATCCGGCTGGTCTGGCACGGCGAGCCCGTCGGGCGTCTGCTCATCGGCCCGCCGGGGGCCCGGCGCCTGCCCGCCGCGCACAACGAACGGGTCATCGCAGCGCTCACGCCGTACGTGGCCGACGCGGCCCACGCGGTCCGGCTGGTCGGCGCGCTGCGGCGCTCCCGGGAGCGCATCGTCACCACCCGCGAGGAGGAGCGCCGCCGCCTCCGCCGCGACCTGCACGACGGTCTCGGCCAGTCGCTCAGTGGGATGGCGATGTCCATCAACGCGGCCAGGCTCTCCCTGCGCGCCTCCCCCGAGACGGCCGAACGCATGCTCGGCGAGCTGCGCTCCGGCATGGACAGCGTCACCGGCGACATCAGACACCTGGTGTACGGCCTGCGCCCGCCCGCGCTGGACGATCTCGGCCTGGCCGGGGCCGTGGCGGAGATGGCGGGCCCCGGCGTCACCGTCGAGGTGAGGGGCGAGCTGCCGGGACTGCCCGCCGCGACCGAGGTCGCCGCGTACCGCATCGTGCAGGAGGCGCTGACCAACGCGCGCAGGCACGCGGGGGCCGCGACGGTGCGGGTGTCGCTGGAGCGGGGCGAGGACGACCTGAGCGTCCGGGTGCGCGACGACGGGATCGGCCTGCCCTCCGGACGCCGTTCGGGGGTCGGGCTGGCCTCGATGCGCGAGCGCGCCGCCGAACTGGGCGGGACATGCGTGATCACAACGCCCCCCGAGGGGGGAACCGTGGTCGAAGCGATACTTCCGGTGAACTTGAATGTGGAGATCTGACCACGGATGATTTCTTACGGCCTGCGAACGATGGTGAGTATTGCTCTATGAGGTTGGTCCAGGTAGCCCTACCCTTACGCCTGCAATGCTGACATTTCGTGCTCTCGGACCGTTCCAAGCGCGTCACGGCGAGACGTCACTCGACCTCGGAGGCCAGCGCCAGATGGCGGTGCTGGCCCGGCTCCTCGTGGCCGGGGGCCGTGCCGTTCCCGTGACCATGCTCATCGACGAGCTGTGGCCCGGCGAGCCTCCCGCCCAGGCCCTGTCGACCATCCAGGGATACGTGTCGCGGCTGCGGCGTGCCCTGGAGCCCGGCCGCGCACCCCGCGAGGAGGCCGAGGTCCTGGTTTCCGCCCCGCCGGGGTACGCGCTGCGCGCCTCGCCGGGCCAGGTGGACGCCTGGAGTTTCGAGAGCGCGGTCAAGACGAGCGGCGAGCCCGCCGAGGTGTGGGAGCGCCTGGATACCGCCCTCGCGCTCTGGCGCGGCCCGGCCCTGGCCGAGTTCTCCGACCTGCCCTGGGCCGTGAGCGAGGCCGGCAGGTTGGAGGAGCTGCGGCTGATCGCGGTCGAGCGCCGCGCCGACGCGGGACTCCTCCTGGGACACTCCGGCGCCCTGGTCGCCGACCTGGAGGCACACGCCTCGGCGCACCCGCTGCGTGAGGAGGCCTGGCGGCTGCTCGCGCTGGCCCTGTACCGCAACGGCAGGCAGGGGGACGCGCTGGGAGCGCTGCGGCGTGCCAGGGCGCTGCTCCGCGACGAGCTCGGCCTCGACCTGGGCGCCCCCCTGCAGCGCCTGGAGTCCGACATGCTGGCCCAGGCCGTCCACCTCGACCCGCCCGCCGAGGTCGTGCGGACCGCGAAGCCCGCCGTGGAACGGGGACCGGCACTGCCGGGGCTGCGGGTCGTCGTGGTGGACGACCAGGCGCTGGTCCGCACCGGCCTGCGCGTGGTGCTCGACAGCGAGCCCGGCTTCGAGCTGGTCGGGGAGGCCGAGAACGGCGAGCAGGCGATCGCGGTCGTCAAGGAGACCTCTCCCGACCTGGTGCTGATGGACATCCAGATGCCCAGGCTGGACGGGCTGACCGCAGCGCGGAGGATCCTGACCGACGAGGCGCCGCCGAAGGTCATCATGATGACCACCTTCGGCACGGACGACAACCTCTACGCGGCGCTGCGGGCCGGGGTGAGCGGATTCGTCCTCAAGACGTCGGCTCCCGAGCAGTTCATCACCGCGATGCGGGCCGCGCAGGCCGGTGACGCGCTGATCGACCCCGCCGTCACCACCCGCCTGATCGCGGCCTTCGCCGGCCGCACCGACCCGTCGGCACCGCCCGGCCTCGCCGGGCTCGGCGACGCGGAACTCGACCTGATGAAGCTGGTCGCCCGAGGACTGACCAACCGGCAGATCGCGGCGACCCTCGCGGTCCCCGAGGGGTCGGTCTCGCGGTCGGTGCTCAGGCTGCTCGACCACCTCGGGCTGTTCGACCGTGCCCAACTCGTCGTCACGGCGTACGAGTCCGGGCTGGTCAACCCCGGCGACGTGGGCAGATAGGGATGCGTCCGCGGCCGCGCGACCGGAGCCGGACGCTCGACGGCGCCGACGGTGTGCCCAGGCCTGTCGTGGACGCGGTCACCGTGACCGAGGACGCCTCCGCCTGGCCCGCCGTCTCGCCGGTGCGCGCTCTGCTGCGCTCCCCGGCGCGGCTCGCCGCCGTCTCGGCGGCGCTTCTCTCGGTGGGGCTCACCGTCGTCGGCCTCGTGCTCCGTCTCGACCTGCCGCCCGGCTGGCGACCGCAGGTGCCCGCCACTCCCGACCTCGCGGCGGGGCTGACGTTCCCCGTGGTGGGCGCATTCCTGCTGGCACACCGCTCGCGCCCGGTCACGGCGTGGCTGATGTGCGTGGGCGGCCTGATGTGCGCCGTCAACGCGTTCTCCGAGGCGGCGATGTTCACCTTCGCCGCGGCGGGCGAGATGGAGTCCGCCGGCTACCTCCGCCTGAGCATGGTCACGGGGAAGGTTGTCGGCGGGTTCCTGCTCGCGATCCTGCTCCCGCTGTACTCCCCGGACGGCCGGCTGCCCTCGCGGCGGTGGTGGCCGCTGGTGGCGGCCGGCATGGTCGTGTTCACGGCGAACCTGCTGCTGAACCTCACCCGCCCCGACCCCGACCCCGCGCTCTACCCCTGGCCCGAGATCATTCCCAACCCGCTCGTGCTGGGCCTCCTCGCCCCGTACAACCTTGCGGCGCGCGAGCTGGTCGCCGTCCTGGTCTCGGCGCTCGCGGTCCTCGCGCTGGTCTCCATGGTGCTGCGCTTCCGGCGGGCGGGCCCGGAGTTGCGCCGCCAGATCGCCTGGCCGATCTTCGCGTTCGCCGTCTACGTCGCCTTCCTGCTCGCCGGCCCCGACTGGTGGCTGGCCGGGACGATCTGGACCGGGCTCATCCCGGGGGCCATCGTCTTCTCGGTGCTGCGCTACCGGCTCTACGGCATCGACACGGTGGTCAGCCGCGCCTTCGTCGCCGCCGGGCTGATCGCCGCGGTCAGCGCCATGTACGCGGTCGGCGCGGTCGCCGGGCTGGCGCTGTCGGGATACGACCGGATCGGCGGCCTGATCGCGGCCCTGCTCGCCGGGGTCGTCTTCCATCCGCTCCGGCACAGGCTCAGGCGCCTGGTCGACCGGCTCATGTACGGCACGCACGGCGACCCGCGGGCGCTCGCCGCGCTGCTGGCCAGGGAGGTCCGCGAGACCGAGCCCGCCAACGCGCTCGCCGCCGTCGCAGCCGTGATCAAGGACGGGCTGAGCGTCACCGGTGTCGCCGTCGAGGTCTACGGGCCCGGCTCCAGGCAGGTCCAGGTCGGTCTGCTGGGCCCTGAGCCGCGCGAGGTGCCGCTGGTCTGGCACGGCGAGCCGGTCGGGCGACTGCTGCTCGGCGCCCCGGGCCCTCGCAGGTTCGCCGCCGCGCACAACGACCGCCTGGTCGCGGTGGCGGTCCCGTACGTCGCCGACGTGGCGCACGCCGTACGGATGACCGCCGACCTGCAGCGTTCCCGGGAACGCATCCTCACCGCCCGTGAGGAGGAGCGCCGCCGCCTGCGCAGGGACCTGCACGACGGGCTCGGCCACGCGCTGACCGAGATGGCCATGTCGATCAACATGGCCAGGATCAGCCTGCGCACCGCTCCCGCCTCGGCGGACAGGCTCCTGCTCGAACTGCGAAGCGGCATGGACGCGGTTAGCCAGGAGATCAGGGAACTGGTGTACGGCCTGCGCCCGCCCACCCTCGACGAGCTCGGCCTGGCGGGGGCCGTGCGTGCGCTCGCGCAGGAAGGCAGGCCACGGGTCGCGGTGGAGATCGAGGGCGACCTGTCGGATCTGCCCGCGGCGGCCGAGGTGGCCGCGTACCGCATCGCGCAGGAAGGACTCACCAACATCCGCAAGCACGCGGGGGCCAGTTCGGCGGTGATCTCGCTGCGGCGCGGGGAGTCGCTCGTGGTCCGTGTCCAGGACGACGGGAGCGGGTTGCCCTCGGGACCTCGCTCGGGGGTGGGACTGCTGTCCATGCGCGAGCGGGCCGCCGAGCTGGGCGGCACCTGCGTGATCGAGTCGGCGCCCGAGGGCGGAACGGTCGTGGAGGCCGTGCTGCCGATCCCCTCGACTCCGATCGCGGCGGGCCGCGTGTAAACCTTTTCGCCTTCTCGGGGCTCTAACCAGCCGTTGAGGAATTCACCCGAGGAGATCCCCTTGAAGCACTGGGCCCTGGCCACCGGCGTCGCACTCGCCCTGACGGCCGTCGTCACCACTCCTGCCCTCGCCGAGGGCACCGAGGGCACCGAGGGCTTCGGGGCGGCGGCCGGATCCTTTGGTGAGACCGGAGGAACGGCTGGAGGCCCTGGGGGAACGGCCCAATCCACCGGGAACATCGACGCTGCGGCCGAGTCCACCGGAGGCACCGCGCCCAGGGCGATCTCGAACGCGACCGCGGCCCCGGTCTCGGGCGCCGTCTACTTCCGCCACGGGGGAAGCGGAGTCGAGGTGCTGACGTACCGGGGAGGCCGGAGCAGCGGCGGCCTGACCGCCGGCGCCGGCGCCTTCGCCGGCCAGTTCGCGGTCGCGCCCGACGGCCGGAGGATCGCCTGGATCGACGACAAGAACAGGTTGCGCGTCACATCGGCCAACGGACCCCGCACGGGCACGGTGATCGCCAAGAACGCCGCCTTCGGCGGCCCGTGTCTCACCCCCGCCTGGTCTGCCGACGGCAAGCGGATCGCCTACCCGGTGAAGGGCAATGGCGAGGCGATGACGGTCGCCGTGATCGGCCCCGACGGCAGGGGCCGGTTCAACGCCGGGAAGACCTCCGGCCCCTGCCATCTGACCTGGTCGGCCGACGGCAGGACCCTCGCCGGGTACGCGGGCGACACGGACGGCGTCCACCTCCTGGACACCAGGCGGCGGATCTCCAGCCGCGCCCCGGGTGTCAGGCTCGCCAACCACGTGGAGAGCCTGTCACCCGACGGCCGCAGGGTGGTGGTCAACGCCATCGGCGCGAACGCCCCGGGTGGCGACGGCTCCTGGCCCCTGTCGTTCACCCCGTCGATCTACGACACCAGGACCGGCGCGAAGGTCGCCATCCCGGTCAAGGGGCGGCTGCTGGGCGCGCGCTATCTGCGCGACGGACGTCTGGCGGTCCGCGTCAAGGGCACGGCCGCCAACACGATCGTGGTCCTCTCCCGCTCGGGCAAGGAGATCCAGCGGGTGGCCGAGCCCGCATGGGCGAAGAACCTCGGACTGCTCTGGCTCCTCGGCTGACAGGTCCCCTGCGGCGTCTTCCCCGTGGCGTCACGAATGACACCCGGATCTCATCGCGTCTTTTCGGCTCACAAGTCGATTAATGCCTACATGCATTAAGAAATCACATTCCCCGGAAAGTTGCCACAGTAAATAAAAGCCAGGCAAAATCAGCCCCCTCTTAACTTACTCCGAAAATAAGGAAATGAGAGCTCGGGTCCTTTGGTCCGATACGGCTTACCTATATGTTTCCCCCTAGATCATGGCCGTGGGCGGACTCCGCCCACGGCCCGAACAAAAGGGGAAAACCATGTACGGCAAGCGGCAGCTGATGGTGATCGGCCCAACGCTTCTCGCGGCACTCGCCCTCGGACCTGTCTCGTTCTCCTATGCCTCGCCCGCGCCGGACCCCGAGCAGGCCGTGACGGTGAACACCGCGCAGAACGAGACCATGACGGACCCGATCACATCAGCGGAAACATCGGATTCGGCGGCCTTGACGGATTCCGCGGATTCCGCGGATTCCGGGGAATCCGCGGAAGACCCGAACGACTACTGGCGGGGATACAGGAACGGTTACCGGGCCGCCGCACAGGACTGTCGCAGGACCAGGTCGCGGAGCTACGGCGGGCCGCCCAGCGACTACGACAGGGGCTGGTTGGACGGCTACGACGCCGGATACGCCCGCTTCTGCTGGTCGACGAACTGAGAACGCCGTCACCGACGGACGGCGTCACGGCTCTCGACCGTGATCGGCAGGCACCGCCGCGCTCAAGGCGAAGCGAGGCGAGCACGGGCGTGACGGTCCGGGTGATCCCGCGACCTTGCTGACCTTCCTCATCCCGGTGATCCCATTGGTCCCGGCGCGATCCGGGCGATCCTGGCGATCCCTGGAAAGACAGGAACGGCCGGTCGCGAAACCCGGTGGAAGGCCTCGCCCGGCGGGTCCGAATGTTCGTCGAACGTCCGTGGAGGTCACGGAGTCGCGAACGACCTCGCCGAAAGCCCACCGGGCGTCGGCGAGGCCGGCGCCGGAGGAACGCGGGACGGTCCCACGGCGGAGGTCCGCGCTCATTCACCGGTCACCGAGGAGGGATCACCCAAAGGGCACCTTCCTGGTACGCCCTCATAGGATGGCCACGTGGCTCAACTCCGTATCGCCCTGGCCCAGACCAATCCCGCTGTCGGCGACCTGGCCGCCAACACGGACAAGCTCGTCGAGTGGACCCGCCGCGCCGCAGACCGAGGCGCGCACCTGGTCGTCTTCACCGAGATGTTCCTGACCGGATATCCCGTCGAGGACCTCGTGTTGCGCACCTCGTTCGTGGAGGCGTCGATCGCCGCGATCGAGGAGGCCGCGCGACGACTGGCGAAGGCGGGACTCGGCGAGATCCCCGTGGTGGTCGGCTACGTGGACCGCGCGAGGCTCGCCCCGCGCGTCGGCCAGCCCAAGGGCGCCCCGCTCGACGCGGCCGCGCTGCTGCACCGGGGCCGGGTGGTCGTCAAGACCGCCAAGCACCACCTGCCGAACTACGGCGTCTTCGACGAGTTCCGCTACTTCGTCCGCGGCGACCGGCTGCCGATCTTCCGGCTGCACGGTGTCGACGTGGCGATCGCGGTCTGCGAGGACCTCTGGCAGGAGGGCGGTCCCGTCGCGGTGGTGGCCGAGGCCGGAGCCGGGCTGCTGGTGGTGCCGAACGCCTCCCCGTACGAGAAGGAGAAGGACGACGTACGCCTGGAGCTGGTGGCCAGGCGCGCCCGCGAGGCCGGATGCGCCCTCGCCTACGTCAACCAGGTCGGCGGCCAGGACGAGCTGGTCTTCGACGGAGACTCACTGGTCGTCTCCGCCTCCGGCGAACTGGTCGCGCGCGCGGCGCGATTCTCCGAGGAACTGCTGATCACGGACCTGGAGCTGCCCGACGCCAGGTACGGAGGACTCGGCACCTTCCAGACGGACGCCGAGGACGGCACCGTGATCACGGTGGATCGGCTTGAGCTGTCGGCCCGCCCCGTCGAGCCGTACCAGCCGCAGCCCCCCACGATCGCCGAGCAGCTCGACGACACCGCCGAGGTCTACTCCGCGCTCGTCCTCGCGGTCCGCGACTACGTCGCCAAGAACGGCTTCCAGTCGGTGATCCTCGGTCTGTCCGGCGGCATCGACTCGGCGCTCACCGCCACGATCGCCTCCGACGCCGTCGGCCCCGACCGGGTGCACGTGGTGCTGATGCCCTCCCGCTACTCCTCCGACCACTCGGTGAGCGACGCCCAGGAGCTGGTCGACCGGCAGGGGATCAACGCCACGACCGTGCCGATCGCCGAGATCGTGAGCGGCTTCGAGAAGGAGGTCGAGCTCACCGGCCTGGCCTCGGAGAACCTTCAGGCCCGGGTGCGCGGCATGATCCTGATGGGCCTGTCCAACGAGCACGGCCACCTCGTCCTCACCACCGGCAACAAGAGCGAGCTCGCCACCGGTTACTCCACCCTCTACGGCGACTCCGCGGGCGGCTTCGCCCCCATCAAGGACGTGCTCAAGACCTTCGTCTGGGAACTGTCGCGCTGGCGCAACGCCCAGGCGGGCCGGTCGGGCGAGTTCCTGCACCCCTTCACGGTGCCGCCGATTCCGGAGAGCTCGATCGAGAAGGAGCCCAGCGCGGAGCTCCGCCCCGACCAGCGCGACACCGACTCCCTGCCGGAGTACGGGATCCTGGACCGGCTGCTGGACGACTACGTCGAAAAGGACATGGGCTCCGCCGAGCTCGTCGCCGCCGGACACGACCCGGCCCTGGTCGCCAGGGTGATCCGCCTGGTCGACCTGGCCGAGTACAAGCGCCGCCAGTATCCCCCGGGTCCGAAGATCACCCCCAAGAACTTCGGCCGCGACCGCCGCCTCCCCATCACCAACCGCTGGCGCGAGCCCACCGTCTGACACCCGGGCAAGGGCCCTGTGGGAACACCGCGGGAAAACCGTGCGCGGCCCGTACCCGTGCGCGGCCCGTACGGGAACCCTCAGGGGCCGAGGCCCGCCAGAAGGTGGTCGACGATCCGTTCGGCCAGGTCGGAGGAACCTGCGGCCTCGCCGCCCCCCTCGGTGCGGACGTACCACATGACGGTGCCGACCAGGTTCGCCATCGCGATGGGGACGTCGAGGTCGGCCCGCAGTTCGCCGGTGGCGACGCCGCGTCGCAGCAGGGCGGCGATCGCCGCCCTGCGCGGCTCGATGGTCGCCCGGTGGATGCGCTCCACCAGGCGGGGGTGCCGTTCGGCCTCGTTCATCGCGATGTTCATCACGCAGCGGTTGCGCGCGTCGCACGCGTCGCGCAGCATCACCCGCGCGTAGACGATGAGATCGTCTCGGACCGAGACGCCCGCGAGCGGAGGCAGCGGCGTCTTGAGGGTCGACAGCGCGTCGACGAGCAGATCTTCCTTGTTCGACCATCGCCGGTAGATCGTGGTCTTGCCGACCCCCGCGCGGGCGGCGATCGCCTCGATCGACAGCTCGGAGAGGCCGACGCTCTCCCCGACCAGGTCGAGGGTCGCGTCGATGATGGCCTTCTCTGCCCTGGCGCTGCGGGGGCGGCCCGCGGGGCGGGGCGTCTGAGCTCCGGCTGCCTGAAACTCGTCGGTGGTCGTCATGGCGTCTCTACACTACCGCCGGTTCCTTCTCAGGGCTGATCGCGTCGGGAACGGCGGCCCCGGAGGACTTGCCGGGCAGCCACCTGAACACCACCAGGGCTCCGAGCAGCGCGATGACCGCGGAGACGAGGGCGGTGACGTGCATGCCCTCGATGAAGGCGAGCTTGGCCGGTTCGATGAGCGCCGCGCCCTGGGCGCCGAGGCCCTGGGCCACGCCGAGCGTGCCGGTCAGGGACTCGCCCGCGATGTGCTTGAGCTGATCGGGCAGACCGGTCAGGGCCGGGGCGATCTGGTCGCGGTAGGTGGCCGAGAGCAGCGAGCCGAGGAGCGCGACACCGAGCGCACCGGCCACCTGGCGGACGGTGTTGCTCATGGCCGAGCCGACGCCGGCCTTCTCCCTGGGGAGCGCCTCCATGATCGCGGTGGTCGCCGGAGGCATGATGTTCGCCATCGCCGCACCCTGGACGAAGAACACGATCTCCAGCAGGACGATCGGGGTGTGCTGGTCCATCAGCGCGTACGAGGCGAGCGCGCCGGCCACGACGACCATGCTGACGGTGGCGCTCAGCTTGCCGCCGAAGCGGGCGGCCATCTGCTGGCTCAGCGGGGCGAAGATGAGCTGCGCGGCGGCGAAGGGGATCATCAGGGCGCCCGCCTGCAATGCGCTGAAGCCCAGCACGATCTGCAGGTAGAAGACCAGGAAGAACATCGCGCCCATCATCGCGAAGAACACGATGCCGATCATGCCGACCGCGGTGGCGAAGCGCGGGTCGCGGAAGTAGCCGACGTCGAAGGCCGGGTGGTCGATGCGGCGCTCGTACCAGACGAAGGCGGCGAGCACGAGGATGCCGAGGATCGTCGGGACGAGCACCTCGGCGCTGGCGATCGTGGCCAGTTCCCCGCCCCGGATGATGCCGTAGGTGACGGCGACGAGGCCGACGATGGAGAGGACCACGCCGATCGGGTCGAGCCTGGAGGGCTTGGGGTCACGCGACTCGGGCACCACCAGGCTGATGAGCACCATGCTGACCAGCACGATCGGCAGGTTGATCAGGAAGACCGAGCCCCACCAGAAGTGCTCGATGAGCAGACCACCGGTGATCGGGCCGATCGCCACGGCCAGGCCCACCCCGCCGGCCCAGATCCCGATCGCCTTGCCGCGCTCCCGTGGGGGAAAGACGTTGGAGATGATCGCCAGCGTGGCCGGCATGATCGCGGCTCCGCCGATGCCCATGAACGCGCGGGCGACGATCAGCTGCATGGGGTCCTGAGCGTAGGCGCTGGCCAGCGAGGCGAGCCCGAAGAGGACCATGCCGACCATGAGCATGCGCTTGCGTCCGGTGCGGTCGCCGATCACCCCGAAGGTGAACAGCAGGCCCGCGAACACGAGCGTGTAGGAGTTGATCGCCCATTCCAGCTGACTCTGGGTGGCACCCAGACCTGCCACGGGGTCCGCGATCGTCTTCAGTGCGACGTTGAGGATGGTGTTGTCGATCACGACCGCGAGGAGGCTGAAGACCAGCACCCCAAGGATCTGCCACCGCCGCGGGTGGCCGAGCTGTTGTTCCACGAAAGGCCCCGTATTCGATACGCTTGAGTTTCGAAACACCACCGTAGCGCTGGCTTTTACGATACGCAACCGTATCGTTTCGTATTTATCGTGAAATGTCCTGACCAAGGTCAGGCGGCCATCGGGACGGGCTCCTCGACCACGGCCGCGGTGCGCCGCCAGAACGGCAGCGCGACCAGCACCATCACCACACCGACCAGCCCGGCGGCGGCGAAGGCCCAGCCGGGACCGGAACCGTCGATGATCACGCCCGCGATGGGCGCCGCGGCGCCCCCGCCGAGCAGCAGCGCCGTGCCGTGCAGGCCCATCGCCTCACCCCGGGCCCCGACGGGCACCCAGCGGCTCACGGCCTCGATCGTGGAGGAGAGCGCGGGGGCGCACAGCACCCCGGCGGGCAGCAGGGCGAGGACCAGCCAGTGCCAGTCGCCGCCGACCAGCCCGACGGGGATGGTGAGGGCGCCCATGGCACCGATCAGGACCAGTGGCGACACCCCTCGGGGCAGCATGCCGTACACGAAGCCGCCTATCAGCGAGTAGGCGCACCACAGGCCGATCGCCAGCCCGATCCACGCGGTGTCGCCGCCCCGCTGCATCGTCGCGACCAGGGAGAGCTCGGTGGCGGCGAGCACGAAGGTCGCCGCGGCGACCGTGCCGAGCAGCCCGAGCATGCCCGGGGTGAGCCACCGGCGCCGAGGGATCCTCCCCTGCGGCTTCCGGAGCTCCTCGTCCGAGCGGACGGGCGGGTTCAGCACGATCAGCGTCGCCCCCGAGACGACCAGACCCGCCGCGACGATGCCCATGGTGGGCATGCTGCCGAGGAGGGTCACCCCCGCGACCGCCAGAGCCGGACCTGTCATGTAGGAGACTTCAACGATCATGGAGTCGAGAGAGAAACCCATCCTGCGCTGGTCGACCGGGACCAGCGCCGCGAGACACTGCCTGATCACGCTGAACACCGGGAGGCTGAGCAGGCCCGCGGGCACCGAGGCCGCGAGCAGCAGGGGGAACGGCATCGCCCACGCGGTGGACCAGAAGGCGAGCTGGGCGAGTGTGGTCACCACCAGCACCGGGCGCAGACCATGACTGTCGACGAACCTTCCGGCCAGCGGAGAGCCGACCGCCATCCCCACCGTGCTCGCCATCGTCACCAGACCCGCCGCGGCGAACCCGAGGCCGAGCCCACTGGGATCGACGACGTGCATCGTCAGCGTGATGGCGATCGCGGTCGAGGGGATGCGGGCGACCATCCCGACCAGCAGCAACGACCGCACGCCCGGAATCGCCAGCAGGCGACGGTAAGGTTCGAAAGCCATTGTGATTACTTACCTCCGCGAGCATTGTGCCGCACACCCCCGACACTTCCGCCACCGGATTACCGCGCCCACACCCTCGAAGGGCGCGGCGTATCACCCCGGTCTCCCTCACGTACGCCGCACATCACCCCGACAACCCCAAAAAAACACAATCCGTCACGGCAAATAACAATATGTCACAGGATCAACCGTACGAACGTGTTGTACTCCACCCATATCTCTCCGGATTACCAGGCCGATCGGGGCTGTTGCACCTGTCGTACGCGTGCAATCATCGGAACCGTCCGGGGACGCCACAGGGGCGCCTCGAGACTTCATTGGAGGGTCCCATGTCCTCTTCCGTCCCCAACCGGCCGACCTCCCTCTACGGCGGCCAGGCTGGACGAAGGATCACCGTGCGCGACGTCGCCGCCGCCAAGGAGCGCGGCGAGCGATGGCCGATGGTCACCGCGTACGACGCCATGACCGCCAGGGTCTTCGACGAGGCCGGCATCCCCGTCCTGCTCGTCGGCGACTCGGCCGCCATGGTCGTGTACGGGTACGACTCGACGCTGCCCGTCTCGGTGGACGACCTCATGCCCCTGACGGCGGCCGTGGTCCGCGGCTCCTCCCGGGCGATGGTCGTGGCCGACCTGCCGTTCGGCTCCTACCAGTCCTCCCCCCAGCAGGCCCTGGAGACGGCCGCCCGCTTCATGAAGGAGGCGGGAGCCCACGCCGTCAAGCTTGAGGGCGGGCGGCGGGTGCTCCCTCAGGTCGAGGCCCTGGTCTCGGCCGGCATCCCGGTGATGGCCCACCTGGGTCTGACCCCCCAGTCGGTGAACGCCCTCGGCGGTTACCGCGTACAGGGCCGCGGCCAGTCGGGCGACGAGCTGATGGCCGACGCCAAGGACCTGGAGTACGCCGGCGCGTTCTCCGTGGTCCTGGAATGCGTGCCCACGGACCTGGCCGAGCGGGTCACCGCGTCCCTGTCGATCCCCACGATCGGCATCGGTGCCGGGCCCGGCACCGACGCGCAGGTCCTCGTCTGGCAGGACCTGATGGGCCTGACCCCGAGCCCCGCCAAGTTCGTCAAGAAGTACTTCGACCTCGCCCACGAGATGGACAGGGCGGTGCGCAGCTTCGCCGACGAGGTGTCGACCGGCGCCTTCCCCACCGCCGAGCACAGCTACCGCTGACGGTCCCCGGACACCGCGCGGCCCGGTGACCGTGTCACCGGGGTCACCGGGGTTACCGAGCCGCCTCGGCCATCCCGAGGCGGCTCCCCCGCGTGGTCCACGCGCCGCGTCCGGTGAGTGCGGACGAACGCCTCCCGGCCGAGGTCGGCAGATCCCGCCGAAAACACCGAAGACACCGAGGACACCACGGTCGGTCAGACGACGAGCCAGACCTCACCGGGAGGCGTCCACCTCATCCTCACTGTCAGACGAGCGTGGCGGGATCGGTGTTGGCGCCGCACACGATGACGGCCACCCGCTCGCCGGGGGCCGGGGTGTGGACGCCGGACAGCAGGGCCGCGTACGCCGCGGCTCCCGCGTGCTCGGCGGCGATCCGGTGGCTCCGCCACAGCTCGCGCCGCGCCTCGACGATGGCCTCGTCGGAGACGAGGAGGCTCCGCACTCCCGCCGCGCTCGTGACCTCGTAGGCGATCTCGCCCGCCCGGCTCGCGCCCAGGGCGTCGGCCCCCACCCCGGAGACCTCGACGCCGACCGGCCCGCCCGCCTCCAGCGCCCGGTGCAGGGTCGGGATGAGCTCGGGCTCGACGGTGATCACGCGGGCGCGGCCACCGAGTGCGACGGTGACACCGGCGACGAGCCCGCCGCCTCCGACCGCGACGATCACCGTGTCGACTCCCCCGGTCTGTTCCAGGACCTCCAGGCCCACCGTGCCCTGCCCCGCGACCACCTCGGCCTGGTCGTAGGCGTGGATGTCCAGGGCACCTGTCTCGGCCGCGCGCTTGACCGACGCCTCGTACGCCTCGGCGTAGACATCGCCGATCTGGGTCACCCGCGCGCCGAGCGCGCGCAGCCCGGCGACCTTCACCGGACTGGAGACCGTCGGCACGAACACCTCCGCCCGGACGCCGAGGCTGCGTGCCACGTACGCCACCGCCAGGCCGTGGTTGCCCCCGCTCGCCGCGATCAGCCCGGCCTCGGGGATCCCTCCGCAGGCCAGAGCGCGGTTGAAGCCTCCCCGCGTCTTGAACGACCCCGAATGCTGCAACCCCTCCAGCTTCAGGAACAACCCCGGTGACACCTCGACCACCGGCGTGCGCAGGACATGTCCCGCGATGCGCTCGGCGGCCCGTTCCACATCCTCGATCGACACCCTCATGCGTGCTCCCTCCCGGAAACGATCAGGAAGCGGCCCCGTGCCGCAGTGCGGGAGTCACCGATGATCGGGTTTCCCGCGGTTTCAGGCAAGAGCCTGCTCGAAGTCGGCCCACAGGTCCTCGACGTGCTCGATGCCGACCGCCACCCGCACGGTACCCTCTCCGATCCCGTGTCTGGCGAGTTCCTCTGCCGTGAGGGAGAGGTGGGAGGTCGTCGCGGGATGCAGGATGAGCGTCTCGACGCCGCCGAGGGACGGGGCGAGCAGGGCCAGCTTCACCGAACTCATGAACCGCTCCCCCGCCTCCCGCCCGCCGGCCAGGTCGAAGGAGAAGACTCCCCCGAAGTCCGGCAGGAGCTTGGCCGCCAGCTCGTAGGAGGGGTGGGAGGGCAGTCCCGGCCAGTGCACGACGGAGACGGCGGGGTGGGCGTTCAGGCGGGTGGCCAGCTCGCGGGCGTTGGAGCAGTGGCGCTCCATCCGCAGCGGCAGTGTCTGGATGCCGCGCAGGGTGAGCCAGGCGGCGAACGGGTCCGCGCTGGCGCCCAGCTTGACGTTGAAGGCCCACACCTTGCGGTACAGCTCGTCGGAGGCGAAGACGGCGATCCCGCCGAGCACGTCGGTATGGCCGCTCAGGTACTTCGTCGTGGAGTGCACCACGATGTCGGCGCCGTGCTCTATCGGCCTGCACAGGATCGGGGAGGCGAAGGTGTTGTCGACCACGGAGATCAGTCCGGCCTCGCGGGCCGCGGCGCACATGCCCGGCAGGTCGGCGACCTGGGTCACCGGGTTGGCGATGGTCTCCAGATAGACGAGCCTCGTCTCGGGCCTCACGGCCGCGCGCAGCGCCGCCGGGTCGTCCTCGGGCACGTAGGAGACCTCGATCTGGAACCGCCCCACCAGGTCGTTGATCATCCCGGCGGTGCCGCCGTAGAGCGGCTTCTGCGCGATCAGGTGGTCGCCGGGCTTCAGCAACCCGAGCAGTACGGAGTTGATCGCGCCCATCCCGGAGCCGGTGGCCACGGCGCCGACGCCGCCCTCCAGTCCGGCGACGGCCTCCTCAAGGGAGCGGACCGTCGGGTTCGACAGTCGCCCGTAGACGAAGGCTCCGTCCGGGCGGCCCATCCCGTCGGCGAAAACGGCCGGATCGTCGAAGACGAACCCGGAGGTCTGGTAGAGCGGCACCGCGATGGGACGGCTGCCGTTCAGAGGCGGCTGGGGCAGGTGGACGGTACGGGTCTCCGGACGAAAATCAGTCATGCGCCCCTCCGGACGAGAATCAGTCATGCGTCAAGAATGTCCGGCCAACGAGCTACTTGTCAGATCCAATCAGGCAAGATTGGCCCGGTTTGAGGGTCGGATCCCCCCAAGCGACCGCCGGACGAAGCCATGAATCCCGTACCGCCCCCAGCCCCGCGATCATGGGCGGGGCCGCTCCGTCAGACGTCGGTGATGCGCAGACCCGCGTGAGCCTTGTAGCGGCGGTTGATCGAGATGAGGTTCGCGGTCAGCGCCTCGACCTGGTGGGCGTTGCGCAGACGGCCCGCGTACACGCCGCGCACTCCGGGGATCCGGCCCGCCAGCGCCTGGACGGTCTCGGTGGCCTCGCGGTCGTCACCCACCACGAGCACGTCCAGGGTGATCTCCTCGACCTCGGGATCCAGCAGCAGGACCGCCGAGACGTGGTGGAAGGCGGCGACCACACGGCTGTCGGGCAGGACCGCCGCGGCCTGCTGGGCGGCGCTGCCCTCCTCGACCGGGAGCATGTACGCCCCCTGCTTGTCGAAGCCGAGCGGGTTGACGCAGTCGATGACGATCTTCCCTGCCAGCTCGGAGCGGAGGGACTCCAGCGTGGAGCGGTGCCCGTCCCAGGGAGTGGCCACGATCACCACGTCGGCCTCCGCCGCCACGGCCGGGTTGTCCGCGCCACGCACCGAGCCACGCACCGATCCGCCGATGCTCTCCGCCGCCGCCTGAGCCCGTTCCGCGCTCCGCGAGCCGATCAGCACGGTGTGCCCGGCGAGGGCGAACCGCCGGGCCAGGCCCTTGCCCTGGTCACCGGTCCCGCCCAGGATCCCGATCGAGATCCCGCTCACGTCCGGAATATCAGTGCTCACTCAGCGCTCCTCATCGTCTCCCGGCCACTCAGGACCGGACTCCAGCGACCATATCGCCTGCCCCGATCCTCTCAGGGGCGCGTTTCCAGGATCGGTGCGGGGTCTGTGAGGCACGATGGTGCGGTGACTCCTCCGCTCCCTGAAGGGAGCGGCTTCTCGTTAAGCCGCTTGCGCGACATCGCGAAGGGCAAGCCCTGCCCTGAGGATGTTGGTCGCCGCGTTCACGTCGGCGTGCGCGACGTGTGCGCACCGCTGACAGTGAAACTCGGCCTGGGTGGGGCGGTTCTCCTTCGCGCAGTGCCCGCATCGGGCACAGGTGCGGGAGGTGTTGGCGGGGTTCACCGCGATCAGCTCTCGACCGGCGCTTTCAGCCTTGTGCGACAGGATCGTCAGGAACACCCCCCAGCCCGCGTCCAGAATGCTGCGATTGAGACCGGACTTGGCCGCCACGTTGACGCCGGGCGCCGCCAGCGTGCCGGAGGCCGAGCGGGTCAGGTTCGCGATCCGCAGGTCCTCGTGCACGATCACGTCGTAGCCGCCGACCAGCGCGAGGGCCGCCTTGTGCGCGCCGTCCAAGCGCTGACGGCGGACCTTGGCATGCAGGGCCGCGACCCGCGCCACCGCTTTGCGGCGCCGCGTGGAGCCGCGTTTTTTACGGGCGAGGTCGCGCTGGGCTGCGGCGAGACGGTCGGCGCAGGCGGCCAGGTGGCGCGGGTTGGCCAGGTGCTCACCCTCGCTGGTGGTGACCAGCGACGCCACCCCCAGATCGATCCCGACAGCAGTGCCGGTGGCGGGCAGCGGCTCGGCGGGCACGTCGTCACACGACAAGATCACGTACCAGCGGGAGCCCTCTCGCTTGACGCTGATCGTCTTGACGGTGCCGCGCACGGCCCGGTGCCGGTGGACGCGGACGTGGCCGACGCCCTGCAGGCGCAGATATGTCGCGGTGGGGTGTTCGGGCTGGGAGTCCCACCGGCAACCGTCGCCGTCTTTCGGCCATTCGACGGTGTTGAGGCGTCCGTTGCCCTTGAAGCGGGGAAAGCCCGGCGTGCGGCCTGCTTTGACGCGGGCGAAGAACGCCGCAAATGCCTTGTCCAGGCGGCGCAGGGTGGCCTGCTGAGAGGAGAACGACCACCGGCCCTGACCGCCCGCGTCGTCGGCGCGGATGTGCTTCAGGTCGGCGGATTGGTCACCGTAGCGGACGCTCACCTTCGCCCTGGCGTAGGCGGTGCGGCGGTGCTCCAGCGCGGCGTTGTACAAGGCACGGTGATCATCCAGGCAGGCGGTCAACGCGGCGCCCTGGCGGGCGGTGGGGCGCAACAGGAACTTCAACGATCTACGCACCACACCACCCCCCTCGCTCGAACCTTTGTTCCCACCGTATCGAATGCCGGAAAGAGGCGACGCGGAATGCGTGAACCCGTCAGGCCACTCCACGCTCGGGTCTTAGCGGTCCTCCCGCTCCCGATTCCCCCGTCGCCTGAAGACGACGGTCCCCTCAGGAGGAACTGATGGACGCCGGGTCGGTGACACTGCTGCGCGAAATCCTCGCCTCGACCGGCTGGGTCGAGCGGACCCGCGAGCTGGGCCTCGCCCTTCGCGCGACGCGCTCCCCCGGCGGGCTGCTGGTGGTCGGCACACCCCAGGAGGAACCCTGGCACCTGACCGCGCACCTGAGTGACGAGGCGAGGTTCTCCGGGCTGCCCCAGCTCGCTCCGACGCTGGTCCGCTGGGCGCCCGCCCCCGAAGCGCCCGCGCACCTGCGGGTCGGGCTGGAGCGGATCGAGCAGGCGGGGCGGGGCGAGACGCTGTTCGTGGTGACCGAGGAACGCGCCCCCGAGGCGCTGCTGGAACGGGTGAGCGACGCCCGCAGGACCGGCACGACGATCCTCGCCCTGGACGGCGGTGACCCGGACCTGGCGGGTCTGGCCCACGACGCGCTGACGGTTCCCGAGCGGGCGCCGTTCTCCTTCGACGGAGCCCAGCACCTGGTGAGCATGGCGGCGGGCGAGGTCGGGCGCCGTCCCGGCCTGCGCGACCGCCTGGCGAGGCTGCTGGAGCGGATCAGCGGTCCTCAGGTCGCCGACTAGTCCGCGGCTCGGCGCACCGCGACGGCCACGGGACGACCACGGCCCGCACCGGCCGGTGGCCTCAGTCGTCCCCGTCCCAGGCGCGGTCGCCCTCCTTCCAGTCCTCGTTCCTGTCGGCCGCGGTCTTCAGCGCGGCGCCGGCGGCCTCGCGTGTCGGGTACGGCCCCATCCTGTCCTTGTTCGGGCATCCCTCGTCGGGTTCGACGGCCATGTGCCTCAAGCAGAACCACCATTGATCACTCATGCGGCAATACTGCCCAGTGAGAAGCACAACTAGACTGGGGGACCATGACGACACTGCTCCAGCCCGGGCGGATCTCCCCTATCCGCAAGGTGCCCTCTCACATCCAGCGGCCGGAGTACGTCGGGAAGAAAACCCCGAAGACCGGCGAGTCCGACGTCAAGACCCCCGAGATCATCGAGCGGATGCGGGTCGCGGGCAAGCTGGCGGCCCAGGCGCTCGAAGAGGTCGGCAGGCACGTGGCGCCCGGCGTCACCACCGACGAGCTCGACCGGATCGGCCACGAGTTCCTCTGCGACCACGGCGCCTATCCCAGCACCCTCGGCTACCGGGGATATCCCAAATCGCTGTGCACCTCGATCAACGAGGTGATCTGCCACGGCATCCCCGACGACACCGTGCTGCGCGACGGCGACATCGTCAACATCGACATCACCGCCTTCATCGGCGGCGTGCACGGCGACACCGACGCCACCTTCGGAGTCGGCGACGTGGACGAAGAGTCGCGCCTGCTCGTCGAGCGCACCCGCGAGGCCACCAACCGGGCCATCAAGGCCATCGCCCCCGGCCGTCAGCTCAACGTGGCCGGTCGCGTGATCGAGGCCTACGCCAAGCGGTTCGGCTACGGCGTGGTCCGCGACTTCACCGGGCACGGCATCGGCACCACGTTCCACTCGGGCCTGATCGTCCCCCACTACGACGACCCGTCACTCGCGGTCACGCTGGAGCCGGGCATGACGTTCACGATCGAGCCCATGCTCACGCTCGGCACCATCGACTACGAGATCTGGCCCGACGGCTGGACCGCCGTCACCAAGGACCGCATGCGGACCGCCCAGTTCGAGCACACCATCCTGGTGACCGAGACCGGCCATGAGATCCTGACACTCCCCTGAGTCTCGGCCCGCTCCATGGCCGCGTCTCCGGCTTGAGGGTCCCTGAAGTCCGAGGGGCCTCAGGTCTGGAGCGACGCCCCTGGGGCCGGCGCCTCCGTCGGGGATCCGTCCGCTCGGTGTCCCGGTCAGTCCTGGCGGGGCACCACTCCGGTGACGGTGGTCCCCTCGCCGGGAACGCCGTTGACACCGAGCGTGCCGCCGAACTGCTCGAAACGGGTGCGCATCGCGGTGATGCCCCGGCCTGCGGCCTCTCCGAAGAAGCCAACACCGTTGTCACTCACCGTCATGCGCAGGCCGCCGCGCCCGAAGGTGACGGCGACGGAGACGACACGGGCCCGGCTGTGTCGCTCGGCATTGGCCAGCGCCTCCTCAAGCACGGCCAGCGCGGCTCTCGCGACCCCAAGCGGAACGCCCTGGGCGGGCAGTGCCCAGATCTCGACGGCGATCCCGGTGCGCTCGGCCCACTCGGTGAGTTGCTCTTCGAGCGCTTGGGCGAGGCTTCGGCTTCGGCCCTCGCGTACGCGCACTTCCTCGGACACTGCTCAACCTTCCTGATGCACATTGCAGCCCCCGGGCCCCCGACCGGATACGTGGATGGGCGTGGCGCGCGATGACGAAGCGCCGCACCCGCTGCGGTGAGCACGAGCCCCCTGAAAACACAGGCTACCGGGAGGTGTCCTTAAGGGGGCTCGAAGATAGAAGGCCGTAGCTGTCCGGCTACTCCGCGCCGTCTCGCCTGTTGAGTTTGGCCAGGTAGTCATTGTACGCGTCGAGCTGGGCATCGCCACTGCCACCGTCTCGGGCCGCGACGGCGTCGGCACGGCGGTCGGCGCGACGGGCCCCGCGATCGTCGTGGCGCCACCACTGGTAGGCGAGCGCGATGAGCACGATGAGGGTCGGGATCTCACCGAACGCCCAGGCGATGGCGCCGCCGGTCTGCTGGTCCTCGATCGAGGACGCGCCCCAGGTCCGGCCGAGCTGGTCGTACCAGTCGGAGGCGAGCACGGTGCTCATGCTCATCAGCGCGATGCCGAAGAACGCGTGGAACGGCATGGTCACGAAAAGCAGGATGAGCCGGGCCACGTGCGGCAGCCGGTAGGGGGCCGGATCGACACCGATGATCACCCAGAAGAACAGGGTCCCGCTGAGCAGGAAGTGCACCGTCATCACGATGTGACCGAGGTGCTCCTCCATCGCGGCGGCGAACAGCGGTGTGAAGTACAGCGCGTAGGTGGAGACGATGAAGATCGCGGTGGCGATCGCCGGATGGGCGATGAAGCGGACGAACCTGCTGTGCAGAATCGTCGTCAGCCACTCCCTCGGCCCCCGGTCGCCCCTGCGGGCGGCGGGCTTGAGCGCGCGCAGGGCGAGGGTGACGGGCGCACCGAGCACGAGGAAGATCGGCACCAGCATCGAGAGCGTCATGTGCTCGGCCATGTGCGCGCTGAACAGCACCTTGGCGTAGCGGGCGACACCGCTCTGGGTGGCGATCAGCAGAATCAGCACACCGGTGAACCAGGCGGCCGTACGCCCCTTGGACCAGGCGTCACCGCGCCGGGTGAGCCGTACGACACCGGCGAGGTAGAGACCGGCGAGCAGAGCGACGATCGTGCCGGAGAACAGGTCGAACCACCACAGCGAGGCCAGGTTGGCGAGCGAGATCTCCGGCGGCATGGTGTAGCCGAGCACCTCGAAGGCCCTGTCGACGGGCAGGATCGCCGGGGGCGGCGCGGTGCGGGACAGCGCGACGGCGAGGCCGACGGCCGCGAACATGACGACGATCTCGCCTCCGGCGAAGCGGAGGAACGTGCCGGATCCGCCCGCCGCGAGCAACGGAAGGGTCCGGGTGCGGTGCCACCAGCCGACGGCGCCGAGCAGCGCGAACGCGGCCGTCTTGGCGAGCAGCAGCAGGCCGTAGGCGGAGGTGAACAGCTCGGAGATCGCGCTGAGCCTGGCCACGACGCTGAACAGGCCGGACAGTCCCACCCCGACGAAGCACCACAGCGCGAGGGACGAGAAGCGGGCGGCGGCGATCTCCAGATGCGGCTGACGGCGCAGCGCGTGCGCGCAGAGCACGCCGAGGCCGCCCACCCAGAGGGCGAGGACGACCAGGTGGACGGCGACGCCGGTGGTGGCCAGATCGTGGTTGGGCGAGGAGGCGGAGTGGCCGGTCAGGGCGGGCGGGAGCATGGTGGCCAGGGCGAGGACCAGCAGGCCGCCGGCCGCGCCGGCGGTGATCGCCCCACGGGCGAAGAGCGCGATCGCGACCGAGAACAGCACGACCAGGGTGAGCGCGATGCCCTGGGAGACCTGGCTGGCGAAGCTGGTGAGCTCGTCACCGCCGAGCACGTCGACCACCGGCAGCCCGAGCGCCTCCGAGAGGCTGAACACCATCGTGGCCGCGGCGGCTCCGGCCCAGACGAGGGCGATCCAGGAGGCGGCCTTGACATAGCCGAGGGCGGGTTTGCCCAGCAGGCCCTTGTCGTTGGGAAGCAGGAACGCGGCGGCCAGGAGCGTGCCGACGGTGAGCACGCCCGCCGCGTCCATCGCCAGCTTCGCCAGCGGCAGGCCCCAGCGGGTGAAGGAACCCTGGTCGGGCAGGCCGGGAATGATGCGCGGGCTCGCGGCACCTCCCGCGATCATGGCGATCACCAGGGCGGCGACGGCCGCCGCCGCGCCCGCCAGGGCGAGCTTCACGACCCGGCCGTTCGCCGGTGCCTCGACCTGTGCCGCCTGCGCGGCCCGCGCGGTTTTGCTCATGTCTTCTTCCTGCCGCGCATGCTGAGGAACAGGCCGATGCCGATGCCGGCCAGGCCTCCGACGACGATCCACATCCAGCCGGGGACGCCTCCCGAGGAGCCGGACTCCTCCGACCGCCCTGCGGCGGCCGGGCTGAGCGTGGCGACCGGTGTGCTCTCGGCGACCGTGCTCTCCGCGGGTTCAGGGCTGGCCGAGGACGGCGACGGCGACAGGGACGGCGACGGCTCTGCGGAGCCGAGCAGGGTGAAGGGGATCTCCCCCTCGATCGGGTGGCCGTCGGAGGACACGACGCGGTAGGCGATGACGTACGCGCCGGGAGGTAGATCTCCCTTGACCTTCTGGGTCACCACGGGGCCGTCGGCGACGGGCTTGCCGTCCTGGTACGTCGCGTCGCCGGAGCGCACGACGACGTTCGGGAAGCGCACCGAGGCACTGAACGTCAGCTTCACCTCCTCCAGGCTCTCGACCTTCGCACCCTTGGCCGGATTACTGCTCTTGAGCCGGTCATGGGCGAGGGCGGGCGAGGCGAAGGCCGTGCCGAGAACGAGGGCGGCGAGAAGCGCGAGGGCGACCGCGACAGGGGAATTCTTCATGGCAACCACAAGGCTACCGACGAGACCGTGCGGTCTCGACCCCCCTGTCCGATCCGCGACCGCGCGGGTCGCCCTCACCGTCTCGATCTACAGGCCGACGCAGGCCATCGCCCGCTTGTAGGCGTCGACGCTCCGGTCGGGCTCGTCGATCCGCTCCAGGACGCGGGCCGCGGTCAGCCAGGCATGGGCGGTGAAGCGGGTCTCCGGCGCCTGCTCCAGGAACTCGGCCCCGGCGGACAGCTCCCGCGACGCCTCGGCCTGCATGCCCAGCGCCGCCAGGGTCTCGCCGTGCAGCAGGCGCGCCTCCGCCTGCAGGGCCTTGGGCATGCCGTCGAGCAGGTCACAGACGAAGCGCATGTGCTTCTCGGCCCGGTCGGGGCGGGCGAGCAGCAACTCCACCCGGACGAGGTTCATCGCGCAGCGCATCTTGGTGATCGAGCTGGCGGAGCTCTCCGCGAGCTCCTTCTCCACCTTGAGTAACACGTCACGCCAGCTCTCGGCCTCCATGGGCCGGGCGATCAGCATGACCTGGGCGTAGTCGTTGCGCAGCCGCGACAGCCTCCACGGATCGCCGTACTCGGACTGGATGGCCAGGGCGCGCTCGGCGTGCGTGACCGCCTCGTCGGTGTGACCGGTCTCGACGGCGGCGATCGCAGCGCCCCAGTGCGCCAGGGTGAGCGACATCGGGGTGCCGAGGATCTCGGCGGCGGCGACCAGCTCGGCGGCGAACTGGCGGGCCCGCAGCAGGTCACCCCGCTCCACGTACGCGGCGAAGAGCTGGCTGCCCAGCCTCATGAGACCGTCGGTCCAGACGGGCCTGACCGCACCGGTGAGGATCCGCTCGGGAACCTCCATCGCGCGGGTGAGGTCTCCGATCTCGCGATAGCAGCGCGAAAGGGCGACGGCGATCGCGATGTGACGCTCGGGGCTCATGACCGTCGTGTCGCTCTCGTGCAGCCCCCCGAAGAGGACGATCGCCTGCTCCAGGTCGCCGCAGGCCTCGGTCGCGAGGGCGAGGCCGTATTCGACGTCCTGCCGTAGCTGGGGCAGGCCGGCCAGGCCACTGTCGGCGAGAAGCTCGGCGTAGCGACTACGGGCTTCGACGACCTCGCCGTTGTCCAGGGCCATCTGCGCGTAGCTCAGCGCGAGCTCGATCTCCTGCATCTGCTCGGCGGTGACGCCGTTGATCAGATAGGTCAGGGAGCAGTCGAGTTTTTCCGCGAGAAGCTCCAGTACAGCAGGGGTCGGAGTACGCTTGCCACTCTCGATGAGAGAGACGTAACTGTCCGACAGCTCTGGATGAGCGAGCTGCGCCTGAGAAAGACCCCGTTGCCGACGGGCGGTTTTGATGCGCTGCCCCACCAAGTCTTGACCGGTCACGTTACCCCTTGAAAGATATTGTCTGAGCAGCAGAACCTACGACAGGAGTCTCCCCGTGCGCCGACGTCTTGCCTTGTCTGCCCTCGCCATGCTGTTTACGGCTACTTTTGCCGTCACTGGCAATGTTACGACCGCGAGTGCTGATTCGTCTGCCCCCCCGAAGGACACCGGCAAGTATTCTTTGCAGACGGTCAACGCCCAGGCCTACCTGGGCTGGGACTACCCGGGCTGAGCGACGACTCAACCCGGCCGAAGGAGACGAGAAGCGAAACGAGCTCCGCCCTCCGTGGAGAGCTTTCAGCCAGCGAGCCGCTCCACCCGGCGGAACCGGCGCGCTCGTGCCGATGTGAGCGCGCAGGTTTCCCTTATGCGCGCTTCAGCAAGACGGAAATCATTGAACACCGGGGCGTCCGCGCCCCCGGATGGTTGGCGCCACCGATCGCGGCCGAGTCGGGATCCGAACCCCTTCCGTGAAGATCGTTGTTCTTCGCGGAGGATCCCGGCCGGAAGAGCACACGTGTGTGATCTGCTTTGCCCACGTGCCGCTTCGTCGCAGGTCACGGCTCGTGACCGTATGACCCGGGTCGAGGGTGCCGACGACGGCCACTCGACCTCTCGTAGGCGTCATCCGTTCCGCTCGCTCTTCGTCGCCGACCGGTCCGCAGGCCGGTCGGCTCACGAACCCCTGTCGCCGGGCGCCCCCTCGGCACCTTCACGTTTGGAATCAGTCGTCACCCTGAAAATATATTGAAACAATCCACCATCAAGTCAATGTCCTAAAGCGGTCAGCCGAAGCCCGGGAAGACGGACGGCCATTTCGCGGCGGATGCAAAGAAAGCCCCGAGCCGTTTCGGCTCACGGAAAACCAGGAATACGCACGACCCGTAGGAAAGTAAACGAGCATGATCCGCCCACGGGAAAGCCTCGGGGAAAGCAGCGAGCGCGGGCGGCTCGCCCCCACCTCGACCTCTCTTGAGTCCGGCCTCTCGCCCCGGCGCACACGGCACGTGCCCGCGAGCGTCTCTAGGTGATCTCTAGAATCACCTGCGACAGTGAAACGGCGAGAATCCCAGGAGAATCCGGCGAAGTCCGGTGGCGGGAGTTCGCCTCTTCGGGCCCGGCCCGAGAAGGCCTTGCCGAGCACCCCTGCCACCGCCGGCCCGGACGACAAACGCGAGGGGCACATGACCCACTCCTTACCGGTCCCGCCCTCCGGGGGAGAGCGATCCCGGGTCCGACAGGACGCCGAAACCCTATGCTCATCCGCGAAACGGTCAATAGATGCGTTTCTTCCTGAACCAGGAAAAAACACTACGTTTCTCCAGATTTTCGATTCACCTAGCATCCCGCCGGGAGTGCGGACAAGGATCGTGGTCGATTCGCCATACGAAACAGCCGGTTTCCCCGCGTCCGTGGAGCTGAGGGTCGACCCGCTGATCTCTGAGAGATTCATGGTGATCGACGATCATATCGCCTTGACGGGCCACGCGTCCCAGATGGCCGTGGTGCGCGCCCCCGTGCTGCTCTCGTTGCTGGGAGACCTGTTCGAGCATGTCTGGTCACGCGCCGAACAGCGTCCGCAGGGGTGGAAGGCGCCGTTCTCACTCACGGAGCAGGAGAAGACCGTCTTGCGAATGGCCGCGGAGGGCATGACGGACGAGGTGATCGGCCGCCGGCTCGGGCTGACCTCCCGCACCGTGCGCCGCCATATGGCCAACGTGATGGGGCGGATCGGGGCGCACAGCAGACTCCAGGCGGGGATCCGCATCGCCAAAGCGGGAATCGTCTAGGTTCTGCTTCCTGGTCTTCCGGTAACGGGCATGTGTCCGGAAGGCGCCCGTCATGGCTTCCGGAGCGCGGCCTCTCATCGTCGGTGAAGACGAGCGCGGCGGTCAGGTTCGCGTCGAATCCGGTCCGGCATGTCTCGCCGACTACCGCGGGGGTCCTGGAGAATCCCTCCGGCCTCGGTGATCACGCGTTCTCAGGACTCTCCCAGAGTGGCCTGAACGGTTTCGGCCGGCGTTCTGGCCACGACCACGTCGACTCGACGGGCCTGTGGTGGCGATCGGGTTCCGTCCGGGAAACAGCCATGGCAGCACGCCGCGTATCGACGGCCGGGATCCCGTTCCTTTCCGCCAGGCGCCGGGGTCAAGCCCCTGGACATCCGCTCGCGCACGTCGTGCGCGGCTCCCACAGAGATACCCGCCTCTTTCGCGATCTTCCTCACCGACGCGCCGAGGTGGGTGGTGATCATCTGAACGGCCGGACCCGCCCGGCCGTGACGTCGAGCGGACGAGCTCGCCCACCCCGCCTGATACGTATGTTCAACCGGGGAAAGTCCTCGCCCGAAAGCCTGTACACGTCGGCCAC
The DNA here is from genome assembly GCF_040635605.1 of Streptosporangium sp. NPDC006930. Classification (NCBI taxonomy): domain Bacteria; kingdom Bacillati; phylum Actinomycetota; class Actinomycetes; order Streptosporangiales; family Streptosporangiaceae; genus Streptosporangium; species Streptosporangium sp. NPDC006930. Next base: position 588,312 of record NZ_JBEYID010000001.1, on the reverse strand, counting down.
GATCTTCGCGGGACGCCTGTGGTGCCCAGCCGGGCACAACCCAGCGGGATGACCTTTGAAAATTTCGCACAACGCCGAAGCGGGTTGACCACTTCTGGCTCTTCAACTTCTTCCGTTCGAATTATCCGTATTTCATCACCTGTTCCCCGGTGGTCGGGCCAACCTCCCGGCAGGCCCGTTCGGGAAATTTCGACAAACCTGAGAGTGTGGCGAAAAGCATCCGGTCCCCAGTCTTTTCGGAATGCCCGGCATCGCTCTCGCGGACACTCCCGGGGACATGCAGAGACCATCGCCCGACTTAATTCATGACTGGTCCCCAAACGTCCCATCTCGAATACAAAATGTGATCGGACGTGCGCGGGAAGTGATCGAAGTCATGCCGTCCGCGTTCTTACGGCATCCGAGCGGAGGATGACGCGACCTCCGCTTCGACGCGAACCCATCGGCCGGACTTGGCTTCCGCGAATTCGCTACGCCATGCTTGACCGCATGTGGGGATCTGAATGGGCAGGACCGACGAAATCGTGAGGATGGATGACGGCCCCCGGCCGGGGGATTTTTACATCGGCATGCTGGGCTCGGTGGTCGTCCGTAGACTCTCCGACGAACTTGAGTTGGGAGAGCCCCGGCAGCAGGCGATTCTCTGCGTTTTGGCCGCCAATACCGGACGGGCGGTTACGAAAGACGAGTTGATCGACGGCGTGTGGGGGGCGGATCCGCCGAAGACCGCGGAGCAGAGCGTTTACACATACGTGTCCAAACTGCGGCGAACACTGGAGCCGGACCGCGATTCACGAAGACCTTCGAGGCTGCTCGCCTCCACCTCGGGCGGATACGCTCTGCGGCTCGAACCCGGGCAGGTGGACGCCGAAGTGTTCAAAGAACACCTCGATCAGGCCCAGAGATCATACGCCGAAGGCTCCCCCGAGACGGCCCTGCGGTTCCTGAGGGACGCGCTGAAACTGTGGCGGGGGCCGTGTCTGAGCGGAATCCCCGGCCCGTTCGCCGAGTTCGAGCGGCACAGACTGGGAGAACTGCACCTGGTCGCGCTGGAACTGCACGCGGAGCTGCTGCTCCTGCTCGGACACCCGCAGGACGCCGCCACCCGGCTTGTCACCCTGACCGCGGAGCACCCGTTGCGAGAGCGGCTCCGAGAGCTGCACATGACCGCGCTCTACCACTGCGGCCGGCAGGCGGAGGCGTTGAAGATCTACCGGGAGACCCGGCGCCTGCTCTCGGAGGAGCTGGGCATCGAGCCGCACGAGAGTCTCCGCAGGTGCCACGAGCTGATCCTGCGCGCCGCCCCTCTGTCCGACCTGCCCTTGCCGGTGGCCTCCCTCACCCCGAAGCCGACGCACACCCGGCCCTCCGGGAACCGTGCGACGGCGGAGAGGACGACGGTCCGGCAGTTGCCACGTGATCCCATGGATTTCGTCGGGCGTGCGGAGGAGCTCGTGCGGTTGAGAGCACTGCTCTCCCCCTGGGACGGCTCCCCGCCGCACCATGTCGTCGCGATCACCGGAGCGCCGGGATCCGGTAAGTCGACCCTGGCCATCCGGGCCGCGCACCTGGTCCGCGACCGCTTTCCCGACGGGCAGCTGTACGTGAACCTGCGCGGGGCCACCCCGGGCATGAAACGACTCGAACCGATCGAGGTGATCACCAGGTTCCTGCGTGACCTCGGCATGCCCCCGCACACCGTCCCCGCCGACGTCGAGGAGGCCGCGGCACGCTGGCGCGGCGAACTCGACGGCCGCCAGATGCTCATCGTGCTCGACGATGCCGCCGGCCTGGCCCAGATCCGCCCGCTGCTGTCGGTCTCGAGGGGCAACGCGATCCTGACGACCAGTCGGGAAAGCTTCACCCTGCTCGACGACTGCGCCCGCGTGCCGATCTCCGGGATGCGACGGACCGAGTCCTCGGCGATGCTCGCGAAACTGATCGGAGCCGAACGGGTCGCCCAGGAGGTCCAGGCCACAAGACACCTGATCGATCTGTGCGCGGACCTGCCGCTGGCCGTCGGCATCGCCGGAGCCCGGCTGGCGAACCGGCCACGCTGGAAGGTGGCCGACCTGGTGGACCGGCTGAACGACGAGCACAGCCGGCTAAGGGAACTGGCGGCGGGCGATATCGCGGTACGGACCAGCCTGGCCGTCAGCTACGACACGCTCGCCGGCAGCGACCAGATCCTCGACCGGACGGCCGCCCGCGCGCTGCGCGCCCTCGGCGTGCTGCAGACGGCCGACGTGACGGCGCACATCGTCGGCGCCCTGCTGGATGTCTCGGTGGAGATGGCGGAGCACGCCATGGAACGGCTCGTCGACGCGCACCTCGCGGAGATGGACGAGCCGGGAAGATACCGGCTGCACGACCTGGTGCGGCTGTTCGCCAAGGAGCAGGCCGCGAGCGAGGAGCCGGAAGCCGACCGCGACGCCATGCTGGACCGGGCGTTGAGCTCGTACGTCGGAACCACCCGCCTGGCCATAAAGGTGGGCCGCTACCCGCGCCCGGCGCAGACGGACGTCGACCTCAGCGCCGCACCCCTCCCACTGACCTCGTGCGAGGAGGCCCGCGACTGGCTGCACCAGGAGCAGGCCAACCTTCTGTCCGCCGCCTCCCAGGCGATGTCCGCCTCCCGGGAGCGAACCGCCCGGCTCGGGGTGGCCCTGGTCTTCGCACTGTTCTGGCACCTCCACCACACCGGTCTGCACGGCCAGCTCCTCGCGATCAGCTCGCAGCCTCTCGCGATCGGCCGGCGGCTGGACGATCACAGCATCGAGTCGTACGCGCACGGCTTCGCGGGTCTCGCGCTGAACATGGCCAACCGCCCGGCGGAGGCCGTGCACCACCTCCGGCATCAGCTGATCCTGTATCGCCGGCTCTCCGACGCGCACGGGGAGCAAAGAGCACTGGGCAATCTCGCCATGAACTACCTCGAACTGGAGCGCTACGAGGAGACCATCGACTGTGCCCGGAAACAACGGGAGATCGCGAACGCGATCGAGCACAGGTCGGGCGAGCACTACGCGCTCACCATGCTCGGAGCGGGATACCACGGCCTGCGCCGGTTCGAGCAGGCGCTGGAGGTGCTGGGCGAAGCCCTGACCATGTGCCGCAAGGACGGCAACCGGTACCAGGAGGCGTCCGTGCACAACAGGATCGGCGAGACCCATCTCAGCAGGGGGGACGCCGTGTCGGCCAAGGCCTCCTTCGAGGCCGCTCTCGGCTGCGCGCGCGCCGAGCGGCTGAGCGTCGCCGAACCGTACCTGCTGCTCGGTCTGGCCCGCTCCCACCGGCTCCTCGGCGACACGGAACAGGCCTCGGCCTACCTCGCGCGCTCCCTCGCGACGGCCAGGGAGAGGGGGAACGCGGAGGTGGAGGAGCAGGCATTGACGGAGGAGGCTGTCCTGGCCCGGGAAGAGCCGATCACGCCCCTGGGCTAGGCGTCTGTCCCGGCCAGGGCGGTGACACGGCAACGGGTGCGCCCGTGGGTGGTTCCGGGAGCTTCGCGGGCCGCTCGACGGCAGGAGCCGTGGCCGGTCGGCGCCCGGGTGCCGGGCGCAACCGCAAGAGTCGCCAACGGTCACCCTCGGCGTTCCGTCGTGCCTGCCATGTCCTCTCCCGTACCCGGCTGATGTACTGCTGAGATGAGTGGCATCGAAACGCGGCGGCATCGCGGCGTCGGCGAGAGTGTCCTGCGTCCCGACGGGACGCTGAAGGTGACGGGCGAGTTCGCCTACTCCTCCGACCTGTACCTGGCGGACATGATCTGGGGGGTCACCCTGCGCAGCCCGCATCCGTCGGCGTGGATCCGCTCGATCGACATCGGCCCCGCGCTCGCCATGCCCGGTGTGTACGCGGTGCTCACCCACGAGGACGTCCCCGGCGCGAAGTTCTACGGCCTGGAGCACAGGGACCAGCCGGTGCTCGCCGTCGACCAGGCCCGCTACCAGGGCGAGCCGGTCGCGCTGGTCGCCGCCGACCACCCCGAGCGCGCCAGGCGGGCGGCCGAGGCCATCGTGGTGGAGTACGAGGTCCGCGAGGCCGTCACCGACCCGCGCCGGGCCGCCTTCGACGCCTCCTGCCCCTCGGTCCACGAGAGCGGCAACGTGCTGCGCCACCAGCCGGTCCGGGTCGGCTCCACCTTCGAGGCCCCGGTGGTCGTCACCGGCGAGTACGAGGTCGGCATGCAGGACCAGGCGTTTCTCGGCCCCGAGTCCGGCCTGGCCGTACCCGCCGAGGACGGCGGGGTGGACCTGTACATCGCCACGCAGTGGCTGCACTCCGACCGGGAGCAGATCGCGCCGTGCCTGGGGCTGCCCGAGGAGAAGGTGCGGCTCTCCCTGGCCGGGGTGGGCGGGGCGTTCGGCGCGCGCGAGGACCTGTCCATGCAGGTCCACGCGTGCATGCTGGCCCTGCGCACCGGCCGCCCCGTGAAGATCGTCTACAACCGCGAGGAGTCCTTCTACGGCCACGTCCACCGCCACCCCGCCCGGATGCGCTACGAGCACGGCGCCACCCGCGACGGCAGGCTGCTGTATGTGCGGGCGGAGATCCTGCTGGACGGCGGCGCCTACTGTTCCACCTCTCCCGCGGTGGTCGGCAACGCGGCCTCCCTGGGGGTGGGGCCGTACGAGGTGGACAACGTCTGGATCGACGCCTACGGCGTCTACACCAACAACCCGCCCTGCGGCGCGATGCGCGGCTTCGGCGCGGTACAGGCGTGCTACGCGTACGAGTCGCAGATGGACCGGCTCGCCGAGGCGTGCGGGATCTCCCCGGTCGAGGTGAGGGTGCGCAACGCGGTCTCCCAGGGGTCGGTGCTGGCCACCGGACAGGTGATCGACTCCCCCGCGCCGCTCGCCGAGATGCTCAGGGAGCTCGACGCGATGCCGCTGCCCGCCGCGCCGGAGGTCACGGACTCACCGGATCTGCGGAGCCTGCCGGGCGGCGTCTCGCAGACCACGCGTGGCGAGGGGGTGCGGCGCGGTGTCGGGTACGGCGTGGGCATCAAGAACATCTGCTTCTCCGAGGGCTTCGACGACTACTCGACCGCGAGGGTGCGGGTGGAGTCGATCGGTGGCGAGCCGCACGTCCTGGTGCACACGGCGGCGGCCGAGGTGGGTCAGGGCCTGCTGATGGTCCAGGAGCAGATCGCGAGGACCGAGCTGGGGATCGACGCGGTGACGGTCGCGGGGGCGGACACCTCGGTCGGTTCCGCCGGGTCCTCGTCCGCCTCGCGCCAGTCCTACGTCACCGGAGGCGCGGTCAGGGCGGCCTGCGAGGCGGTGAGGGAACGGCTCGCGAAGCTGACGAGCGACGGGACGTCCCTGGTGGAGGCGCTGGAGCGGGCCGGCGCGGTGGAGGAGACGAGGGAGTACCGGCACCGGCCCACCTTCCCCCTGGACCCGCTCACCGGCCAGGGCGACTCGCACACCCAGCTCGCCCTGTGCGTCCACCGGGCCGTGGTGGACGTGGACGTGGAGCTCGGCCTGGTCAAGGTGGTCGAGCTGGCCGCCGTGCAGGACGTGGGCAAGATCATGAACCCGCTCGCGCTGGAGGGGCAGATCCACGGCGGCTCGGCCCAGGGGCTGGGACTGGCGCTCATGGAGGAGATCCAGGTCCGCGACGGGCTGGTGCTCAACCCCTCGTTCACCGACTACCTGATCCCCACCATCCTCGACATGCCGCCCATGCGGCTGTCGATCATGGAGAATCCCGACCCGAACGCTCCCTACGGGCTGCGCGGCGCGGGCGAGCCGCCCACGCTCTCGTCCACTCCCGCGGTGGCCGCCGCCGTACGGGCCGCCACCGGCCTGCGGCTGCCCCGGGTGCCCATCCGCCCCCACGACATCGCCCTGGAGGGATGACCGCCGAGGAGGGGGCCGCGTCGGCCGACGTCAGCCGACGCCGGCCGATCTCAGCCGGCGTCGCCCAACTCGCAGGCGACGCCGTCCTTGTCCCCGTCGATGTACCACTGGTACTCCTCGTGGACACCCCGGGTGTAGGGGCCGTACCCGTTCTCCCTCGCCGCCTTGCAGGTGGCGAACTTACGGTCGGTGCCCTCTCCGGACGTGTTCCCCGAGGTGCCCCCCGTGGTGTTCGCCGGGCGGTTCTGGTCGGTCCCGGTCCCCGAGGTCCCCGTTCCCGAGGTCCCCGAGGGGTTCGTGGCGGCCGGGTCTCCGTTGGTGTTCGCCGGCGGGGTCACGGGCTGGTTGCCGGTGGGGGTCACGGGCTGGTTCTGGTTTCCCTGAGGGGTCAGGGGCTGGTTCGCCGGAGGGGTCGCGCCCGGGTCGGCGGGCGGGGTGAAGACCGATCCGCTCGGCTGCGGGCCGTCCGACGGCTGCGGGACGACGTCGCCCGAGCCGAGCAGCTTGAGGACCATCGCGTCCGCCTGCTCCTTGGTGAAGGAGCCCGCGATGCTCAGGCTGTCGTCGGTGATCGTCTGGGCGACCCTGGGGGCCGCCACCACCTTCTGTCCCACGACGATCGCGATCTGCTGCCTGACCGGGTCGTCCGCGTTCACCGCCTCCGCGGTCAGGTCGTTGATCTGCTCGCGGAAGGTGGGCGCGAACGCGATCCTGACCGAGTAGGCGCCGCTCTTCTCCTGGATGGTCTCGATCTTCCGCACGGCGTTCACGGTGATCCCGGCGCCGAGCGAGTAGCAGTTCTGCCCGAGGTCGTCGGGATAGGTCTCGGCGACCGTGCAGGCTCCGGGCCTCAGCTCGGTCACCGGGGCGAAGTGAATGGGGTTCGCCAGCCGCCTGGGTGGTGTGCCACCGAGCGGCATGTCGGGGTTGCGGGTCATGAGCACCGCGACGGTGCCGAGCACGCCGGTGATCAGCACGACGACGACGAGGGTGGTCACCAGGATCGCGGTCGTGGCGCGGCTCGCCCTGGGCGCTCCCTCCGGCGGCTCTCCGGCCCGCTTCTCGCCGGTCCCCGGCGCGCCCGGGATCGGCCCGCCGGGTCCGGGCCTCACGGGGCCCCGAGTGGGGGGTTCCTTTCCTCCGGCGGGAGGCGGAAGGTCGGAACCGGGGCCGCCCGGCCCCCCGGGAACCGGGCCGCCCGGCTCTTTCACGGTCGGGTCCCCCGGATCGCCGGAGCCCTGCCCCATGGGAATCGTCTTCTCGAAGCCCGGGCCGCTCGGCCCTTGATCGCCGAACCTCGCACCGCCGGGACCCGGGTCGCCGAAGCCGGGGTCACCGGGCCTCACACCGTCGGCGCCAAAAGCAGCAAAACTTGAACGTTTAGCACTAAAAGCATCGAAATCAGAGCCGCCAGAACCACCGAAAGCATCGACGTCGGAGCCACCCCTGCCAGGCCCACCGAAAGCATCGAAGCCAGAGCCGCCAGAACCACCGAAGACGTCGCCATCGGGACCACTTCGGCGGGGATCACCGAGAGCGTCGACGTCGGAGCCACCCCGGCCGGGACCGCCAAAGGCATCGCCGTCAGGACCGACGCGGCCGTAACCACCGAAGGCGTCGAAGCCGGAACCGCCGGGGCCGTGATCAGAACCGGGAACAGGGCCCGGACCGCCGAGACCCCGATCGCCACGCCCTGGGACGCCGAAGGCGGTGTGGCCGTCGGAGCCGTCCGAGGCGTCGGCGGCGTCGGCGGGGCCGTTGACCGGTTTGCCGGGGCCGCGGGCGTGACGTCCGGACGAGGCACCAGAACGCCCCGGCGGGGTGAAGGCGTCATAGGAGCCGGGCGAGGACCACGGTGCGTCAGGGGGGTCGTCAGACCCTCCTGGAGGCCCTTGCGGTACGGGCGGCTCACCCTGCCCCGCGTGCATCCCCATCGTCATATCCCCGTATTCCTCGCATCTGCTCGCGGCGAGCCTACCGACCGGTGCGGGGAGCCGGTAACCCCGCACGTCACGACACCCTCCGGGAGACCGAACGTCGGCGATTGCTGACGGAATGTCATCAACCCCGACCCCATTCCTGCCGCCTTGTGCGTGATGACGCTCTTTCGGGGAACGCACAGTGAATGTAGAGGACACGCGCCCACCCTGGAGGAGCCGTGAAGATCTCCGTTCCCCGCGAGGTCAAGAACCACGAATATCGCGTGGCGCTCACCCCCGCCGGGGCCCACGAGTTCATCCGGAACGGTCACGAGGTCTTCGTCGAGAAGGACGCCGGGGCAGGGTCCTCCATTCCCGACGCCGACTTCCAGAGCGTCGGCGCGACCATCCTGGACTCGGCCGACGAGGTGTGGGCCGCGGGCGAGCTGGTACTGAAGGTCAAGGAGCCGATCTCCGAGGAGTACCACCGGATGCGCAAGGGCCAGGTGCTCTTCACCTACCTGCATCTGGCCGCCTCGCAGGCGTGCACCCGGGCCATGCTGGAGACCGGGGTCACCGGCATCGCCTACGAGACCGTGCAGAACGCGAACGGCTCCCTGCCGCTGCTCGCCCCCATGTCGGAGGTGGCCGGGCGGCTCGCCCCTCAGGTGGGGGCGTACCACCTGATGCGCCCCGAGGGCGGGCGCGGCGTGCTGATGGGCGGGGTGTCGGGAGTGCACCCGGCCAGCGTGGTCGTGATCGGCGCCGGAGTCTCCGGCATGAACGCCGCGGTCATCGCGCTCGGCATGCAGGCGGAGGTGCTGCTGCTCGACCGCGACATCAACAGGCTCCGCCAGGCGGACATGATCTACAGGGGCCACTGCAGGACCATCGCCTCCTCCACGTACGAGATCGAACGGGCGGTGCTGAACGCGGACCTGGTCATCGGCGCGGTGCTGATCCCCGGGGCCAGGGCTCCCAAGCTGGTCGACAACGCGCTGGTCTCGCGGATGAGGCCGGGGTCGGTCCTGGTGGACATCTCCATCGACCAGGGCGGCTGCTTCGAGGACTCCCGGCCCACCACCCACACCGACCCGACCTACCGGGTGCACGGGTCGGTGTTCTACTGCGTGGCCAACATGCCGGGCGCGGTGCCGCACACCTCGACGTACGCGCTGACCAACGTGACCGTCCCCTACGCCCTCGCGATCGCCCAGCTGGGCTGGCGGGAGGCCCTTCGGAGAGATCCGGCGCTGGCCGCGGGCCTGAACACGCACGAGGGGCACCTGACCAACCGGCCCGTGGCCGAGGCTCACGGGCTGGAGGCGGTGCCCCTGGAACAGGTGCTGCGGACCTAGTCGCGGGCCCGGTGGGGCCGGTGCGCCTCGTCAGGACGGCGTCACCGGCGTCGAGACCGGCCGGATCAGGGCGCCGGGGTGGGGCTGGGAACCGGGGCGTCGGTGGCGGGGGCATCGGTCGCGGGAGCGTCCGTGGCCGGGGCGTCACTGGGAGCCGCGGACCCGTCGGGGGCGCCCGGCGGCTGGCTGGGCGCGGTCTCCGGGATGGGCGCCTCGGCGGTGGTGGTGCCCACGCCTCCGCTGCAGGACGCTCCGAGCTCGGGGGTGTCCGGGCCGTTCTTGTACTTGGTGATGAACCTGGGCAGACGCCCGTCGGTCGCGCTGTCCAGCTTGAGCTGGTTGTTCCAGGAGCTGGCCACGACCTTGGAGGGCAGGCCGGGGTACGGGCTCAGGAGCATGTAGTCCTTGGAGGCCAGTTCCCTCAGCTTGTCCACCTCGGCCTTGGGGAGGTCCGGCTGGTAGGTGATCCACACGGCGCCGTGCTCCATGGAGTGGACGGCGTTCTCGTTGTTGATCGGCTGCTCGTAGATGCCACAGTTCTGCCAGGCCGGGTTGTGCTCACCGCCCATCGGCGGGTTCTCCTTGTACGTCACCTTGGTCTGGGTGTGCTGGCTACCGGCGTACTTCGCGGTGGCGACGTTGTCCAGTGAGGTCGCGGCCCGCTCGTTGACCAGGTAGTAGGCGACGACCGCGACCAGCAGGACGACGACGGCACCTCCGGCACCCCACATGAGAAGCGCGGCCCTGCGCTCCTTGCGCCTCTGCTCATCGCGCATGCGGTTGAGGTGCTCGCGCCTCGCCTGCGCCTTTTCCTTGGTCATCAACCCTCCAGCCGGCAAACAACTTCGGGTCACCCTATGCCCTACCGGCGTATGTGGAGAATAAGGGGATGACAACGCGTGATACAGCGACGATTCCCGACAGTGGGTACGCTGGGCAGGTAATGGAAACCCCAGGTAAAGAGGGCGCGACGTCCAGGCGTGGTGGCGTGGTGGTCGGCGTGCTGCTCGGCTGCCTGGTCACGGCGGTCGTGTTGCTGCTCGCGATGGGCAGGACGGCCACTCCGACGGACGCCTCGGCGGAGGCGGGTTTCGCCCGCGACATGGCCGTTCACCACGCCCAGGCCGTCGAGATGTCCTTCATCGCCAGGGACGGCAGCCAGGACGACGCGTTGCGGCGCCTGGCCTACGACATCATCGTCACGCAGACGGCCCAGCGCGGCATCTTCACGGGCTGGCTGCAGCAGTGGGGCCTCACCCAGTCGGGTGATCGTCCCTCCATGGCGTGGATGGCCGGGCACGGTGGCGGCCACGCTGTAACACCGGACGCGCCCGCCGCGATGCCCGGTATGGCAAGTGAGGACGAGCTCAAAAAGCTCCGCGAGGCCACAGGCAAGGAGCAGGAGGTCCTCTTCCTCCAACTCATGATCCGTCATCACGAGGGCGGCGTGCAGATGGGCGAGGGTCTGCTGAAACTGTCCGACCGTGAAGAGGTGGCCACCATGGCACAGCACATCGTCGACGGTCAGACGGGCGAGATCGAGTTGATGACCGACATGTTGCGGCAGCGCGGCGCTCAGCGGCTGCCTTCCATCCTTTAGTGGCGTCGGCGCGTCCCTGTGCGGCCGGTTTCGGGCCAGGGCAGCATGGAGCCAACCTGGCCGGAGGAAAGAGAATGGTGAACGACGAGCCGGAGAACCGCCTGGAGGTGAGCATCTCCGCCGAGGTGGAAATGGGGCAGTACGCCAACTTCGCCTCTGTGTGGCACACCCAGGATGGCTTCGTCCTGGACTTCGCGGTGATCACCAGACCGCCCCAGCTGGCCAACGACCCCTCCTCCGGGCAGCACTTCGTGAGCGTGCCGACCCGGATCGTGAGCCGGATCCGCATCCCCCCGAGCCAGGTCTTCGAGCTGATGAAGGCCCTCGAACAGCAGCTGACCGCGTACGAGCACGAGACGGGTCACAAGAACTGAGGCCCGGCGGGGGTTTCGGCCCTTTGGAAGGGGTCCCCGCGCCGGGCCTTCACGACGCTCCTCACGACCGATCTTGGCTCGGACGTAGCTCCTGCGCCACGGCGGCGGCGAACGCGTCCACGTCGGCCTCGGTGGTGTCGAACGCGGTCATCCAGCGGACCTCGCCGGTGGCCTCGTTCCAGGTGTAGAACCGGAAACGCTTCTGCAGGCGCTCGGTCACGTCCGCCGGCAGGATCGCGAAGACCGCGTTGGCCTGCACCGGGCGCGGGATCTCCACCCCCGGCACGTCCCGCACGGCGTCGGCGAGCCGCCGGGCCATCGCGTTGGCGTTGCGGGCGTTGCGCAGCCAAAGGTCGCCCGCGAGCAGCGCCTCGAACTGCACCGCGACGAACCGCATCTTGGAGGCGAGCTGCATCGCGCTCTTGCGCAGGTAGCGCAGGCCGCGCACGGCGTCGGGGTTGAGCACCACGACGGCCTCGCCGAACATCAGACCGGCCTTGGTGCCGCCGAAGGACAGCACGTCCACGCCCACGTCGGTGGTGAACGCGCGCAGCGGCACGTCCAGCGCGGCGGCGGCGTTGGTCGCACGGGCGCCGTCGAGGTGGACGAGCATGCCGAGGTCGTGGGCGTGGTCGCAGATCGCGCCGATCTCCTGGGGCGTGTAGAGCGTGCCCAGCTCGGTGGTCTGCGTGATCGACACCACCTTGGGCTGTGCCCGGTGCTCGTCGCCGAAGCCCCACGCCTGCCTGTCGATCAGCTCGGGGGTGAGCTTGCCGTCCGGGGTGGCGACCGGCAGCAGCTTGAGCCCCGCCGACCGCTCGGGGGCGCCGCCCTCGTCGGTGTGGATGTGCGCCGACTCCGCGCAGACCACCGCCTCCCAGTGGGCGGTCATCGAGCGGAGCGCGACCACGTTGGCGCCGGTGCCGTTGAACATCGGCCACGCCTGAGCGGCGGGGCCGAAGTGCTTCTTGAAGACCTCCTGGAGCGCGGCGGTGTAGACGTCGTCGCCGTACGCGGTCTGGTGGCCCCCGTTGGCGAGCGCGATCGCCTGGAGGATCTCCGGGTGGACCCCGGCGTAGTTGTCGCTGGCGAAGCCCTTCACCAGCGGGTCGTGCCTGCGGATGGCGTCCGTCACGCGGTCCTCCCCTCCTGCCTCGCGTCGGCGGTGAGGTCGATCCTGGTGCCGTTGGCGTCGGTCTTCCACAGGTCGTCGATCGCCTCGGCGAGGTCGTCGACGTCGGTGAAGCCGGGGAACGTCCGCTCGGGGCTCGCCGCGCGCATGCCCTCGTGCACGAGCGCCTTGACGACCAGGATGTTCGCGGTGGAGGCGGTGCCCTCCAGGGCGTCGGCGAAGGCGAGGGTCCAGGCCTCGGAGGCGGCCTTCGCCGTGCCGTACGCCGCGTTGCCCTGGGTGGGGCGCTCGGCCGCCTTCGCGGAGACGATGGCGAACCGGCCGCGCTCACTCGCCCTGAGCAGCGGCTCGAAGGCGAGCGTGACGTGCTGGAGGGTACGGATCAGCAGGTCGTGCAGGAGCTCCCAGTCGTCCAGCGACGTCTCGGCGAAGGTCTTGGACCCGCGCCAGCCGCCGACCAGGTGCACGATCCCGTCCACCCTGCCGTGTTCCGCCCGCACGTCCGCCGCGAGCCTCTGCACGGCGGCGGCGTCGAGCAGGTCGACCGCGAGGCACCCGTCGGCGCCGCTCTTGTCGACGCCGATCACCGTGTGACCCTCGCCGGTGAACCTGCGGACGACGGCCCGGCCGGCGGGGCCGCCCGCACCGGTGACAAGGATGATCATGCTCGGATCCCCTTCGTGGAGTCGACGACATCGCCGAGCTTACGGCGCAGGGCCTCGTAGAACATGCTCAGCGGGAACTCGTCGGGCAGCACCGCGTCCACCACGGCCTTGGGAAATCCCTCGACGGGCAGGGCGTCGGCCCCGCCGGCCCAGACCGAGGCGGGGTTCGGCGCGACGTAGGTGGCGACCAGCTGGTGGGCGGCGAGCCAGTGGGCGAGCTTGGAGCGGTCGATGCCGTCCCTGTAGAGCTTCTCGACCTCGCCCCGCAGGTCCGCGACCCCCTCGGCGAGCCGGTCCCAGTCGACGCTGAGCCGGTTGTCGGTCCAGCGGACGACGTCGTTGCGGTGCAGGTAGGAGAAGAGCAGCTGCCCGCCCAGGCCGTCGTAGTTGCGGACCCGGTTACCGGTGATCGGGAAGCGGAACAGCCGGTCGAACAGGATCGCGAGCTGGACGTAGCGGGCGTGCGGCACGCCTTCGCGCTCCAGCTTCACGGCCTCGCCGAACGCGGTGAGGTCGCAGCGCAGCTCCTCCAGGGAGTAGAGCCAGTACGGCATGCGCTGCTTGATCATGAAGGGGTCGAACGGCAGGTCGCCGTGGCTGTGGGTACGGTCGTGGATGAGGTCCCAGAGCACGAAGGTGTCCTGGGCCAGCTCCTGCGACGCGATCAGCCTGGCCGCGTCCGGCGGCAGCGCGAGCTTCAGCGTGGCCGCGGCGGCACCGCTCACCACGCGGAACCTCGCGGCCTCCCGGTCGGCGAAGATCCCGCCCCAGGTGAAGCGGGCCGGGGTCTCGCGGACCGCGACGGTCTCGGGGAAGAGCACCGCGGAGTTGGTGTCGTACCCGGAGGTGAAGTCCTCGAAGGCGATCGGCACGAACATCGGGTTGTCGTAGCGAGTCCGCTCCAGCTCGGCCAGCCATTCGGGCCAGATCGTACGGATCCACACGGCCTCGATGTGGCGGAAGGTGGTGCCGTTCTGGGTGTACATCGGGAAGACGACCAGGTGCTCCAGCCCGTCCACCCGCTGGGTGTCGGGGTGGAAGGCGTCGAGCGCGTCGAGGAAGTCGGGGACGCCCAGCCCCTGGTCGACCCACTTGCCGAAGTCGGCGACGACGGCGGCCAGGTAGGCGGCGTCGTGCGGGAAGCGCGGCGCGAGCCGCTCGACGTGTCCGACGATCTTCGAGACCAGCTCGGTGGCCCGCTCCCGGTCGCTCTCCTCCTGGATCGAGCCGTCCTTGGCCTGCAGCGGCCTGATCGCCTCGACGGCTTCCTTGAGTCCCTGGAACTCGGCGCGGGCCTCGGAGTCCTCCACGGCCTCGGACCTCCCGGCGGCCGAGCCCTTGGCGGCGGGGTTCTTGACGGCGGAGCTCTTGACGGCGGGGACGCGGGCGGCCCAGGTGACGAGGTTGCCCCAGAGCACGGCGTGGTCGTAGTCGCCGATCGAGTCGTCACCGAACAGGTCGGAGTCGGCGACCACCACGACGCGGCCCTCCCCGTGCCGTACGGCCACCGCCAGCGGGCGGTTCGCGGGGGTCGCGGTGGGCGAGGTGGCGAACAGGACGGTCGCGTGGTCGGAGACGGTGAGCGTCCCCGCCCGGTAGAAGCAGGCGCGGCGCGCCCCGGCGAGCAGGTCCTGCCCGCTTCGAGAGTCGTGCGAGGCGTTCCGGGGGGTGCCCAGGACCCAGGAGGCCACGCCGTTGTGTGCGCTCCCGGGGTCCCGGACGAGGGTGTGCTCGACGCCCACGCCGAAGCGCGCGAGCAGCTCGGTGAGGTTGCTGCCGTACTTCTCCTGCTCGTACTCGGCCAGCACGACGAGCCCGCCGCCGTCGCGGACGTACTCCTCGATCGCGTCGAGCTCCTCGACGGGGAGGACCGGGCTGCCCAGCCCGGTGGTGTGCTCCCACCGGTCGGCGGAGGGATGCGCGATCACCAGTACGTCCCGCGCGCTCAGCAGGCCAGGGGTGAGCGGCCCCTCGACGTGCGCGTCCACGGAGTGGCCCAGCCCGCGCAGCAGCCCGGCCGCACGGGCGTAGCTGCTGTCGTCGGGGTGGCCGGGATTCATCGTCTCGGCCACATCCCGCCGGATGGTCCACGACTCGCTGTGTGCCTCGTCGAACAGTACGCGCGGGAAAGCTGACACGATAAATCCTCCTTCAGGTGAGAGTGGATAACGGAAAATATACACAACATATGCCCATTTTCGTGCATCCCTTACGGGACAGGAGGTTGGAAGATCGAATCCCTACGGGAAGGGCGAGAGGGAGGCCGGCCGGTGAGTCGGTCGATACGAACAGTGACCATCTGTGGCGGCTCCCGGCCATGGAAACGCCTCGCGCAATAGCCTGATCGCATGGACATCGCGGACCTGGCGGTCGCCGTGATCGGTGCCGTGGTGAGCATCGCGGGCGCCTAATTCGCCTGGATCTCCGTGAGAAGAGAGGTCTCCAGAAGGCGTGCCTCCCGCACCCCGATCTCCCCGGCACCCTCCCCCCGAAGCGGTGGCACGACGACCTACGACGTGTTCGTCTCCTACTCGCACGACGACGCCGACATCGTCGCCGACCTGGCCGGGCGGCTGGAACGACGCGGCATCCGGGTGGCCTGGCTCGGGGGCTGACGGCGGCCGGGGTGCCCGGCGTGCTGGCGATGACCGCCTCGGTCACCGACCCGTACGCCATCGCCCTGGCCGGGCAGCTCTACTACGAGCTGGCGGTTCGGGACGTCCCCGAGGTGCTGCCCGCGTTCTGCGACGCGCGTCGGCGGCTGGAGGAGGAGCGGCGGCGACTGCCCCCGGACAGCCTGGGCGCCTCGCTCGTGGAGTGGGCCACTCCCGCGCTGTTCCAGCGTGGCCCGTCGATCTCGCTGTACGACGCCGCCGACGGGTTCGAGGCGGGCCTGGTGGTCTCGGCGGTCAGTCAGACCAGCCCTGACCAGCTCCTCGAGGAGATCGGCCGCACCCTGCTGACGGCCTTCACCGACGAGCGGATCCGTCACCTGGCACTCACCGTACGAGAGCCTCGGTACGAGTGGGCCGACCGGCTCCAGTCACTCGGGTGGCTCCTCGTCCAGGTGCCGGTGACCCTGCTGCTGGACAACTTCGAGGACAATCTGTCGCACGACGGCACCGGATGGACGGTCCTCAACGAGGAACTGGCCGGGTTCCTGACCGCCTGGATCCGTCTGCGAGGCAGGCACAAGCTGCTGATCACCAGCCGCCACCCCTTCCCCTCCCCAAACGCGCCGAACGTCGTCTGCACGTCCACCACCTCGGTCCGCTCTCCCTCTCCGAGGCCCGCAAGCTGATGTGGCGACTGCCCGGACTGGACGCGCTGCCGGTCGCCGAGCGACAGCGGGCCTGGTTCGACGTAGGCGGTCATCCCCGCACGCTGGAATACCTGGACGCCCTGCTCCGGGGTGGCCGGGCCCGCTTCGACGATGTCCGCGAACGTCTGGAGGACCTCCTCGACCGGCGTGGCATTCCCGATCCCGGGGAGTGGTTGCGTGCCGCCGGTTCGGGGTTGGACGCGGCGTTGGCGGAGGCGGTGACGTTGGCGGTGGACGACACGTTGCTGGGTGAGCTGGTGGGTTCGCTGGACGATCTGTCGCGTGCGCTGCTGGTTGGAGCGTCGGCGTTTCGGGTGGCGGTGGATCGGGTGGGGGTGACCTGGCCGGTCTCGACTCCGGTGCCGGAGGATCCGGAGCGGCTGGATGAGCTGCTGCGGCGGGCGTGGGAGAGGAATCCGCGGGCCGGGGTGGAGGATCTGGGGCTGGCGGAGGAGGAGCTGGAGCAGGCGCGAGAGGACATGGCGCAGGAGCGCGGGGAGTTCGAGCGGGCACTGGAGCACTACCACCGGGCCCTCATCATCAACCAGGAACTCGGCAACCGCGCGGGCATGGCCGGCGGCTACGGCCAGATCAGTATCTTGTACACCAAGACGGGCAGGGCCGCCGAGGCCGTGGCCTTCACCGTGCGCGGCCTGCTCATCTGTGCCGAACTCCGGTCACCCGAGATCAGGATCGATCTGTACTGGCTCGGACGGCAGCGCGAGGCCCTCGGCGAGGCCGAGTTCCGGCGCCTTCTCGCCGAACACCTGGACGCCCAGGCCGTCGACACCGTCATCGGCTGGCTCGACCAGTCCAACGAGTGATCCTTCACCGGACGGCGAAGCCGGGCCGGTCCAGGCGGTGCTCCGCAGGCCGCCTCCTCTCGCGTACGCGTCCCGCCGGCACATGAACCGAGCATGGTCGGCGTGGGCTGAGCGGCCGACCTCACCTCACGTAGCGTGTTTAATCAACCACAAAGGGTACAAAAGGGATGAAGGTCACAAAGATGCCGTGAGCGTTCTCCAGGGGGGAAGATGCCTGTACGGAGTGCCCGATCCGTTGCCGTTCCGGCAGCGGCACTGCTGGCCGTGACACTGCTCGTCGGCGGCTGCGGCGGCGGTCAGTCGACCGCCGTGAAACCGGAAGCCGCCGCGGCCACGACGCCCGCGGCCGTTCCGCCCGCCGCGGGCGCCCCGCCCGCCGCCGACCTCTCCGGGGAGGACACCGCCCAGGAGTACACCGCGGAGGAGTGCCCCGTCGGCGTCAACGC
The DNA here is from genome assembly GCF_040635605.1 of Streptosporangium sp. NPDC006930. Classification (NCBI taxonomy): domain Bacteria; kingdom Bacillati; phylum Actinomycetota; class Actinomycetes; order Streptosporangiales; family Streptosporangiaceae; genus Streptosporangium; species Streptosporangium sp. NPDC006930. The sequence continues at coordinate 570,802 of NZ_JBEYID010000001.1, read as the reverse complement.
CAAGAGGTTCGCCAAGACCCGCTTCGCGCTGCACGCGGGCCTCGCACTGGGCGCCTTCTACCGCTACATCTACAAACCGCTGCAGAGCGGCGGTTTCAAGGCCGGAGCGGAGAAACGGAAGCGGACCTTCGCCAAGGCCGCCGTCGCCGGTCTCTTCACCCTTCACGAACTGAAGGTGGCCCGGCGCTTCGCCCTGGCCAACCCGACGCTGTGCAAGGGCGTCAAGGCGGTCACCGACAGCTTCGGCACCCTGACCGCCAAGCTGAAGAACGGCACCGCCACCGAGGCCGACCTCCAGGCCGGCAAGGACTCCTTCAACAACCTCCGGCAGAACGCCACGCAGCACGGCTACGACTTCAAGGAGAAGACCGCCGTCGTCCCCGGCGCGGGCTGAGGGCACATCCGGTCGGCAGGTCCTGGGACACAGGGCCTGCCCCGGCCGGCACACCGCCGATCCTCCGGCGAACGGCGCCACCCTCGCGCGGACGGCTTTCCCGCACCCCGGCATCCGGTCGCCACCGACGGTGAACGCGACGGACCCATCCCCACGGCAGCCGGTGAGCGCCCGACCAGGGCCGGTCGGCGAGCGCGGCGATCGGCGGCACGATTTCTCGCCCCGGCGCCCCGTATCGTCACCGCCCCCGGCTCGACGAGATCGCGCGTTCGACGGGGTGAGCAACGGCGAACGCGCCGTCGGTAACCGCACCCCTCACGGTCCCCGCCTTTTCAACTTCGGGCACTTACGTCCTGACGCCCAGCAGTAACAAAACAGGGAGTCATTGCGAAATCGAGCCGAAACAGGCGCTGTTTACCTTTGCCTGGCCCGATGATTCCAAGGTAAAGAGGTGAGGCGGTCATCGACCGCATACATTCAGGACACATTTCTTCGGAATGGGATTCGAGGCTCGTGAAGGCCGACGGCACCCGGCCACCGGTCGCATGAGCGGCTTTTGATCCGACCCACCCGACCCCCGCCACCAAGGCCGGGGGCTCGACGGTTGGACCAGCGCCCCTCAGCCCTTCCCCTGCCATCACCGCTGCTCATAGAGCTGCTCTCAACATCGGGCGGAACCCGGGCTCGCGTGAGATCCGTTCCTGGCCGCGTTTCACGGCCCAGTTGGAAGGATCACGTTCAGGGCCGGTGCCGCCGACCGAATCATGCTTACCGATATACCGCCGAGAACACATCCGGAATTCTCGGGAACCCACCATGAGCATTTACGGGTTCACGGCACGGTAAACTCCTGGAGGAAAATCCTTTGTTGGCACGGTTCAAGCGATTCATGTCCGCGCTGGTCGTAGTCGTGCTTGTCGTCCTGATGGCGGATACGGCACACGCCGACTTCAATCCCATCGGCTCCGAACCTTATGTCCCCTACGCCCAACCGGCGGACGCGGACATTCCCCGGCGAGGCTGCGCCACCACGCTGTCCAACCCCGGGAACGCCGCGGGGAGTATCCCCGCGGTCCAGGTGATCTACGCCTGGCACGAGGAGTCCGGGAACCGCTACGACGACTTCGTCGAGAGGATCGCCAAGATCGTCGACCGGGTGGACTGGTCACTGGACGAGTCCACGAACTACGACCAGCATGTCAATCTGAGCTGCCGGACCGGCTACGGCACCGGCAGCTACGCGGACTACGCGCGCGCCCTCGTGGTGCCGGAGAAGATCGAGAACGGGGTGATCGGCGGCGAGACCGCCGCGGACGTCATCGAGGACGACCTGGTGGCGGCGGGTTACGACCACACCAACCGTACCTACATGGTGTTCGAGGACTTCGACGGGACGGCGCAGGCCTTCTGCGAAGTCCTGTGCGTCGCGGCGACCGACGAGTGGGACAGCGCGACCATGCTGCACGAGTTCATCCACCTGTTCGACGTCGACCACGCCAAGGTCACCGAGACGGTCCTCCATGAGGACACCGACGTCATGTCCACCCAGTGGCACACCTGGCAGGTGGACCAGGAGTTCAACAACTACTACGACCCGAGCGAGACCACGGCAACGTTCTACACGAGCTCCCATCCGCACCCGCGCAAGGCCAACCTCGCCACCTGGTCGATGCTCACCCCGCCGCTCTGCTGCGACATCGGGTACAGCAACGACCTGCTGACCGCGCAGGAACGCACGATCGAGGCGGACGCGCCCTATGGGTTCCCCACGGGCTTCACCATCTCCGGCGGCGGATGGATTCAGGTCACCCCACCTGCGACGGACCAGCAGGTGTCGGCCCGCTACTACGACGGCCGACGGTCCTTGACCGTGAACGTCCAGTCGTGGGCCGAGGGGATCCTGTCGGTCACCCGCAGGCCCCAGGTGACGCCGGGGCAGCGGTACAGGTTCTTCGTCCGGCTGACGACCGCCACCTCCGGCGGCGTCAAGCTGAGGCTCTCCTGGTACAACGCGTCGAACGCGCTGATCTCGAACAGTGACAGCTCGCTCCACGCCCTGACGTCTGATTGGGCGGAGCGCAACGTCTCGGCGGTCGCACCGGCCGGCGCGGCCACCGTGCAGCTCTCGGTGGTGAGCCCGAACGGCCAGTCCTTCGCCTACGTGGTGGACAGCCTCCAACTCAACCGTTGTGACAACACGCGGACCAGCGACGGATGCCGGCTGGACAGCGGCCTGCCCACCCCCTGACAGGTGTCCCGTTCGTCGTGTCGACCGGCTGATCCGCGCTCCCCACGAGCGCGGGATCGGCCGGTCCTCCCGGGCCGCGGCAAAAGGCCCCGTGATCGCGCCCCTTCGCATACGCCGCATTCGGCGGGCCGGGTAAATCTCGTCCCCCCGGCTCCGCCCTCGGTGAAAGGCATGGTCTCGTTCTCTCGCGCCCCCTTACGCTCACGGCATGGAGATCATTCAGCTGCTGCCGGAGCTTCACCTGCTTCGTTTCGAGGTCGGGCAGGCCTACCTCTGGAACGCCCCCGAGGCGCTGACGCTGATCGACACCGGCACGGTCGGCTCCGGAGCCGGGGTCGCGGAGGCGATCCGCGCTCTTGGCCGCGAGCCCGGTGACCTGCGAAACGTCGTCCTGACCCATTTCCACGAGGACCACACCGGTTCAGCGGCCGAGGTCGCCACCTGGGGTGAGGTGACGGTGATGGCGCACCGCCTGGAGGCGCCGATCATCCGGGGGGGGCTCCCGGGCCACCGCCCGTCTTCACCGACGCGCCCGACTGGGAGCGCGACTTCTACGAGAACAAGCCGGCGCTGCCGGCCGCACCACCCTCGCGGGTGGATCGCGAGTTGGAGGACGGCGACGTGCTGGACTTCGGCGGCGGTGCGCGGGTGGTCGGCGTTCCCGGCCACACCGACGGGAGCGTCGCCGTCTACCTGCCCGGCCGTCGCGTCCTGTTCACCGGCGACGCCGTCGCGAGCGTGGACGGCTCCCCCATCCTCGGTGTGTTCAACACCGACCGTCCTCGCGCCGTCGAGTCTTTCCGCAGGCTCGCCGAGCTCGACGTCGAGACGGCCTGCTTCGGGCACGGCGACCCACTGACCGGACGGGCAGGAGAGGCGTCGAAGGCCCTGCGTACGGTGGCGGCCCAACTCCCGGCCTGAACACGGGTCACACCGGGAAACGGCTGTCTCGGGTTCGATACCGCTTCGGCCGACTCCCCGTTCCGGGCGCCTGCTCATGTGAGCCATCCCGGCGCGAGCCGAAAACTCGATCGGCGGGTGCCCGGTCTTTCGATGTGATCGGTAGGGTCGCGATATGTGGAGCCAGAACCACGACCGCGCTGACGACGCCCGTGACGCGGTGGCCGAGCACCTGCCCGGCTACCAGATCGAGGCCGTCACACCCTTCGGCGAGGGCGAGGACAACATCGCGTACCAGGTCAACGGCGAGTTGATCGTACGCTTCAGCAAGGAGCCGGATCCGGCGCGGCGCGCCACACTCGTGGCGCGCGAGGCCCGTCTGCTCGCCGCCGTCGCCGGCTTCTCACCAGTGCCCGTCCCCGAGCCGGAATTCACGGTCGCGGAACGGGGCTGTCTCGCCTACCGCAGGCTCCCTGGCCGGCCGCTGCTCGACCTGCCCCTGCCGAAGCGGCTGGCCCACGGCCCGTCGGTCGCCGCCACGCTCGGCGGTCTGCTCGCCGCCGCGCACACCGTTCCGGTGGATCAGCTGGCCGAGCTGGTGGAGGTGGACAACCCGCCGCCGTCCGAATGGCTGGACGAGGCGGCGGAGATCCATACCGCGATCGCCGAGGAGATCCCCGAGGCCCACCACCGGGCTGTGAAGGACTTCCTGGACACCCCTCCTCCGGCCGACGGTTGTGACCCGGTCTTCTCGCACAACGACCTGGGGATCGAGCACGTTCTCGTCGCCCCCGTCACGGGCGCGGTGACCGGCGTCATCGACTGGAGCGACGCCGCGATCGTCGACCCGGCCTACGACTTCGGCCTGCTGTACCGCGACCTCGGCCCCGCCGCCCTGGACGCCGCCCTCGGCACCTACCGAACGGGCGACCTCACCACCCTGCGCGAGCGCGCCGTCTTCTACGCCAGATGCAGCGTCTTCGAGGACCTGGCGTACGGCCTCGAAACCGGCCAGGACGCGTACATCGACAAATCCCTCACCGCTCTGGAGTGGCTCTTCACCTCGTAGGCGCCCCACTTCACGGTTTCGCTGGAGGACTTCCGTTCAGAACGCCACCGGCATCCCCGGGCAGGGAAAGCGGGCTCGGCGCCCAGGATCGCGAGGGGAGGCGGGCGGCAGTGTGCCGGTGACCGACGCCTTTGGCGGTCATCGGCAGACGTCTCAGACGTCTCGGCTCAGACCTCAGATCAGGCCGAGGGCGAGCATCGCGTCGGCGACGCGCTTGAAGCCGTCGATGTTGGCACCGGCCACGTAGTTGCCCGGCATGCCGTACTCCTCGGCGGTGTTCAGGCAGCGGCCGTGGATGTCCTGCATGATCTCCTGGAGGCGGCGCTCGGAGAACTCGAAGGTCCACGAGTCGCGGCTGGCGTTCTGCTGCATCTCCAGCGCGCTGGTGGCCACGCCGCCGGCGTTGGCGGCCTTGCCGGGGCCGAAGGAGACACCGGCCTCCTGGAAGATCCGGATGCCCTCCGGCGTGGTGGGCATGTTGGCGCCCTCACCGATCGCGATACAGCCGCCGCGCACCAGCGCCTCGGCGTCCTTGCCGGTGATCTCGTTCTGGGTGGCCGACGGCATCGCCACCTCGCACGGCACCTCCCAGATGCTCCGCCCCGCCACGAAGGACACCTCGCCGCGCCGCCTGGCGTAGGCGTCCATCCGCAGGTGCTCGATCTGCTTGATCTGCTTGAGCAGGTCGAGATCGATGCCCTTCTCGTCGATGACGTACCCCGAGGAGTCGGAACAGGCGACCACCGTACCGCCGAGCTGCTGCACCTTCTCGATCGCGTAGACGGCGACGTTGCCGGAGCCGGAGACGACGACGCGCTTGCCGTCGAAGGACGTGCCGCGGGCCTTGAGCATCTCCTCGACGAAGAAGGCGCAACCGTACCCGGTCGCCTCGGTGCGGACCTGCGCGCCGCCGTAGCTGAGCCCCTTGCCGGTGATCACCGCGGACTCGTACCGGTTGGTGATGCGCTTGTACTGGCCGAACAGGTAGCCGACCTCACGCTGGCCGACACCGATGTCCCCTGCCGGGACATCGGTGTACTCGCCGATGTGCCGGTAGAGCTCGGTCATGAAGCTCTGACAGAAGCGCATGATCTCGCGCTGGGAGCGGCCCTTGGGGTCGAAGTCGGAGCCGCCCTTGCCTCCGCCGATCGGCAGGCCGGTCAGTCCGTTCTTGAAGATCTGCTCGAAGCCGAGGAACTTGACGATGCCCAGGTAGACCGAGGGGTGGAAGCGCAGGCCGCCCTTGTAGGGGCCGAGCGCGCTGTTGAACTCGACCCGGAAACCGCGGTTGATGTGCACCTCGCCCTGGTCGTCCTCCCAGGGCACCCGGAAGATGATCTGCCGCTCCGGCTCGCAGATCCGCTCAATGATCTTGGATTCGGCGTATTCGGGGTGCTTGCCGAGAACCGGGCCGATGCTCTCCAGCACCTCACGAGCGGCCTGGTGGAACTCGATCTCCCCCGGGTTACGACGCAGGACGCTGTCGTAAATCGATTCAAGCTTCTCATGCAACATCGCTCATCTTTCTGGTCGCAAGTCCGCGCACTGTGGGCCAGACCTTGAGAGAGGCGGTTCTCACAACTCCCACCGCCCTACTGTGAGACCTTATTACCCCCTCACTACCCCACGAGAGGGACCCCGGATCAGCCTGGTGAGGGACGCCCCCGAGCGTACCCGCCACCTACCTTCCTGAGTGAGAGAAGCCCCGCACAGGCAGGAAAAGCCCATGTTTCACGACTCAGCCGACTTCCGGCGTGTCTCCTCAGGTGTGCTACTGATCGTCGCCCCGCTGCTCCAGGCGATCGCCGTCATCGTCGACCCCGGCACCTGGGGCGACGATCGCGAGGCGGTCAGCTTCGGGGACAACCCCGCCCTCGCCCAGGTCCAGTCGGTGATGTATCACTGGTCCTACCTGCTCATGGCCGTCGCGGCCCTCGGCCTGCTGCACGTGATGCGCCGCCGCGCGGTGGTCTTCGGCCACATCGTCGGCCCACTCACCATCATCGGCTACATCAGCCTGTCGGGCCTGCTCCTGACCGATCCGGTGGAGTGGTGGCTCGGGCAGCGCAACACCCCCGAGCAGACGCAGCGGATCCTCGACGAGATGCTGAACCTGCCCGGCGTCGTCTTCGGCTTCCAGATGCCCTGGCTGTTCTTCGCCGTCTTCGGCACGCCCGTCCTGCTGATCGGTGTCTGGCGGGCGGGATTCGCGCACTGGTGGGTGCCGCTCGTCGTCCTGATCGGCTACGGCGCCTCGCTGGTCGTCCCGTACGGTCCGGTGACCATCCCGATGTGGATCGCCCCCGCGGTCGCGCTGGGCTGGCTCGGCGTCAAGATGCTCCGGATGAGCCGCGAGGAGTGGATCTCCTACTACCCGACCGCCGCCCCCGGCCGGACCACACCCGACTCGTACGCGAACACCACCGCCTGAGCCCGGTCGCGCAGGTGAAGCTTCATCAGCACCCGCGCCACGTGGGTCTTGACCGTGGCCTCGCCGACGAAGAGCTCCCCCGCGATCTCGGCGTTGGTCAGGCCGCGCGCCAGGAAGCGCAGCACCTCCAGCTCGCGCGGGGTGAGGTCGGCCAGCTGCGGCGGGGGCGCGGGGTCGTGGCGTCCGGCGAAGGAGGCGATGACGCGGGTGGTGACGGCCGGGTCGAGCAGGGCGTCCCCGGCGACGACGACGCGGATCGCGTCCACGAGCTGCTCGGGCGGCGAGACCTTGAGCAGGAACCCGCTCGTCCCGGCCCGAAGCGCGGCGTAGAGGTTCTCGTCGGTGTCGAAGGTCGTCAGTATGACGACCTTCGGCGGGTCCTGCTGGCCCAGCAGTTGCCTCGCGGCGGTGATGCCGTCCATGCGCGGCATCGAGATGTCCATCAGCACGATGTCGGGCTTGGTACGGCGAGCCACGGCGAGGGCCTCGATCCCGTCGGCGGCCTCACCGACCACCTCAAGCCCGACCTCGCTCTCCACGACGAGCTTCAGCCCGGCGCGAACCATCGCCTGGTCGTCGGCGATCACGACGCGGATGTTCACTTCTCCTCCTTGAGGGCGGCTGGACACCTCGTTCCGGGGCCGAGCGATCGAACGGCCCGTACGCACCGGTACCGAAGGGGAAGGAGAGCCGCCCTGCGGGGAGACTAAAGCCTGGCGACCGTCTTGCCCATAGGACAAAACGCCCGGTCAAGCCGCTTACAAGTCGGGCACAAGTCAACGGGTCAGAACGCCGGGAACGAGACACTCCGCACGAACCTGTTGGCGACCGCGTCATCGCACCTGCCGGACGCGCAGAAGTAGATCAGGATGGCGGGCTCGTCATGCCGTTCGACGATCCAGCCGGTGAATTCGAGCTGACCGCCGCGCTGCGGGTCGGCGATCGTCCCCTGCAGGCGCGCGGCGTTCTGCCCGCCCACGCTCACCTGCACGACCTGGGAGAAGACGCTGACCGTTCCGGGGAGCGAGGACTGCAGGGTCTCCTGCAGCTGCTTGGCGCCGCCGAGCGGGTCGAGGGTGTCGAGGGTCTGCGCGTAGAGGCCGGTGGCGTCCTGCGGGGCGTCCTTGATGATCTCGTTCGCCGCGGCCCAGTCGGCGGTGACGGGTGTGGCGAACAGCGCGCGAAACTGCTCCACCTTCGGGGAGGCCACCACGAACACGTCGGCGTGCGGCTCAAGGGTCCAGGTCCCGGGGTGCTGGAAGGCGACCGGCACCGCGGAGGAGCCCGTGTACGCCACCCAGGTGTCGCCGCCGCGCAGGAACGCGGCGAGCACCGCCACCAGCGCGACGATCGCCGTGATCGCCACGGCCGCACCGATGAGAATGCCCTTTCCACCGGACGGGGGCCTCTTGGGCCCCGTCCGCTTCCCGGACACCTCGGTCGTCTCGGACGCCGTCGGCGACACCGTCGGCGACGTCGAGGCAGCCTGCGCGAGCTGGTACGGCTGCCCGGCGCCGCTGATCGCGTCACGCAACTCGGCGACGAACTGACCGCAGGTGTCGTAGCGCTGCTCGGGCGACTTGGCCAGGGCCCGCATCATCACACCGTCGACTTCGAGCGGCAGCTCGGGGCGGAGCGTGGTGAGCGGTGTGGGCGTCTCGGCGAGATGCGCCCACAGCAGGGCGATCTCGTTGTCGCGCTGGAAGGGCAGCCGCCCCGACAGGGCCTCGTAGACCACGCAGGCCAGGCCGTACTGGTCGCAGCGGCCGTCGATGTGCTCCTTGTTGATCTGCTCGGGCGACATGTAGCGGGGGGTGCCGATGAACTGGTTGGTCTGGGTCAGCCCGGAGATCGAGGTGCGGTGCTTGGTGATGCCGAAGTCGGTGAGGTAGGCGTGGTCGCCGTCGGTGTGACCGGCGATCAGGATGTTGGCGGGCTTGACGTCGCGGTGGACCAGGTCGTGGGCGTGCGCGGTGTCGAGTGCGGCGGCCACCTGGGTGAAGATCCGGCTGACCTGGCTGACCGGCATCGGCCCTCGGTCGTAGAAGAGTTTGCGCAGGTCGGGGCCGTCGACGTAACGCATCGCGATGTAGAGGGTGCCGTCGTCGGCGCTGTCGGCCTCGTAGATCGGGATGATGTTGGGGTGGTCGATGCTCGCGACCGTGCGCGACTCCAGCACGAAGCGCTGGCGGAACCTGTCGTCCTCGCCGAGAAGCGGATTGAGGATCTTCAGTGCCACCCTGCGGTTGAGCCTGGGGTCGATCGCGAGATAGACCACGGCCATGCCGCCCTTGCCGATGATGTCCTCTACCTGGTAGCCGGCCACTTCCCGGCCGATCAGCGCCCTGTCGTTCATGGACATCACGTCTTGGTCGGCTGGCCGCAGTAGCCGCAGAAGCTGTGGGCGGGGCCCAGCCGCATCCCGCAACCCGTGCAGTATTTCTGCACCACCGTCTCTCCGGGTTTCGTGCCCGGCGCCGTGCTGGACCCCGGGGCCGTGTTGTGACCGGGGTCGCGTGCCACCAGCACCGGCTGACCGGGGGTGGTGGAGGAGATCTTGGGCAGCGCCGGGAAGGATCGGCCGACGACGACCGTGGAGTCGGCCTGCTCGTCGAAGGCCGGTCGCGGCGGTATCGGTATCGGTGGCGAGGCCGGGACCGGGGGCCGGGTCTCCGCGGCCGGGCTCGGCTCAGGCTCGGGGTCGGGGTCCTGCGACCCACGGCGCCAGAGCAGGATCGCGATGACCAGCACGACGAGCACCAGCAGGCCGCCGCCGACGAGGAACGGCCACAGGGGCGTGCTCTTGGGCAGGTCGGTGGAGGCGGCCGCCCTCTTGGTGGCCTCGTCCTCCGCGGTGCCCCGCTTGGCCTGCGACGTCTTCAGGTGCGCCGCCGCCACGATGTGGCCGGGGTAGAGCTCAAGCACGCGCTGGAAGGCGGGGACGGCGTCGCCGTAGTAATGGGTGTGGAAGCGGGTCAGCGCCTGCTCGAAGGCGGCGTCGATCGAACCCCGGGCGGGCGCGACGTCCGCCTCGGCGAGGGCCTTGGTGATCTCACGGATGCCGATCATCCGGGCGTCCTTGCCGCCGCCGATCAGCAGGCCGACGACCTCGCCCTTCTTGTCCTCGATCACCGGGCCACCGAGCAGGCCCTTGTCGATCAGGGCTCCCAGCTTCTCCGGCTCGTTGACCTTGTTCTCCGGGTCCTTGAACTGCCGGCCGCTCTCCCCCGCGCCACCCGCCCGCAGGTGGGCGATGTCGACGGTCTCCGGCAGGTTCGCGGCGGGCCGCCCGGTGAATCCCGCGACCGCCACCGGCGAGCCTTCCTTGGCGGGCACCACGGCGGCGAGCGGGGCGGTGGGCAGGCCCGCGCTCCCGTCCGCGCGGCCGACGGGGCTCAGCACCGCGGGACTGTCGGGCTTGCCACCGACACGGACGATCTCCGCCTTGAATCCCTCCTTGTCGGGGGGAGAGATGTTGGGGAAGACCGTGATCTCGGTGGTGACGTCGATGATGCAGGTGGCGGTGGGCTGCTTGGGCGGGTAGCACTCCTGCAGGTGGTGGTCGAGCCGGTCGTCCTTCAGCCGGTGCCGCTCGAAGTCCTCGGGGATCTTGACCTTGTGGTGCGCGGCGAAAATCTTGTTGGCCGCGTAGATCCGGACGTCGCGGTCGGTCTTGACCACCCGGGTGAGGGTGACCATGCCCCCGTCGGGGTTGATCACGGTGCCGGTGCCGCTGCCGATCGGCACCTCGTAGGAACGCTCCACGTGGACCAGTTCACCGATGTGGTCGAGCAGCGTGATGTCGACCCGCGCCGTCGCCTCGATCCTGACCACCGCCGGGGTCACCAGGTCGGTGATCCCACTGGGATGCTCGTGAGCCAGGGCGGGAGCCACCCCGGCGATCGCCAAACAGAGCCCTCCGAGCACCGCCAGCGCCGAACCGAACCGCCGCATCGCCACTCCCTACAGGGGATAGGACCAGGGTCGCAAACAGGGGTGAATAAGTGAACCGTCCAGGCCCGTAGGACTTGACTTTCTTTCCGCCATCACCAACAAAAGGCCATGAGCAGGGCATCGCCACCCCGCTTCGCCCATCCCGTCTTACGGCCTATCGTCACGTCCACGCCCCGTCGCGGACAGTTACGCAAAGTCTAATCCCGGCGGCCCCTCCGGCGCGACAATGTATACCGATCGAAGATCACCCAAAGCGGCCCGGCCCTTTCGGCTCCGGTCCTTTCGATCCCGGATCCCTCAGCTCCGGTCCCTTCGGTCGCGGGGACGCAGCAGCACCGCGGGATCGAAGGAGACCTCGAACGGGGCGAGCAGGCTCGTCACCTCTCCGGCCTCGTGCTTCTCCGCTGCCTTGTACTCGTCACCGGCGAGCTCGTGAACGTGGACGGACGGCCCGTCGGACAGCTCGATCCGCCAGTAGACGGGAATTCCCACCGCCGCGTAGGCGGCCCTCTTGAGGTGGCGGTCCCGCGCCCGGGTGCTCGGACTCACCATCTCGACGGCGAGGAGGATGTCGCGCGGCGCGAACATCAGCTCCGTCTCGTCGACGGCCTCGGCGGGCACCACGACCAGGTCGGCGATGAAGAAGTCACGTCTGCTCCCCCGGAGATTGACCTCCGGCGGCGGCTCGAACTCCGGCGGCGCGGCGTCTTCGAGAATTCGCGCGAGACGCAAGATTGCACGCTGGTGCAGGGGGACAGGAGAGGGACTCACCAGCAGGCTCCCATTGAAGAGCTCGTAGCGGTTCCCGTCGTCGGGGAACGTGAGCAGGTCGTCGACGGTGAACGGCGGCTCTCCGTGGAGAACCGTCCGTCTGGTCGTCGGCTCCGTCGTCGCCATCGCGGTCACCTGCTCAGTATCGGGAGTCTCGCCCTCGCCCACGTGCTACTTCCCTCGATTTCCTTACTTTAAGTAGCTGAAGTATCACGGTTCGACCATCGGTGGGCGCCCTGGCGGACGGCGGTGTGGACGGCGCGGGCGACGCGGGCGCCCCAGGTGGAGCGGGGACCGCCGAAGAGCTCCTCCGGACCCCCGGGAATCCGCTCGGGGGCGACCACGCAGACGGCGTCGGAGGCGGTGCCGGTGCAGGGGAAACCGGCCTCCAGTAGTGCCTGGGTCTTCGCCTCGGTCACCGTCATGACCGTGTTGACCAGGGCGGCGTCGCTCATCGCGACCGGGACGGCGACGACGATGTTGATCGTTCCCGGCAGCAGCATGGGGGCCAGTTCGGGGTCGGCGGCGCCTTCGGGGGCGGCGGCCCAGGTGGGGACACGCAGGCCGACGGTCGCCACCACCTCCACTCCCCCGTCGTGAGCCCGGGTGAAGTGCTCGACCGAGGCCGCGGTGAGCATGCCGACCCCGGGGCCAGGCGGAGCGAGCTCCAGGAGGTGGTCCACCGGGTCCATCCGCGAGTACCCGGCGACCACCTGCGCGTTGAGCACCCAGGCGGCCGGACCGATGCCGCCGCCGACCATCGCCGAGGAGATCGCCCGCCGGCCTGGCCCGAACTCCCACAGCAACGAGGCGAGCCGCGCTCCGTCCTCGTCGCGATGGCTCAGTCTCGGAGACACCCCATGTGTCGGCGACGGTCTCGGTGATGCGCCGTGTGAACCTCGGATCCGCTCCGGGACGTCCAGCCCAACCTCGTATCCGCTCACGAACGCCTCCGGACGATTTCCCGTCTCGCTCAAGGACGCTCCAGATGGACCTCGGGCCTGCCGCCGGGACCGGCCGCGACACGCACACGGGCGTCGAAGTGCTCACCGATCAGCTCGCCCGTGAGCACCTCGGCCGGGGCGCCCGAGGCGGCCACCCGTCCGCCGGAGAGCAGCATCATCGAGTCGGCGTACTGACCCGCCAGGCTCAGGTCGTGGAGCGTCGTGACGACGGTGAGCCCGTCGGCCAGCCTGAGCCGGTCCACGAGTTCCAGCACCTGCTGCTGGTGTCCCAGGTCGAGGGCCGTGGTGGGCTCGTCGAGCAGGAGCACCCGGGCCTGCTGGACCAACGCCCTGGCGAGCACGACACGCTGGCGCTCGCCACCGGACAGGTGGGCGAGCGGGCGGGCGGCGAGAGGCGACAGATCCAGGCGCTCCAGCACCGACACGGTCACCTCGCGGTCGTGACGGCTCTCACGGCCCAGGTAGGGGATGTACGGGGTGCGGCCGAGCAGGGCGTAGTCGAACACGGTCATGTCGGCCGGCAGCGCCGGGGACTGCGGGGCGTAGGCGAGCAGCCCGGCCCGCTCCCTGGCCTTGAGCCGCCGCAGCGGCACGTCGTCGACGAGCGCCTCCCCCTCGAAGGGCAGCACCCCCGCCAGCGCCCTCAGCAAAGTGGACTTGCCCGCGCCGTTGGCCCCGATGACGGCCAGCCAGCCGCCGGTCCGTACGTCGAGCCCGACACCGGACAGCACCGGGCGCCGGTCCAGCACCACCGACAGGTCCCTCACCACCAGGTGGCTCACCGCATCTCCCCTTCGCGCGGCGCGCGGGTCACGGCCGCGCGCCCACCGTACGGGCGGAACCGCGCCTTCTTCTCCCGGATCACGTACGGCCTCATGGTCTCGACTCCGAGCACGTGCGTCACGGTCTCGACTCCGCGGGTCACGGGCCGCCTCATGTCTCGACCCTGCGGGTCACGCGCAGCACGGCCACGAAGAACGGCGCGCCGACGAACGCGGTCACCACCCCGATGGGCAGCTCGGCGGGGGCGAGCACGGTCCTGGCGATCAGGTCGGCGAGGACGAGGAAGGCGGCTCCGCCGATGAGCGAGATCGGCAGCACGATCCGGTACGACGACCCGGCGAGGCGACGGACCACGTGCGGCACGACGATGCCGACGAAGCCGATCAGCCCGCTCACCGCGACGGCCGCCGCGGTGGCGAGGGAGGCGGCGAGCAGCACGACGAGGCGGACGCGGGTCGCGTTCAGGCCGAGGGTGACCGCCTCGTCGTCGCCGACCGAGAGCACGTCGAGAAGCCTGCCGTGAAGCAGCATGACCACCACGGAGACGGCGGCGTACGGGACGACGAGCGTGACCTGGCCCCAGCCGCCGCCGACGTCGCCGAGGATCCAGGCGTAGATGCGCTGGAGCTCCTCCACCTTGAGCTGTTGCAGGAACGTCTGGACGGCGGTGAGGAAGGAGGTGACCGCGACGCCCGCGAGTACCAGCGTCGCGGTGCCGCCGCCCCGGCCCGCCGCGCTGCCCAGCGCGTAGGCGAGCAGCACACCGCCGACGGCCCCGGTGAAGGCCGCGGCGGGGATGCCGATCGCCTCGACGTCGCCACCGGTGAAGACGATCGCCGCCGTGGTCGTGAGACCGGCGCCCGCCGCGGCTCCCAGCAGGTAGGGATCGGCGAGCGGGTTGCGGAAGACACCCTGGTATCCGGCTCCCGCGACGGCCAGCAGGCCACCGACGATCGCGGCGAGCAGGACCCGGGGCAGCCGCAGTTCGGTCAGCAGGCCCAGCTCGACCGGGGCGAGTCCCGAGTCCGCCGAGACGAACGGCAGCCAGTCGAGCAGCTGGAGCATCACGCTGGTCGGCGCGATGTCCGCCGCGCCGACCAGCAGCCCGGCGAGCATGCTCGCCAGGAGCACCGCCATGGCCGCGAGCGCCACCAGCGGGCTCAGCCTGGCCGCCTGCCTCCCCCGGGCATCGGCCTTCCGAGCCGCGCCGACGTCCGTGCCCGTGCCCGTGCCGGTGTCGGTGCCGGCGTTCGTGTTCGTCTCGGTGTCTGTACCGGTACCGGGGTCCGTGCCCGCGTTCGTCTCGATGCCGGGGTCCGTGTCGGCTGAAGGCGACGATCCGGAGGCCGCGTCGCCGGGACTCACCGACGGTCCGGAGTGCGGCCCTCGTCCTTCGAGGCGGCGAGGAGACATCTGCCGTTTTTTCCTGACACCGATCAGCCCGCCGACACCTTCTGAACGGCGTCGCCGATCTGCTCGGCGAGGTCGACGACGCGCGGCCCCCAGCGGGAGGCGATGTCGTCGTCGAGGAGGATGACCCGGTCGTTCTTGATGGCGGAGAGCTTGGACCAGCCGGGACGCTTGGCGAGGGTGTCCTTGGACTGGGCGCAGCACTTGGTGTCGGCCAGGAAGACGAGGTCGGGGTCGGCCTGGGCGACGAACTCGGCAGAGAGCTTGGGATAGCCGCCGGCCGGGTCGGGAGCCTCGTCGGCGATGTTCGTCATGCCGAACAGCCCGTAGATCTGGCCGAGGAAGGTGGTGGAGGTGACCGAATAGGGGGTGGTGTCCAGCTCGTGGTAGTAGGTGAGCTTCGCGTCCTTGGGTGCGGCCGCGGTGATCTCGTCGAGCCGCTTTCTCATCCCGGCGACGAGTTCGGCGGCCCTGTCGCCGTTGCCGGTGGCGTCGCCGAGGTCGGCGATCTGGTCGTAGGCATCGTCGAACTTGGTCGCGGCGGGCTCCAGCAGCACGGGGACGCCGACCTTGCCCAGCGCGGCCACGACGCCACCGATGTCGTTGGCGACCACGACCAGGTCGGGTTTCCTGGCGATGATCGCCTCCACGTTCGGCTTGAAACCGGACAGGTCGCTCTTCGGCGCCTCGGCGGGATAGGTGGACTGGTCGTCCACCGCCACGACCTGCGGTCCTGCGCCGATCGCGAAGAGGCTCTCGGTCGCGCTTGGCGACAGCGAGACGATCCGCTCGGGTCTCTTTGCGACGACGACGGGGCCGTTGCCCGCTTCGACGGTGACGGGGAAGCCCGCCGAGGGAGTGGCCGCCGCAGGGGCGGTCGGGGACAGGGCTGGGGACGGGGCTGGGGAGCTCTGGCCGCATCCGGCCAGGGTCAGCGCGGCGAACAGGGCACCGGCGAGGGCGCTGCGTACGGGCCTCACACGAGGTCCTTTCAGTTGCCGGAACCGAGAGACCCAGGAGAGACGGGTCACCCTTTTCCACGAGGGTCTGCGTCGACGCGGCGGAGGCGACCTGGCTCGACCCCTCGGGGTCATGACAGTTGCGGGACAGCGCCGGACTCACACCGGACTTCGCTCACGCTGCGCGTCAGACGAACGGTATCAATTCCCCAGAACGTCCTTCGAGGGTCCCCGGGTGTCGAGACCTTCGACACACGCCCTCCGGCGAACCGCTCTCCGGTGAACCTCTCCGTCGCGCGCCCTGCGGTGAACCGTTCCTCGCCTCTTCGACGAACCGCCCTCAGCCGAGTCGCACCTCGGCCGAACCACTCATCGCCGCCGTCCCTCAGCCGAACTGCTCCTCGGCGGCGGCGATGATCTCCTGCAGGCGCAGGCCGTGCGCGGCGTCCAGGGGGTGGCCACCGCCGCGCCGTACGGTACGCGTGAACTCGGTGAGCATCAGGGAGAAGATGTCGGAGCCCAGCCGGGTGCCGTCGAGGGACTCCCTGCCGAGGCGCCCGTAGATCTCGACCTCGGAGGGCGGGTTCTCACCCGGCACGCTCATGCACAGCGATGCCTCGCTCACCGCGCCGGTCTCGTGCTCGAGCAGCAGTCCGACCCAGCCCAGCGGGTTGCCGTGCGCCCGGACCCCGACGACCCTGCCGAGCGCCGCGTCCAGCATGTCGATCATGTGCGGCCCGACGTCGAGGATCGCGCCGCGCTCCAGACGCCAGGAGGTGGCGAAGGCCCCACCGAGCATCGCCCCCGAGACGTTGGCCGCCCGCCCGCCGAACGGCTCGATCGCCGACACCCTGGCCAGGAAGGCGCGGGTGGCGGGTGAGTAACGCCAGGTGAGGACCATCTGCGAGGCCACTCCCGCCTCGGCGACCGCCTCGGCCAGCCGCCGTGCCCCGTCCAGGTCGGCGGCGAGCGGTTTCTCCAGCAGCAGCGCCTTGCCCGCCTTGGCGGCGCGAACCCCCAGCTCCGCCTGTACGGCGGGCGGCACCGAGAACGCGACCGCCTCGCAGTTGTCGAAGAGTTCCTCGATCCGTTCGAAGACCGGGGCGCCGAACCTCGCCGCGGCCTCGGGGCGACGTGCCCACACGCCCGCCAGACGCGTGTTCGGACCAGCCGCCAGCATCGGCGCGTGCACCATCTCGGCCCATGGTCCGGCGCCGACCAGACCTACAGATAACGTCACTAATCCAGTTTCGCATGCTCCCTCCCCCCCAAACGCGTGCTCCGGGTGTATGCCGTGCTCAGTCCGTGCTCAGTCCATCAGCCGTCCATGGGCCGTCCGTGAGCCGTTCATGAGCCGCCGACGACCGGCACAGGCCATACCGGCATGATGGTGGGCACCATGAATCAGATGACTCTGTTGCGACACGGCGAGACCGAATGGAGCCGGGACGGCCGGCACACCGGACTCACCGACATGCCGTTGACCCCCAAGGGCGAGGACCAGGCGCGGGCGCTCGCCCCGCTGATCGCGGGCCTGACATTCGACCTGGCCCTGGTGAGCCCGGCCGGTCGTGCGAGGAACACCGCCGAGCTGGCCGGGATCAAGGAGTACGAGATCGAGCCCGATCTGTGGGAATGGGACTACGGCGGCTACGAGGGCATCACCACCCCGAAGATCCGTGAGGGCCGCCCCGGCTGGTATCTGTGGCGTGACGGCGTCGTTCCCGGCGACGCCGACCATCCCGGCGAGAGCGCGGAGCAGGTGGGCGCCCGCGCCGACCGGGTGATCGCCCGCGCCGGGGCCGTGGAGGGCGACGTGGTCCTCGTCGCCCACGGTCACTTCCTGCGGGTCCTGTGCGCCCGCTGGCTCAGACTGTCCCCGCAGGACGGGCGGCTCTTCCGGCTGGACACCGGAACCTACTCCCGGCTCGGCTTCGAGCACGGCGAGCCGGTGATCCTCGCCTGGAACGCCCCCGTCTGACCTCTGAAAACCGCCGGGCCGAGCGCCGTCACGTCGTACGGGGTGGAGGTCTCGGTCAGGCTGCGGCGGCGACGGGCTGGGGACCGCGGCCGGTCAGCCATTCGAGGACCTTGCGATGACCGTGGCAGGCGTCCTCGAAGTGACCCCAGCGCCAGTAACGTGGCTGGTCGCGCACTCCGGTGACCCATGTGCGGTAGGACACCGGAGTGGACGCACCTTCCCCTGTGGCCGCCGAGGCGACGCCGTAAGTGCGGATCACGACGCGCCCGCCTGGCGCGAACAGCACGTCGTCTGCCACCGGATACAAGGTCATCTGGTCGAGCACGGTTTGAGCCCCCAATCACTGTGATCTCAAACTCTTCCGCGCCGATCCACTCCCCCGGTTACATCATCGGCGCGTCGCGGTTAACCCGGCCGCCCCGATGTAAAAACGGTGTTACACCGTTAAACCGTCGAACTCCCCATCCTTCACCCCGAGCACCAGGGCGCGAATCTCGTCCCGCGTGTAGATCAGGGCAGGCCCCTCGGGAAAACGCGAGTTGCGGACCGCGATGCTGCCATCCGTCAGTTCGGCCAGCTCGACGCAGTTACCCGTCGAGTTGCTGTAGCGGCTCTTGCGCCAGCTGGCCCCGGCAAGGTCAGTGGCGGGCATGCCGTTGTAGGTCTGCTTCATTTACATCTCTCTGAGAAGGTCGCCGAGGATCTCGGCGGTGCCCCCGGGCGTGGTGCTTTCCACGCACAACTGCTCCATGGCCGTGAGGTATGGATCGATGTCCTCACGTTTGTCCAGGTAGAGGGCACCCCAGAGCTGCTCGACATAGACGACGTCCGACAGGTCGGACTCGGGAAACCGCAAGATGCTGAACGCACCACCCTCGGCCGCGTGCATGCCGAATCGGAAGGGCATCACCTGAAGGGTGATGTTGGGAAGCGAGGACACTTCCAGCAGGTGCTGGAGTTGTTCACGCATGATCTCCTTACCTCCGATGGGACGCCTCAGGGCCGCCTCGTCGATGACCGCCCACAACCGAGGGCCGTCTTTCCTCGTCAGGCGATCCTGCCGCTGCATGCGCATATGCACACGACGCTCGATCTCCGCCTCCGGCACGTCCGGGTAGCCCAACCGGATCACGGTGCGCGCGTAGGCGGACGTCTGCAGCAGGCCGGGAACGAACTGCACCTCGTAGGTGCGGATCATGTTCGTCGCCTCCTCCAGCCCCACGTAGGTGGTGAACCAGTTCGGCAACAGGTCGCCGTACTTGTGCCACCAGCCCGGGGTGTTCGCCTCGCGGACCATCTCCAGCAGGCCGCGCCGTTCTGCGTCGTCGAGCACGCCGTACAGGGTGAGCAGGTCTTCCACGTCACGTGTCTTGAAACCGACGCGGCCGAGTTCCATACGGCTGATCTTGGACTCCGAGGCACGGATGTGAAATCCCGCGACCTCTCGGGCAAGTCCCTTCTCCTCACGCAACCGGCGCAGGCTGGCGCCGAGCATGATTCGCCGAACGGTGGAACCGGTACCGGGCGGATCCATGGACACGTAGTGCTCCTCGCTCGCTTTCCTGATCGACAGTCTGTCACTTCATGGCCAAAGAATCCTTGGCCATGACCAAGATCCCCTTTCGTCCGTAATCACCCAATCAGGGGTAACGGTAGCGGTTGCACAGGTCTTATGCACGTGCATTCGCTCTTGCACCTGCACGGGAGTTTGCACCATGATGACGGCTGTGCAGTCCGCCCAAACCGCGCCCCCCCGAGCGTCAACGTCATGGACGGCTCTCGACTGGTGGCCCCCCGCCGGCTGGTGGCCCGATTCCGCGCGTGATCTTCTTCCCAGGTCCCCGGTAGCCATGGCCAGCGCCACATTCGTCCTCCCGCCACAGGCCGAGTCCGTCCACTCCGCCCGCAGCTTCGCGACAGGCACCCTCACCGGCTGGAACCTCGCCGAACTGGGCGAGAACATGGAGCTGGTGGTCTCGGAGCTGGCGACCAACGCCTTCAGGCACGGCCTGAGGCTGGCCGAGTCACGCGCCAGGGAGCCGATCCGGCTCTCCCTGCTCCGGCGGGACGGGCTGGTCGCCTGCACGCTCAACGACCCGGGGGCCGGCTTTCCCGCCCTCCGTGACCCCTGCCCCCTCGACATCGGCGGCCTCGGACTGCACATCGTCGAGTCGCTGAGTCTCCGATGGGGCTGGGCACCGCTCGCCCCGTACGGCAAGATCGTGTGGGCCGTCCTTCGGACGGGCCCGTGCGAAGAGCCGGATCCCTTCGACCGTCCGTAGTCCCCTTTCTTCCCCTCTCCCCGGAGGGCCCCTCGAACGCCCTCGGGTCCGCCCATCACCCCGGGCCCGAGGTTCTCCCAGGGCTCCGACGACCTTCTCCGCTCCCCCGAGCCTCTACCGACCCTCCCGGACGGCGCCGCCCCTTCCCTTTCCAAAGGCGCCGATCGGTCCCGGGGCCGCCCCCCTCCCGTCTCGCGGCCCCGGGACCGGTCAGATCCGGGTGGAGAGTTTTATAACGCATCGCATTCTGCGCGGTAGATGCCGTCAGAGATGTCCTCTGCATTACCGTGGATGTTTATGGCTCACGGAGAGTCCCCGCGCGAGATTCCTGAGAGAGCTGCGAGATGGACGATCACCTGCTCGGCTGGTTGAAAACCCTCGACGAAGAACGGCTCGCCCGAGTTCTGGCCAACCGGCTGGACGCCATCGCCCCACCGTGGCCACGCCGCCTGGACACCCTGGCGCAGCGGCTGGGCAACGGGTTCGCGGTGATGGAGGTCATGCGCGGCCTGCCGCTGCCCTCGCTGGAGGTGGCGCAGGCCTCGCTCGCCCTCGGCGAGCAGGCCGGATCTGACACGGTGGCCCGGTTCATGGGCGTGCCCGAGGCCGAGGTCGCCCCCTGGCTCGACCTGCTGTTCGACCACGCGTTGGCGTGGCCGGACGCCGAGGGCCGCATCCGCGTGGCCGAGGGGGTCGCCCGGTGGTGGACGGCGCCCTGCGGGCTCGGCGACCCGATTCCCCACTACCTGAACTCCTGGACGGTCAGCGCCGACGCGTTGCGCGGGCTGGCCAGGGCCCTCGGCCTTCCGCAGGGCCCCAAGCGGCGCACGGTCATCAGGGTGACCGAGATCCTCTCCGATCCGGAGCGGGTGATCGCACTTCTGGAGAAGGCTCCGGACGGCACGAGAGGGCTGCTGGAGGAGTTCGCCTGGGACGGCCCGGTCCGCGACGTGGACGGTGGCAGGTTCGTGGTGCCCGGATCTCCGGAGAAGTGGGCGGCCGACCACGGCCTGCTCTTCCGGCCCAGCTGGAACATGGCCGAGATGCCTCGTGAGGTGGCGCTCGCGCTGCGCGGCCCCGACTACCACCCTCCCTTCACCCCCCTCCCACCCGACCTCGCCACCATCCCCGTCGACCCCGAGGCCGTCGACCACCTGATGACGCTCGCCGCACCGCACGTGGTGGAGCGCTGCGCCGCCATGTTGGAGAACACCGCGAAGTTCCCGCTGCCGCTGCTCAAGGCGGGCGGGGTCGGGGTGCGCGAGGTCCGGCGGGTGGCCAAGGACACCGGCTGCGACGAGGACGAGACCCGGTTGCTGCTCGAGGTGTGCGCGGTGGCCCGGCTGCTCGCCTGGGACGAGCCCGCCGGAGGGCTGGTGCCCACGGAGAAGTTCGACCGCTGGCGGCTGGACGACGCCGCCGCCAGGCTCAGGGTGCTGCTGTCGGCGTGGTGGCGGATGGAGCGTTCGTCGCTACGGAAGATCGACGGCAAGTACGGCACGGTGCTCGGCGACGACCCGGCGGGGGCCATGGTCGCCCGCGCCAGGCGGGCGCTGCTCGGCGTGCTGGCCCGGCTGCCCGCCAACACCGCCTGCACCGACCTGGCGGGGCTGGTCAGGTCCGCGCACTGGCACGCGCCGCTGCTGGACCGGGCGCTGCTGGCCGAGTGCGCCCCCGCCGTGCTGGAGGAGGCCCGCGTGCTCGGGCTGGTCGCCCTCGACACGATCACCGATCTCGGCCGGGCGATGGCCGGTCTCGACGCCTTTCCCTGCGACGAGATCGACGACTCGTCGCCCATCGTGGAGAACGACCCCGTACTGGTCGAGTGCTCCACCAGAGCGCTCGCCAGCGTGCGGCGGAGCGCTCTCTTCGGCGCCGATCTCACCGCCGTGGTGACCGGCCCGCCCGCCGGTGAGCTCGCCGAGCTGCTCGACCGGGCCGCCGAACGCGAGTCGCGAGGCGCGGCCTCGGTGTGGCGGTTCACCCCGGCCAGCGTGCGCCGTGCCATGGACTCCGGTTACACCGCCGAGGGCCTGCTGGCGGACCTGGCGGAGGTGGGCGCGGTGCCGCAGCCCCTCGACTACCTCGTCCACGACGTGGCCAGGCGGCACGGCGAGGTCACCGTGACCACGGTCGCCTGCATCGTGCAGGCCTCCGATCCGGTGCTGCTCGCCGAGATCGCCGGGCATCGGCGGCTGGGCCGGTTGGGCCTGCGGCTGCTCGCCCCGACCGTGCTGGCCAGTTCGCAGCCCGCCGACAAGACCCTCGCGGCGCTGAGGGAGAACGGTTACGCGCCGGTGCCGATCGAGGACACCGGTGAGATCACCATCCGCAGGGCCCGCGTCGAGGAGCCACGGAACGGACGGCTCATCCTGCTTCCCGGGGGCAGGGTGGCCGAGTTGGAGCAGCCTTCGTACCCGCTGGTGGAACCGCCTCCCGATCCGCGCGAGCACGCCCAGCGCCTGCTCGTCGCCGAGGGCGAGGCGTCCAAGTCCGCCGGCAGGACGTGGGCGGTCATCGGCCGTATGGCCTCTCGTCTGCCGACCGCCCAGCAGTCGCTGCTCGGCTTCGTCGTCGACCGTGGCGTACGGGCGGCGATCACGCTGACCGACGGCCTGACCGCCACCATCAGCCACGGCGAGCTGCGCAGCGGCGTGCTCGACGCGTGGTGTGAGGAGGCGGGCGACTACCTGGAGTTCCCGCTGGCCGACATCGTGGAGGTCCGCGGCACCTACGCCTGATCCGAACGAGTCGGCCCGCGACGGCGTGACGACTACAGCTTTTTCGCCTTGGCGAGGTCGGCGTTGAGCTGCTCCAGCACGTCGGCGTAGCCCTGGTAGCTGTAGCGCTCCTCGGCGTGCCACTGGTAGACCTGTCCCGCCTTGACCGCGGGCAGCCCGGCGAAAGTCGGCTTCTTCTTCATCTCCTCGGGCCGCATCGACTGGGAGCGGGCGTCCACCAGGATCACGTCCGCCTGGTAGGTGTCGGCGTTCTCCCAGCTCAGGGTCTGCCAGTAGCCGCCTTCGTCGACCTTCTCCGGCACCACGACGTCCAGGCCGAGCTCCTTGAAGTAGCGCACGTCCGCGTGCGCCTCGGGGTTGGCCACCCACATCGCCTCCGGCCCGCCCGCCATGACCATGACTTTCAGGCTCTTGCTGTGCGGGGTGACGAGCGCGGCGGAGGCGGCGTCGAACCTGGCCTTGGCGGTGGCCACCTCGGGGGCGTCGAGATCCGCGCCGAGAGCGGCGGCGACCTGCCCGTACCTCTCAATGATCTTGGGCACCGACATTTCCATCTGGCTGACGCCGAGGGTGGGGGCGACCTGCTCGATGGTGGCGGCGGACTTCTCCGGCACGTACCAGAGGGCGTCCTTGGCGTACATGCCGCTGACCAGCAGGTCCGGCTGCAGGGAGATGTACTTCTCGACGTTGAACTCGTCCCACACGTTGCCGAGGGACTCGACCTTGGTGATGTCGACATCACCGACCTGGGGATCCTTCGTACCGTCCTTGAGCCGGTGCGGCCCGAAGACGGCGATCGGCCGGACGCCGAAGTCCCACAGCGCCGCGGCGGCGCCGACCTGGGCGACGACCCGGGCCGGGCGGCTGGGCACATCGATCTTCTTCCCACGGTCGTCGGTGAAGGTCCAGGGGCCCGCCGAGGGGGAGGTCGCGGCCGACGGGCCGCCCGTCGCCGCGGTCGTCGTCTCCGTTCCGCTCCCGCAGGCGGTCAGGACGAACACGAGACCGAGGCCCGCGGCCATGAACCCCCGCCGGGGAAGGACAGGTCGGGACATTTCTCACTCCAATGGATAGGCTTACCTAAATTGACTTCTACGTTAGATTAGCCTTGCCTAAGCATTACCGAAGAAGAGGGGTACCTGGTGAGCAGGGCCGGTGTGACCACGGCCGCGTCCGAGACGCCCGGGAAACCGGACGGGTCGCGTCCCAGGCGAGCGGGAGGGCCGAGCAGGCGCCCGGTGACGCTCGTGGCCGGGCTGCTGGCGGGGCTGGCCGCGCTGGTGCTGCTCACGATGGTCAGCATCGCGGTGGGATCGCGCTCGGTCCCGCTGTCCACGGTCCTGGACGCGCTGCTCACGCCCGACGGGTCCCCGGACCACACGGTCATCAGGGAACTTCGCGTACCGAGGACCCTGATCGGCATCGGCGTGGGCGCGGCACTCGGCCTGGCCGGGGCGCTGATGCAGAGCCTCACCCGCAACCCGCTCGCCGACCCCGGACTGCTCGGCGTCAACCAGGGCGCCATGTTCGGGGTGACGGTCGCGATCGGACTGCTCGGGGTGGGCGACCCCTCCCTCTACGTCTGGTTCGCGTTCGCCGGCGCGGCCGCCGCCGCCGCGCTCGCCTACGCGCTCGGCTCCGCCGGGCGCTCGGGTGGCGGGCCGGTACGGCTCACCCTCGCCGGTGTCGCGCTGGGCATGGTCTTCAACGCCGCCGCCTCGGCGATCCTGCGGACCGACAACGCGACCTTCGACCGGATGCGGTTCTGGCTCACCGGCTCGCTGGCCGGAGTGAGCGGCGACGTCGCGATACGGCTCGCCCCGTTCCTCGCGGCCGGACTGGTGCTCGGACTGCTGCTCGCCAAACCGCTCAACGCCCTCGCACTCGGCGACGAGGCGGGACGCGCGCTCGGCGTGAACATGGCCCGCACGCGCGGGCTCACCGCGATCGCCGTCACCCTGCTGTGCGGAGCCGCCACCGCCGCCGCCGGACCGCTCTGGTTCGTGGGCCTGGCCGTGCCACACGCGGTGCGCGCCCTCACCGGGCCCGACCAACGCTGGGTCCTGCCCTACACCCTCGTGCTCGCCCCCGTGGTGCTGCTCGGCTCCGACATCCTCGGCCGGGTCGTCGCCGCCCCCGGCGAGGTGCAGGTGGGCATCATGTGCGCGGTCGTCGGCGCCCCGGTGTTCATCCTGCTCGCCCGCCGCCGGAGGCTCGCCGCCCTATGAAGATCACCTCACGGCGGACGGACACCCCGAAGACCCGCCGCACGAACCCTCTCCTGAGAATCACCTCACGGACGACACCCGCCGCGGAGACCCTCCACTTCGCGAACGGCTCACCGCGAACACCCGCGGCGAAATCCCTCCCCACCGCCCTGCGCCTGCGTTCCTGGTCGCTGCGACTCCCACCGCGCGGTCTCGCCGCCGGGGCCGCCGTCACCCTCCTGGGACTGGCCGTCAGCCTCGTCGCGCTGTCCACCGGCGAGTTCACCGTTCCCATCCCCGACATCGTGGCCGCGCTGTTCGGCGAGGGGCCTCCGGTCGCCGAACTCATCGTGAGCCGCCTGCGGGCGCCGCGTGTGGTGACCGGCCTGCTGGTCGGCGCCGCGTTCGGGCTGAGCGGCGCCATCCTCCAGAGCCTCACCCGCAACCCGCTCGGCAGCCCCGACTTCATCGGCTTCACCGCCGGGGCCTCCACCGGAGGCATCGCCGCCGTCATCCTGGGCGGCACCGCCTGGCAGATCGCGGGAGCCTCCCTCGCCGGGTGCGTCCTCTCCGCACTGGTGGTCTACGCCCTCGCCTACCGGCGCGGGGTGCAGGGCTACCGGCTGATCCTGGTCGGCATCGGGGTCGGCGCGCTGCTGGTCTCCGCCGACTGGTACATGCTCACCCGCGCCGACATCAACGACGCCGCCACCGCGGGAGCGTGGATCACCGGCAGCCTCAGCGGGCGCGGCTGGGAACACGCGATCCCGGTCGCGTACGCGCTGGCGGTGCTCCTGCCCGTCTGCGCCTGGCTGTCTCGCCCGCTGCGGATGATGGAGATGGGCGACGACGCGGCCAGGGCCGCGGGCATCCGCGTCGAGCCGGTGCGCGCGACGGCGATCGCCGTCGCGGTGCTGCTGTGCGGGGTCGCCGTCGCCGCCGCCGGACCCGTGATCTTCGTGGCGATGGCCGCACCGCAGCTGGCCCGCCGGATCACCCGCTCCCCCGGCGTCACCCTGCTCACCTCGGCGCTGACCGGCGCCACCCTGCTGGTCGGCGCCGACCTGGCCGCACAGCGCGTCTTCGCACCGGTGCAGTTACCGGTCGGGATCATGACCGCCGCGATCGGCGGGATATACCTGGTGTTTCTACTCCGGAGGGAACGACGTTGAGACTGTACGGCACCGACCTGACGCTCTCCTACGACAAGCGCGTGGTGGCCAGCGACCTGAACGTCACGATCCCCGACGGGTCGTTCACCGTGATCATCGGCCCCAACGCGTGCGGCAAGTCCACCATGCTGCGCGCCCTGGCCCGCATGCTCAAGCCCCGCGCGGGGACGGTCCACCTGGACGGGGCCGCGATCACCTCGCTGCCGTCCAAAGAAGTGGCGCGCAGGCTGGGCCTGCTGCCGCAGAGCTCGATCGTGCCCGACGGCATCACGGTCGCCGACCTGGTGGGCAGAGGCCGCTACCCGCACCAGCGGCTGATGCGGCAGTGGTCCCGCGAGGACGAGGTCGCGGTGGCGGCGGCGATGGAGTCGACCGACGTGACCGAACTGGCGGACCGCTGCGTGGACGAGCTCTCCGGCGGCCAGCGCCAGCGGGTCTGGCTGGCGATGGCGCTCGCCCAGGAGACGCCGATCCTGCTGCTCGACGAACCGACGACCTTCCTGGACATCGCCCACCAGATCGAGGTGCTCGACCTCTGCGCCGACCTGCACGAGCGAGGCAGGACCCTCGTCGCCGTACTGCACGACCTGAACCAGGCCTGCCGCTACGCCACCCACCTGATCGTGATGCGCGACGGCCGGATCGTCGCCGAGGGCGACCCCTCCTCGATCATCACGGCCGCGCTGGTGGAGCAGGTCTTCGAACTGCGCTGCGAGATCATCGAGGATCCGCAGAGCGGCACCCCGCTGATCGTCCCCGAGACCCGCCGCCGCGCCCCCGTCCGCGCCTAGGCGCGATCCCGCCGCTCAGCCCTCCAGCGCGACCCGGCGGGCCAGTCCCAGGGGGAGCCCGCCGGAACCGGCCAGCGTGTCGTGGAAGGCGCGCAGGTCGCCGCGGCCCGCGGCCAGGTAGTCGTCGCGGATGCGGTCGATCTCCAGGGCACCGGTGAGGTAGGAGGGCGCCTGGGTGGGCCACGCGCAGTAGCGATCGACCTCGCCCCTCGCCGTGCCGGGGGTGAGCGACGATCTCGTGGTCATGTACTCCTCCGCCTGCTCGATCGTCATGTCGCCGCAGTGCAGTGAGGTGTCGACGACGATGCGGGCCGCACGGAAGAGCCTGAAGTCAAGGTGGGCGAGCTCCTGGGCCGGAGTGGTGAAGTAGCCCTGCTCGTGCATGAGCTTCTCGACGTACAGGCCCCAGCCCTCGGCGAAGTACGGGGTGCGAAACAGCCTGCGGGCCCGCCGGGGGTTGTCCGCCACCCACGACAGGTGCCAGTGGTGGCCGGGGTAGGCCTCGTGGACGGCGATGGAGGGCATCTGCGCCCTGGCGTTGGTACGCAGCCGCTGGCGGATCTGGTCCTCGGTGAAGGACGAAGGGGTGTACGGGACGAAGAAGTGCCCGATCCTGGAGGTCGACAGAGGCGGGGGCGACATGTAGGAGGCGACGGAGACGATGGGCCGCTGGAACTCCGGCGACGGGACGACCCTGCACTCCTCGCCCCGCGCGAAGGTCACCAGGCCGCGCTCGCGGACGAACCTCCTGGCCCGCTCCGTCTCGGCCTCGTACTCGGCCCGCATGTCCTCCAGCGTCGGCGCGTGGTCGTCCTGGAGTTCGGTGATGACCGCGTGCCAGTCACCGGAACCGCCGTCCAGCCTCGCCGCGACCTCGCGCATCCGCGCGTCCAGCTCGTCGTAGGCGGCCTGTCCCCGATCGCGCAGCTCGCCGGCGCCGTAGCCGAGCATCTCCCGCTCACGCAGCAGGGCGGAGTAGAGCTCCTCCCCCATCCGCCAGGTGCCGGTCGCCCGGAAACCTTCGAGGAACCCCACCAGCTCGTCGAAGGCCGCCGCCGCGGGTTCGGCCGCGGCCGCCAGCCGGGCGCGCAGGGCCTCGTCGGCGACCTGGCCGGGGACCGTCTCGGTGAGGAAACGCCTGGCGGTCCGCGACTGGCCCAGCCCTCGCTGGACCAGCAGCGGAGCCGCCAGGGCGGGATCGAGGTTCGCCCGGCAGGCGGCGATGACGTCCGGCACCTCGGCCAGCCGCGCGACGGCCGCGTCCACCAGTTCGGCCTCGGGAGACAGCCGCTGCAGGAACGGACCGAACATCGAGGAGAAGATCGGCCCCACGTAGGCGGAAGGATCGCGCCTCCAGAGGGGCCACGTCTCGTACGCGATCTCACCGCGCAGCATGGACATGACCAGCTCCCGGTCGATCTCGTCCTCGAAGCCCTCGGACCTTTCGGAGCCCGCGGGACTTCCGGGGCTCTTGGGAGCCTGGACCTGCTGGAGGCGCTCCAGCCATCGGCGCATCTCACGCTCCCTGGCGAGGATGCCGGACTCGGTGAAGTCACCGAGAGTCCTGTCGTACCCCTGCGCGCCCGCGAGGGCGGCGTAGGAGGGATTCGCCGCCAGATACCAGTCGAGAAAGCCGCTCACGAGCTCAGGAGACGTCATAACGCCGGATCCTACTGGGCGGATGATCTCGTCACCGGTGTTGCCGCCCGCCGGTTCCCCCGCGGCCGGAATCACCCTGACGTGTGGGCCTCGGGTGGACCGGAGTGCGCGGACGAGCGAGCACGACCCCGCGGTTCCCATAAACTCGTCTCGTGGGTGACCCGAAATTCGAGATCCAGATGCTCCACGACCGCGTCATGGTCAAGATCGAGCAGGAGTCCGAGGAACGCCGCAGCACGGCCGGCATCGTCATCCCGGCGACGGTGAAGATGGCCAACCGTCTCGTCTGGGGTGAGGTCTGCGGCGCGGGCCAGAACGTCCGTGCGGTGAAGGTCGGCGACAAGGTCCTGTTCAACCCCGAGGAGCAGTACGAGGTCGAGGTCCACGGCCAGGTCTATCTGGTGATGCGCGAGCGCGACCTGCACGCCATCGCCACCCCGCAGACCGACAACGGCACCGGCCTGTATCTCTGACGCCGTCGGCCGGTGTCTTCCGGCCGCACCCGCCTCCTCGGTGTCTCCGGGAGAAACCGCCCGCGCACCGCACCCGTGCGCGGACGTCTCACACGCCGTCGGTCACCGCCGGGTGTAGCCGAGATAGAGCTTGTTGGACCAGTCGGAGGCGGAGAAGGCCGCCAGGACCCGCGTCACCTTGCCCTTCAGCGTGGACAGGACCACCTGGTAGTGGCCCGAGGAGGGGACGACGGCGATGAAGTGCGTCTCGTCCCACCAGCCCCACAGGGCCTTCGGCTTGATGCTCGGCACCTTGGTCGTGAGCTTGCCCGAGGTACGGTCCCAGACGCAGACGTGCTCGGTGTAGCTGGAGGGGCACCAGGTCATCAGGCCCCGCCCCGAAGGGGTGAAGGCGTCCTCCCCACCGGCGGGCCTGCCTGTCTTGGCCAGGGTGCGGCGGATCGCGCCGTCCTGCCCGTAGAAGCGGGTGCCCCCCGCGTATTCGGCCACGACGTCGACACCGTCGGAGCTCCAGCGGAACCTCGCGGCCTTGTCGACATTGGCCACGGTCACCGTCTTGGCGGTCTTCGCCACCGTGTCGACGACCACGAAGCCGGAGGTCACCCACGCGGATCCGCTCTTCCTCTCGACGGTCAGCACCGCCTTGTCGCCCCTGCGGTTCCAGTGGACGTAGTGCGCGACGAGCGGCTTCTTCACCGTACGGATCCTGGTGCTCTTGGAGGCCGCGAGGTCGAGCAGGACGACCGAGTCGTAGCCCTCCTGGTAGGAGGCGGGCACCGCGAGGGCCTTGGTCGCCTTCGGCGCGACCGTGATCTCCTGGTAGGCGGCCTGCCGGGTGAATCCGGCGCCCCTTCGCAGGTAGGTCATCTTGCCGAAGGAGTATGAGGTCACTCTGAGCGCGTCCTTGGAATCCTCCCTGACGGTGACCCGGGTGCCGGGCAACACGATGTCTACGGGCGCGGCGAGAGGCACGGCGGCGGGTGCGGCGGCGGCCGGCTCGGCGGCGTGTGCGGCCGCCGGAACCGGCACGAGCACCGAGACCATGAGCGCGAGGCTTCCAACCACTCTGTAAATCCCAGGAGTCACGGACACGGCGGCATCCTAAGCCGGAAAGCCCTCAAGATCGTGATCTAGAACGAATCGGTTAGAAAAGGTGTGAGAGAGAGGGAACGGGGTGAGGGGACACTGGAAGCGCGTGGGACGGGAAATCGGGAACACGAGCGAGCGACAAACCAGGAATACGAGTGGGCAACGCAAAGTCGCCCGGACGAAGTGGGCTGGATTCGACCACGGTGAGTCCTGTCATGGAGTTAGAGACCGTATCGCCGATTAATGTCCTCCCATGAGGGATCGGTCATGTGCGCCTCGCTCCTGGGTGCCCACCGCGGCCGGTTACGCGGCGATGGTGATCGGCGTCCTGGACATCGTCAGGGCCGTGCTGCCCGCGTTCAGGAGAAGCCGGGTCGGCGAACTCACCGGACTCCTGCCGGGGACGTTCACCTCGCTCGCCCAGGCCGCCTCGCTCGTCCTGGGAATCCTCATCGTCATGCTCGCTCACGGCCTCCGGCGCAGGAAGAGAAGGGCCTGGCAGGCGGTGATGGTGCTCCTGCCGCTGAGCGTTCTCACCGAGTTCCTGCACTCGCACCGCCCCTTCACCGCCCTCCTCAGCACGCTGGTCGTCGCCCTGCTCGTGATCAGACAGCGCGAGTTCTACGCCCTCTCCGATCCCCGGACCCGCTGGCGGGCGCTGTGGAACCTCCTCGCCCTGAGCGCCCTGGACATCGTCATCGGCTGGGTCGTGGTCAACGCACACCCCCGGACGATCATCGGTGATCCCAGTGCCGGAGAGCGGCTCCAGCACGTGCTGCTCGGCCTCATCGGGGTGGAGGGCCCGGTCGGATACTCCTCGGAGCGGACCGCCGACCTGGTCTACTTCTCACTCCTCGGTCTCGGCGCGCTCACCGCGGTGACGACCCTCTACCTCGCGCTGCGGCCGGAGAGGCCCGTCGCCGAGTTGGGCCCCGAGCAGGAGGCCGCGGTCCGTGAGCTGCTCGCCGGACACGGCGCCCGCGACTCGCTGGGCTACTTCGCGCTGCGCCGCGACAAGAGCGTCATGTTCTCCCCGACGGGCAAGGCGGTGATCGCCTACCGCGTGGTCTCGGGGGTCATGCTCGCCAGCGGCGATCCCATCGGGGACGTCGAGGCGTGGCCGGGCGCGATCAGGCGGTTCATGGAGGAGGCGGAACGGCACGCCTGGGTGCCCGCCGTGATCGGTTGCAGCGAGACGGGCGGCGAGGTCTGGACGAGGGAGGGCCGCCTGTCCGCCCTGGAGATCGGTGACGAGGCGATCGTCGACGTCGCCGGCTTCACCCTTGAGGGCAGGACGATGCGCAACGTCCGGCAGATGGTGAAGCGGGTGGAGCGCGCGGGCTACACCTGTCTCGTACGGCGGGTCGGGGATCTCACCGAGGCGGAGAAGGACCGGATCCGGCACGCCGCCGACTTCTGGCGCGGCACGGACACCGAGCGGGGCTTCTCCATGGCCCTCGGCCGCTTCGGTGACCCCGCCGACGCCGAATGCGTCGTCGTCACGGCGCACAGGCCCGCCGAGGGCGCCGGAAACACCGCGAAGACCACGGATTTCAGGGATTCCAGGGATTCCAGAAGTTCCACGGATCGCGAGTACGGCGAGGGCGACACGGACGGCACAGGCGGTGAGGAGGCCGGGGACGGCGACAGGGACGGCGAGGGCGACGTGAACGGCACGAGCGGCACCACCGGCGCGGGTGGTGAAGGCGGCGCGAGCCGCATGACCGGCGCGGACGGCGCGGACGGCGCGGACGGCGCGGACACCATAGGCGGCAAGGACGCCGCGAAGGACGAGCGCGAGCCGGGTGAGGACATCCGCGCCATCCTGCACTTCGTCCCCTGGGGGGAGCACGGCATCTCCCTCGACCTGATGCGCCGTGACCACTCCGCCGACCCGGGCCTCAACGACCTGCTCATCGTCAAGGCCCTGCAGGCGGCCCCGGCCCTCGGTGTGAGCGTGGTCTCGCTCAATTTCGCCATGTTCCGCGCCGCGCTCGCCAGGGGCGAGCGACTGGGTGCGGGCCCGATCCTCCGTCTCTGGTACGGCGTCCTGGTCTTCCTGTCCAGGTGGTTCCAGATCGAGTCGCTGTACAGGTTCAACGCGAAGTTCCAGCCGCTGTGGAAACCTCGCTTCCTCGTCTATCCCTCGGCGCGGGACCTTCCGCGGATCGGTCTGTCGGCGCTCCAGGCGGAGGCCTTCGTCTCCCTCCGCCTTCCCAGGATCGCCTTTCGCCGCGTCAGGCCCCTCCGCCCGGCGCCTCCCCGCACCTCACGCACTCCATCTCCATGACCATGGGAACGTGGTGGCGCCGGTGCTCGTAGAACCGGTGACCGAGCCCTGCGGCGACGAGCACCCCGCCGAGCAGCACAAGCATGAACGGCCCGTACTTCTCGTGCCCTATCAGACCCATGACGAGATGGGCTATACCGGCGGCGACGATGATCGCGCCGACGTTGAGCAGTTCCCTGTTGAGCGTCCACCCCGAGGCGGATCGTTCCCGTTCCGTCTCACTCATGCCCTCAGATTCGCTACGGTCAGTTACAGGCCCCGACGGATTCCGTCACCGCGATGTAAAACGCGGAGCGGCGATGTAAAACGCGGAGCATCTTCTCGCGGTGGCAAATGTTGTGACCCATTGAGAAACAGGATTTTCCCCGCCCGCACGAAAGATCTGACCACTCCGTCAGCCGCCGAGCCGGCGGAACCTGTGCGCCGACAACGGCAGGAAGACGGCGATCAGTAGCAGCGGCCAGATCACCGCCATGAGCGTGGCGTTCTGCACGATCCACGACTCCCCTGCCCAGCCCGGGTTGTCGAAGAGCCGTCTCGCCGCCGTGGCGGTGGCCGAGAGCGGGTTCCACTCCGCGATCGCGCCGAGCCAGCCGGGCATGGTGGCGGGGTCGACGAACACGCTGGACAGGAAGCCGACCGGCCAGACCAGGATCTGCACCGACGTCACCACCTCCGGTCCTCCCGCGACGAGGCCGATGTAGATCCCCACCCAGATCAGGGCGAAGCGCAGCAGCAGGAGCAGGCCCACGGCGACCAGCGCGTCGGGCACCCCTCCTCCGGCACGCCAGCCGAGCAGCAGCCCGGCCCCGATCATGACGGCCAGCCCGACGACCGAGTTGAGCATGTCGGCGATCCCGCGGCCCATCACGACCGCCGAGGCGCTCATCGGCATCGAACGGAACCTGTCGGTCACGCCCTTGGCCGCGTCGGTGGTGACCGCCATCATCGTGCTCTCCAGGCCGAAGAGCATCGTCATCGCGAACATGCCGGGGATCAGGAAGTCGAAGTAGCCGCCCCCGCCGGGGACGCCGATGGCGCCGCCGAACAGGCCGCCGAACATCAGCACCATCAGGACCGGGAAGAGCCATCCGACGGCGACCGTTCCCGGGCGACGGCCCCAGTGGCTCAGGTCGCGCAGGGTGATGGTCCAGGAGTCGGCCAACGCCCAGCCGAACCGGGCGAGCGGGGAGGCGGCGGGCGTGGTCGGGGTCGTCGTGCTCACGTGGATGCCTCCGTATCGAGGGTCGGGATCGTGGTATTCACGCGGATGCCTCCGCATCGGGGATCGTCGTACTCGGCGGGGGCCCACCGGGAACGGTGACCGTCCGTGCCGGGGCGCAGGGCGGCGATGTCCGTCCGGCCCCTTTCACGGGAGAGCGAGGTCACGGTGCTCACGCGGACGCCCCGGCGCGGGCGGTCGCGCTCTCGGCACCGCCCGTGAGGTGCAGGAAGACCTCGTCGAGCGTGGGGCGGCGCAGCGTGACGTCGACCGGTTCGACCCCGGCGTCGCCGAGCGCGGTGGCCATGGTGACGAGCGCCCGGGTGCGCTCGTCGACCGGGATGCTGACCCGGCGCGACTCGGCGTCCACGTGGACCTCGCCGGAGGCGACCCGCGCCGCGAGGGCCTCGGTCGCGGCCACGTCCGCCGGATCGGCGAGGACGATGTCGAGCCAGTCGCCGCCGATGGCGGACTTCAGCTCCTCCGGGGTGCCCTCGGTCACCACCCGGCCCGCCCCGAGCATGGTGATCCGGTCGGCCAGCCGGTCCGCCTCCTCCAGATACTGGGTGGTGAGCAGCACTGTCGTGCCGGAGCCGACCAGGTCGCGGATGGCCGACCACACCTCCTGGCGGGCGGCCGGGTCGAGGCCGGTGGTGGGCTCGTCCACGAAGAGCACCTGGGGCGAGACGATGAGGCTCGCCGCCAGGTCGAGCCGCCTGCGCATACCGCCGGAGTACTCGCCGACCGGCTTGGCCCCGGTGTCGGCCAGTGAGAACCGCTCCAGCAGCTCGTCGGCCCGCCTCCGCGCCCCGGCCGCGGGCAGATGGTTCAGCCTGCCGAACATCACCAGGTTCTGCCGCCCGCTGAGGATCTCGTCGACCGCCGCGTACTGGCCGACCAACCCGATCCGTTCGCGTACCTGCCGCGCCTGTGTACGGACGTCGAATCCCGCGACGCTCGCCCGGCCCGAGTCCGGGCGCAGCAGCGTGGACAGGATTCTGATCGCCGTGGTCTTGCCCGCGCCATTGGGGCCGAGCAGGCCGCAGACCGTTCCTGCCGCCACCTCCAGATCGAACCCGTTGAGACCCGTGCCATCGGCGGCACCCGCGTAGTTCTTTCGCAGGTCGTACGCGGCGATCGCCGTCGCGTCCCGTCCGGCCGCCCTCGCGTCTGCTGGTTTCACTCTTCGCACCCGTCTTCCCGTCCGGTACCTACCGGCAGTTCGCCCGACCTCTGCGCACTTCTAGAACGTAGACCGTACCGTACACCGTACGGCTCGGCTACGGTGGTCCCAACGCCGAGAATCTGGAGACTGTTCCCGTGAGTGCGAAGAAAGCTTCCGACGCCGACCCGGCACGCAGCCTGGCGCTCCTGTGGGGCTCGCACAGCAAGCCGGGACGCTCTGGGCTGACGGTGCGTTCGATCGTCCTGGCGGCCATCGAGCTGGCCAACGCCGAAGGACTCGAAGCGGTCTCGATGCGCCAGGTCGCCGAGCGGCTGGGGGTCGGGACCATGTCCCTCTACACCCACGTCCCCGGCAAGGGCGAGCTGGTCGACCTCATGGTCGACACCGCGTACGGGGAGCTCTACGACGATGTGGACGCCCCGTCCCGGCAGCCGGGCGGGTGGCGGGGCGCGCTGGAGTTCGTCGCCGCCCGAAACTGGGACCTCTACCGGCGCAACCCGTGGATGCTGCAGGTCATCGACGCCCGCTCCACACTGGGGCCGAACGCCTCGCTCAAGTACGAGGCCGAGCTACGCCCGCTGGACGGCGTCGGCCTGACGGACGTCGAGATGGACTCCGTCCTGGCCCTGGTCCTCAGCCATGTGCAGAGCACCGCCAGAGCGGCGGCCAACCAGGCACGGGTCCAGGAGGAGAGCGGGATGACCGACGTCGAGTGGTGGGTGTCCAACGCCCCGCTGCTCGACAAGATCATGGACGGCACCCGCTTCCCTGTCGCCTCCCGGGTCGGCCAGGCCGCGGGCGAGGCCCACCAGGCGATCTCCGACCCCGCACACGCCCTCACCTTCGGCCTGGACCGCATCCTGGCCGGAATCGCCGACCTGATCGCGGTCCGGAATCGCTCATGAACCCGGATCCCATGGAGGGCACCGCGGACGATCCGTCACATGAGAACGGACGCCATCCCCTCAGGCCGTTCCCTCTCTTTCTTTCGGGACTCAGGTAGCGATCGTGGCCGCACATCGCGGGCGCACCCCCGCGCTGCTCGTGGAGGGGGGCCGACGACCGGTTCGCCGTCCTGCGCCGGTCGCGGGCGGGGATCGGTGCCCGGAAACAAAAAAGCGGGGTGTGCGGGACGGGAAGGGCCTTGGTGGCCGTCTCCGTCCCGCACACCCCGGAGGGCCGGTTTAGTAGTAACCGGTGCCCGTGATGGCCGCCGGCTGGTTGCCCATGTTCTTCACCCGGTAGCGGATGCACTGGGCGGGCGGGGTGGTGGTGGCGGCGACGTACGCGGCGTGGTCGTTCGCGGCGATCGGCACCGACCCGACGTACCTGCCGCGGCAGTTACCGATCTTCACCTTGACGGGCACGCTGTTCTCGTCAAGCTTGACCAGAACGTTTCCGCCGTACCGGGCGCCGGGGACGAGTTCGGGCGTGAGGAACACCTCCTCGCCCGGCTGGACCCTCGCGGCCAGGTTGACGTCGTCGGCGTGGGCGGGGGTGCCGGTCAGTGCGACGGCTCCGGCGGCCGCCAGGACCAACATCGAGGACAGGGCGCGCATCGAACGTCACTCTCCTTTACTCGTCTCTACGGATCGGACGTGGAGACACTACGAAGAGTCACATCCTCGAAAGATAACGAGGTGGAAGGGCCTGGGTAAAACTCCGGGGAGCGCCGGTCCCGTTTCCCGGACAGCTTGCGTCATAGGCGGTCAGAGTGCCGCCGGCGCCGTTGCCGTGGGTGACGGGCACGGGCGGGACATTCCGGTGAAAGCCCTGCGGGACGGACCGGAGGCCGCCGTCGCGGCGGGCGCAGGGGAAGGCGGAGCAAGGGCCAGGCGGGAGCGAGGGCGGCTATCGGGTGAGGAACTTCTGGGCCTCGACGACCAGGTCGATGTGGAGGCTGAGCTTGAGGCCGTAGTAGACGATCGCGGTGGCGGTCACCGCCGCGACGGCGACGACCAGGATCTTGACGCTCCAGCCCCGGCGGCCCAGCCAGGCCGTCCAGGCCGACAGGGTCCGCTTGCCGAACTCCAGCAGCCGGTGCGCCCAGTGGAACTCGGTGGCCAGCACCGCGAGCCCCGCGAAGACGACCAGCCAGCCGGGGCCGGGGAAGGGCACCATGATCAGTCCGCCGATGACCAGCACGGCGCCGATCACGCCGATGACGATCTTCAGGGTGAGGCGGCCCGCGCTGGTGGACCTGACGCCGTCGAGCCAGCCGTGGATGCCGGCCCGCCCGGCCGCCGCGTCTTTCAGCGCGTCGGCGTCGCCCAGCTCGACCCGGCCGTCACCCCCGACGCCGCCGATGGCGGCCTCGCCCTGGACGCCACCGAGGCCGGTCTCTCCGCGTACGCCGCCGGTGCCGGTCTCAGACGGCTGCCCGGTCGCGCCGTGAGGCTCGCGCACCCCATCTGAGATCGTCATGTTCTCCCCAGCACAGTCGGTTTCTTCCACAATAGGCTCTGCTGGGCGACCCGGCCCCGCTGACGTCTTCAGATCATCCTCAGGGGGGAGGAGCGGGGGTCCTCAGGGGGGAGTCCCGAGATCGCCGCGGTCGTCCCTCTAGCCCTTTCCGGGCGCGAGGAACGACCTGACGGCATTCGGTCGCCTCCTGGGTGAGGCCCGCCCGCCCTCTACGGAAAACGGTGAGAGAGCGGGCGGGAAGCGGTCAGGGGGCAGTGCAGGTGACGCTGGAGGGGACTCCGTTGGTGCCGGTCCAGGAGGCGCCGAAACCGAACGACGTGGAGGCTCCGGGGGCCAGGACGCCGTTCCAGTTCACGTTCTTCACGGTGACGTCCGCACCGGTCTGGGTGTGGGTGCCGCTCCAGAGCTGGGTGATCGTCTGACCGTTCGGGAACGACCACTTCACGGTCCAGCCGGTGGTCGCCGAGGTGCCGGTGTTCTTTACGGTCACCTCGCCCTGGAAACCGCCGGGCCAGGAGTTGGACACCGTGTAGGTCGCGGTGCAGCCACCGCCGACCTGCCCCGCGAGGGTCTTGAAGGTCACCGGGGTGGAGGCGTCCGAGCTGTTGCCCGCCGCGTCACGGGCGATCACATAGAAGGTGTACGACGTATCAGCGGTCAACCCGGTGAGCGCGAACGACGGCGAGGTCGGCGAACCCACCTTCACGTCCGTCGCCCCCGCCTCACGGTAGACGTCGTAACCACTCACCCCGACGGCATCCGTCGAGGCCGTCCAGGTCAACGTCGCACCCGACGACGTGATCGCCGAGGCCACCGGAGTACCGGGCCTGGTCGGCGGGACGGTGTCGGGGGGCGGGACGGTCCCGTCGTTGTCGGCGTACAGGATGCCCCGGCCGTTGGTGCCCAGGTAGACGCGACCGTAGACGCGCGGGTCGCCGGTGATCGCCTCGCCCGCGTTGCCGTACTGGTGCTTGTCGTCGTTGATCCTCACCCAGCTCGCGCCGGTGTCGTCGGAGCGGAAGACGCCGGTCACGCCGCCGATCGTGGCGACGGTGTACAGCGCCTGGTAGCCACCGGCGGTGGCGGATTTACCGAAGCCGATGTTGACGGCGCTCGTGACGCCGGACAGCTTGGTGAACGACGCGCCGCCGTTGGTGGAGCGCCAGA
Source organism: Streptosporangium sp. NPDC006930 (assembly GCF_040635605.1). NCBI lineage: Bacteria > Bacillati > Actinomycetota > Actinomycetes > Streptosporangiales > Streptosporangiaceae > Streptosporangium > Streptosporangium sp. NPDC006930. The sequence continues at coordinate 532,234 of NZ_JBEYID010000001.1, read as the reverse complement.
TGCCCGAGGTGGTGCCCGTACCCCCGGCCAGCCAGATGTCGCCCTCACGGCCGGGTACGGCCTTGAACTTGACGTCGCCCTCCGTGGGGAGCCCGGTCGCGGCGGTGGCCGTGAAGGAGGCGCCGCCGTTGGTGCTGGCGTAGAACTTCCCGCCGCTGAAGCCGTAGAACTTGTTGGAGTTCACCCGGTCGGACTCGACGACGGCTCCCGTCGGGAGTCCGGTGGAGGGGGTCCAGGTGTTGCCGTAGCCGACCGAGTAGTGCACGCCCACGCCCTTGGGCGCCCAGACGAACCGGGAGCCGTTCGCCGCCGCGGCGATCGTGCCGCCCTCGTTGATGCCACCGGGTTCGGTGCCCTGGAACCAGTTGGCGCCGCCGTCCGTGGAGAACGCGGCGTGACTGTCGTTCGGCCGGTCGGCGTCGGTGAAGTTGCCCGCGCGGACCATGATCGCCGGGTTGGTCTCGGCGTAGTCGAGGCTGGTCGTCGAGGTGAAGACCGGCGAGGTGAACAGCATGGGCGGTACGGCGTCGAGGTTGGTGTGCCGGAAGCCTCCCAGGTCACCCAGGGCGCTGACCAGCGGGGCGCCGGTCGGCGGGCTGATCAGGTCGAGGACGGCGGTCTCCTCAAGCCCCTTGACCATGGGCTTGATGGTGAACCGGCCGCCGGTGTCCCACTTCTTGAGGTCCTCGGTGCCGTACACCGTGGCACCGGTGCCGTACATCATCCGGTTGCCGTCGAACGGGTCGATCTCCAGCGACTCCGTCATCCAGCCGAGCTTGGGCGTCGTCTCCGGCGGCTGCGGGTTGGTCCCGAAGGTCAGCCACGGCGAGGAGGAGATGTCCATCGTGTAGCGGAAGCTGCGCTCCGGGTAGGAGGTGAAGTCCCAGACGCGGGTCCAGGTCGCGCCGGAGTCGGTGGACCTGAAGAAGATCACGTCCGGCCACCAGGAGATCTGGGTCGCGACCATGATCGTGCCGGGGTTCTGCCGGTCGATCGTGAGGCCGCTGTAGCCGAAGTAGTTGTCGGACGAGCTGGAGGGGATCGGGCTGATCTGGGTCCAGGCCCCGGTGGTGGTGTTGAGCTTCCACACATCGCCCTTTGAGCCGTCGTACGGGCCGCCGGTGTCACTGGTGGCGATGTAGAGCGTACGGCTGACGTGATCGAACACGCCCTTGTGCGCCATGTAGCCGGTGGGCTGTCCGGCGACCCTGCTCCAGGTGGTCCCGCCGTCCGAGGAGCTGTAGACGGTGTTCGCCTTGTCCGCGACGCCCACGTAGATCTTCTGTGTCGTGTTCCCCGCGGTTCCCGAGGTCGGGTCGAAGGTCACCCAGACCACGCCGGGACGGTGGCTGAGGTAGCCGTTGGGATCGGAGGGGTCCTGGGCGTAGTTTCCCGGGTTGGGGAAGCTCGCGACCTTGGCCCAGGTCACCCCCTTGTCGGTGCTGCGCCACAGACCGTTGCCGTCGGGCGCGCCGAGGTAGACGATGCTGTTCCTGTTGGGGTCGACGGCGAGCCGCTCCCCCATCCCCCGGCCCGGCATGTTGCCGCCGAGTTTGAAGGGCAGCGGTGTGGCCTGCCAGGTCGCGCCCTTGTCGGCGGAACGCAGGATGGCCCCGTTGTTGGGATCCCAGCTGTTGGTGTACATCCCGGCGGCGACGTAGACGCGGTTGGTCTCCACCGGGTCGGTGGCGAGGCTGACCACACCGTTGTAGCCCCATTTGTCCCAGCCCACCCAGTCGAGCAGCGGGGTCCAGCTCTTGCTCGCCTGTTCCCAGCGGTACGCGCCGCCGATGTCGGTGCGGGCGTAGATCAGGTTTTTCTCGGTCTGGTTGAAGATGATCCCCGGCACGAACCCGCCGCCGTCGATCCTCACGTTCTTCCACTGGTATGTCTCTGCGGCGGCGGCCGCGGAACCGGTCCCGGTCGCCACCGTCTTCGTCGCGGCCCCCGACGCGGACGCCTGGGCGCCCCCGACGGCCGCGCCGACCGACGCGCACGCCACCGCCACGGCGGCGAGCATGCTGAACAGCCTTCTTCGCATGTACGGCTTCCCTTCGCAATGCAACGGACAAACCGCCATGCACGATCAGGTGACGGGACCCTGACCTTCGACCGCCATGATGCGCGTGCATGAACGCCCAGAGATTCACACGCCGGACCCCGGATCGTCAATAGTTTGAATAGGCAACTAACAAACCTGCGATGAACCCCCCGGGGGAACACCGGCGCTCCCACGGGAGCGCACCCTGTCGCCCGTCGCCGCCGCCCCTTGCCTGAGGTGCGGGATCGGCGTGAGAACGCGACACCGGAGCTGCGCGCGGGAGCGACTCGGGGCGTCGGCCTCAGCCCGCGGGACGGACCTCCTCACACCTCACAGGGAGCGCAGTTCTCGCGGGGAGGGAGCATCAGGCGCGAACCCGGTCCTCTCGCGGCGGCCACGTCGTCGGGGTTGGCGAGCGCACAGCGGTCCAGGGAGAGACACCCGCAGGCGATGCAGTCGGTCAGGCCGTGGCGGAGCCGTTCGAGCTGCCTGATGCGGTCGTCGAGCTCGTCCTGCCATACCGTCGAGAGCCTCGACCAGTCCTCCCTGGTGGGGGTGCGCTCGTCGGGAAGTGCGGACAGCGCCTCCTGGATCGTCCTGAGCGGGATCCCGACGCGCTGGGAGACCCTGATGAAGGCGATCCTGCGGAGCGTGTCACGGGGGAAACGACGCTGGTTACCCGCGGTGCGACGGCTGCGGATCAGACCCTTGGCCTCGTAGAAGTGCAGGGCGGAGACCGCGACCCCGCTGCGCGCGGAGAGCTGGCCGACACTCATCTCCGGATTGTTGGGCATGCGCCAGTCTAACTTGACCTCAATCAACATTGAGGTTACAGAGTGAGGACATGACATTCACGGAGGCGGAGCTCGCCTATCTCGAAGGGCAGCGCCTGGGCCGCCTGGCGACGACGGGCCCCGACGGTTCCCTGCAGAACAGCCCGACCGGTTTCCGCGTCGACACCGAGACAGGCGTCATCGACATCTACGGCCGCGCGATGGGCACCACCAGGAAGTTCCACAACGTCCGGACGAACCCGCGGGTGGCCTTCGTGGTCGACGACGTCGCCTCCACCGACCCCTGGCGGGTGAGGGGCGTGGAGATCCGGGGTGAGGCCGAGGCCGTCGAGGACCACGAACCGCCCTCCCCGTACCTGAGCCGGGAGATCATCCGCATCCACCCCCGGCGGATCATCTCCTGGGGCGTCGACCCCACCCAGGAGGGCATGAGAGGCCGTGACGTCTGACTCCGCCTCGTCGGGCGCTTCTTCTGCGGGGAAGACCTATCAGGTATGAATGGCGCATGACGAGAACACTGGTGCTGGGTGGCGGAGGCGTGGCGGGTATCGCCTGGGAGGCGGGGATCGTCACCGGTCTGCGCCGGGCCGGCATCGAGCTGGGAGAGGCGGACCTGATCATCGGCACCTCCGCCGGATCGGTGGTCGGGACGCTCGTCGCCACCGAGGCCGATCTGGAGAGCTCGGTCGGCGTCCAGGCGGACACGGAGGTCCCGAACGTCTCGACCGCCTCCGCCGTCGACATGGAGGCGGTGATGGCCGCCTTCGGCGTGCTCTACGACCCGTCCCTGGAGCCCCTGGAGGCCCGGCGCCGGGTCGGTGAGATGGCCCTCGCGGTGAAGGACACCAGCGCCAGGATCGAGACGATCGGTAACCGGCTGCCCGTCAAGGAGTGGCCGGAACGCCGCCTGCTGATCACCGCCGTCGACGCGGGGACCGGCGAGTTCGTGGTCTGGGAGCGCGACTCGGGGGCTCCACTGGTGGCGGCGGTCGCCTCCAGTTGCGCGGTCCCGTGCGTGTTCCCTCCGGTGGAGATCGGAGGGCGCCGTTACATGGACGGCGGGGTCCGCTCGGCGACGAACGCCGACCTGGCGGCGGGCAGCTCCGCCGTGGTCCTCCTGGAACCGCTGGCGCACGTCTCGCCGAGGTCCCGCCTCGAAGCCGAACTCGCCGAACTGGGTGAGGCCACCGTCGCCCACGTCGTCCCCGACGAGGCGTCGGTCGCCGTGTTCGGCACCAACGTCCTCGACCCGGCCCTGTGGCGCCCCGCCTTCCAGGCCGGCCTCGCCCAGGCGATCGCCGTCCAGGAGAGCGTGGCCAGGGCCTGGAAGGACTGAGACCGTGACCGGCCGGAGGCGGACCCGCGACAGGTTTTCTCGCGGGGCGCACGGGGGTCCACCGGGGTCCGCGGCGGAAAGCGCGGCGCCCCCCTCGGCGCCCCCGGTGGGATTCCACGGAGGGAAAGTGAGCGGAGTGGCGCCGCTGTGGGTGGTGAGCGGGCCACCGGGGGCGGGGAAGTCCACCGTAGCGGCGGCACTGCTCGCGCTGCTCGACCCGGTTCCCGCGCTGCTCGACAAGGACACCGTCTACGGCGGTTTCGTCGCGGCCACCCTCCGCGCCCACGGACGCGACGACGGGGAGCGCGAAGGCCGCTGGTACGACCAGAACATCAAACGCCATGAATACGAGGGGTTGACCGAGGTCGCCCGCCAGATCCGCTCCCACGGCTGTCCGGTGATGCTGGAAGGCCCGTTCACCACCCAGGTGCACGACGCGACGGTGTGGGAACGCTGGGTGGAGCGGCTGGGCGGCCCGCCGGTGCGTCTCCTCTGGGTCCGTTCGGACGGCCCTGCGTTGCGAGCCCGGCTGGAGGCGAGAGGGCTCGCGAGGGACGCGGGCAAGCTCGACCGCTTCGAGGACTATCTGCGGGCGATCAGGGTGGACGAACCGCCCGCCGTGCCCCACGACGAGATCGACAACCGTCCCGGCGCCCCCTCGCTCACGTCGCAGCTGGAAAGGCTCGTCACCTCCCGGAACTCTGCCCGCGCCTGAACGCCCGGCGGCGGAGGGCGCGGCGTTCAGGGGACCTGGAAGCGGTCGTCCCTGGCGTCGGTGATCGCCATATGGCCCGGGAGATGGCCGATGGCGAAGGACACCCCGCTCGCCATGACGGCCGCCTGCGGCGTCACCCCGCAGGCCCAGAAGACCGGGGTCTCCCCCGCCCGCACCTCGACGGGATCGCCGAAGTCGGGGACGCCGAGGTCGGCGATCCCGATCTCCTCGGGGGCGCCGACATGGATCGGCGCCCCGTGCACGGCCGGATATCTCGCGGTCACCCGTACGGCGGCCGGAACCAGGGAGGCCGGGACGGGGCGCATCGAGACGACCAGCGGGCCGCCCAGCGATCCCGCGGGACGGCAGGCGATCGAGGTGAGATACATGGGCACGTTCGTCCCCGTCTCGATGTGCCGTACCGGAACCCCGGCCCTGAGCAGCGCGTCCTCGAAGGTGAAGCTGCAGCCGAGCAGGAAGGCGACCAGGTCGTTCCGCCAGAGGTCGCGAACGTCGCCGACGTCGGCCACGGCCCTGCCGTCCTCGTAGACGCGGTAGGCGGGCAGGTCGGTGCGAAGGTCGCCGCCGAACAGAACGGTGCTCACCGCACCGGGATCGCCGACGTCCAGGACCGGGCAGGCGACGGGGTTGCGCTGGGCGAACAGGAGCAGGTCGTAGGCGAGTTCGCGGGGCACGGCGAGCAGGTTGGCCTGGGTCCAGCCCCGGCACCACCCTGCGGTGGGCACCCGCAACCCCTCCCTGAAGTGACTCCGGGCCCGCGCCGGGGTGAGCGCCGCTACGTCCATCGGCGGATCATAACCTCGGCGCCGTCCGCCGCCCAGCGTTCCTCGTCCGCGGGCGGGGATACGGATGCTGGATATCGGTGTCTCCGGCAGCCGAAACTTCGGCGCAATCCCGGTCCCCGAAATCTCGGATGTCGGACACCGCTGTCAGACTCCGGCCGGCGGGAGCGGGTGTCCTCCAGACGAGACGGCCGGAAAGAGGCTAACGGCTGTCCATAAATATATAAATTAAGGCGCCTAAAACGTTTTTGGAACGATTCGACAAAATTGAGTCATATTTCATGACAAGTTTGCATTGCAGGTATAACGCCCCGGCCTTACGTTCCCGGTATGGATCTCGAGCTCCGACACCTCAAGATCGTGCGCGCGGTGGCACAGGCCGGCAGCGTCACCAAGGCCGCCACCCACCTCGGATTGGCCCAACCCGCGCTGACGGCGCAGCTCAAACGGATAGAGCGGGTTCTCGGGGGAGCTCTTTTCGAACGCGACCACAACGGCGCCAGGCCCACACCCCTGGGGCAGCTGGTCCTGTCACGTGCGCTGGTGCTGCTGCCCGCGGCCCGCGAACTCCAGGAGGAGGCACTTCGATTCGCCAACGCGAACGCCGACCTCCCCAGCTACCGGCTGGGTGCCACCCACGGCCCGATACTCGGCGGTCTGGTGGACCGCCTCGCCACCGCCTGGCCGTCCACCCCGGTGAGCACCCACACCTCCTGGTCCGCGAGGGAGCTCACCGCCATGGTGATGCTGGGCCGGATCGACTTCGCGTTCATCGGCGCCTGCGGAGAGAGCCCTCCGCCGGTGGAGGGGCCGGTGGTGTGGTCGACCGTGGGGACCGACCCAGTCTTCGTGCTGCTCAACGAGGACCATCCGCTGGTGGACAGGAAGGAGGTTGAGCTCGCGGAGCTGGCCGACGAGCAGTGGACGGTGACCCCCGGCGACAGCTGCTTCGGCGACTGCTTCGCCACGGCCTGCGCCCGCGCCGGCTTCACCCCCAAGACCATCTACGAGACCGACGTGGCCACCTGCATGCACCTGGCCAAGGTCGGACGCGCCGCCGCGCTGTGCCAGGCGACCTTCCAGCCCGTCGAGGGGCTGCAGCTGGTACCGCTCGCGGGAGCTCCGCTGCGCTGGCGGCAGCTGCTCGGCTGGCACCCGGAGGCCGCGAGCGCCGCGGTCGCGGCGTCGATCCTCGAACACGCGAAGGCCGCGCATTCCGACGCGATCGGACGGAGCAGACGATACGCGGCGTGGCTGACCGAGAACCCCCGGCTGGGCACCTCTCCATAACGTGACGGTAGGGGGCATCTGGTAGAGGCGCGCCTCATGTGCACCCCGTTACGTTGACGGCACCCCCACCGGAGGGATTCCAGAGACCAGGCCGGTCCGCCGCCCCCGCGGCCCGGCCGTCCCCGCCGCCCTTCCCCGCCACGGGCTTGTGCGAGCTCCTGGCGGGGAGGGCGGCCTCTCCACGTCCGGGCGTCGAGAACAATGGAGGAATGAGCGACCTTCTGACGCTGAGCGAGGGCGCGGTGCTGACGCACCTCGCCACCCGGGCCGAGCTGGCGAGCGGGGTGCTGCCCGCCTCCGACGACCTGCGGCTGTGGGCACGGCTGGCCGACGGTGAGGGGGTGCCCCTGGCGGGCGGCGGCCGGGTGCGGACCTCGCTCGACACCGGCGAGCCCGTCCTGACCGGACCCGACGGCTGGCTCGCCGGGGTGGAGCCGGAGCAGGTGATCGCGCTGCGGTTGCGCGGCGGCACCCTGGAGCTGTCGGTCACCGAGTTGGACGACGTTCCCGCCGAGCGGGTGATGCGGGTCGTCCAGGAGTTCGGTGAGCAGGCGCTCGACGCGCTGCGCGCCTTCGCGGAAGGGCTGGAGCCCAGTCCCGGTGTGCCGGTCGACGTCGTGGTCCTGGAGCTGCTGATGAAGGCCCCCGAGACCTTCGCCGACCCGCTGCCGCCGCTGTCCCCGCTGCTGCTCAACGCCTCGCTGGAGCTGCGCGAGGGCCGGGTGGGCATCGTGGGCGCCCCGTGGGACACGGCGTCGGTCGCCGACCTGGCCCCGCTGGACATCATCAGGCTCGCCCTGGTGCGCAGCGCGCTGCGCACGTACGGCGAGGGCGCCGACCTCTCCAGCCTCCCCAAAGCCGTCACCTACCTGTCGCGGTCGGACACGGTGCTCGCGAGGATCGCCGACGAGGTGGAGCGCGAGCCGCTCGGCCCAGCACTGGTCGAGGCACTGCCCCGCACCGAGCCGGCCGCCCTGCTGCTGATCGCGAGGTCGGCCGAGGGCGAGGGCCGTTCGTTCGAGGCGGCAGGGCTGATCTCCGAGGTGCTCTCCCTCTCCCCCGATCTGGCACCGGCCGTTCGCGACGCGGCCGAGTACGCCGCGTGCCGCACCATCCCCGGGGCTCCGCTGCCCGAGCGGGCCGCGCACCTGTTCCGGCAGCTGCTCACGTACGCCTACCGCCCGGCCCGCAGGCGGCTGATCGAGGATCTGATCGCGCTGAGCGTCCGGGTGGCGGAGCCCGCCCTCGCGGACCTGGCGCTGTTCGAGAACGACGTCGTCGGCGAGTTCCTGGACGCGCGGGCCGAGTGGCTGCGCGACGACGAGGTGGAGCTGCTGGAGTCCTGGCGGCGGACGCCGCTGCGGCTGTGGGAGGTCCTCGACGTGTCCGGGGACGAGATCACCGTGTCCGCCGCCGGGGACGGGACCGGGGAGCGGGTGAGGCTGGTCGACGAGTTGCTCTCCGGGCAGGCGATACCCGGTGACCTGATGCTGACCAGGCTGCTGGGCGACGGGACGGGGCCGCACGTGTTCGGTCACCCGTTCAAGGTCGATCCCGAGCGTGGGGAGGAGATGCTCGCCCTGCTCTCCGACCCCGTCGACCCCTACGCGGTGGCCGCCTTCTTCAGGCGCCCCCGGCGGGCACCCGCCGCCCCCGGCACGGCGATGGACGCGACGGGGACGGACTCCACGGCGACGGACGACGACACCGGTCACTGAACGGCCCTGGGGAAGGTGGGGCCGAAGCCCCTCAGAGGGTGCGCAGGAAGGCCAGGCCCGTGGTCGCGAGGGCGTCCTGGGTCTCGGCGAGAGGTCGCCAGATCGAGGCGGCCGTGGCGATCGTCCGGTTGTGCGCGGTGAACGACTCGATGCAGAGCGGTCCCCGGTAGTCCACGGCGCGCAGGGCGTCGACGAGGGCGGGCCAGTCCATGTGGTCGGCCCCCGGCGCACCCCGGTCGTTCGCGCAGACCTGCACGTGCGCGACGAGATCCCCGGCCAGCCGTACGGCCGCCGCCGGATCCCGCTCCTCGATGTTCATGTGATAGACGTCCAGCGCGAGGCCGACGCCCGGGATCCCGCCGACCGCCTCGACGGCCTGCTCGACGGTGTTGACCAGGCTGGTCTCGTAGCGGTTGAGCGGTTCGACGGCGACCGTCACCCCGCGTTCCGCCGCGTACGCGCCGACCGGGGTCAGGTTCTCCCGCAGCTCGGCGTAGCGGCTCTTGCGCTCCTCCTCCGACATCCGCCAGGTCCGCCCCACCGAGGCGTAGGCGGGTCCGCCGATCACCGGGCTGCCCACCGCCACGGCGGCGTCCACACATCGCCGCAGGTAGTCCTGGGTGTCGGCGACCGTCGCCGCGTCGGCGTCGACCAGCTCCCTGCCCGGTGGCATGACGAGGACCACCGAGGCCTTCAGCCCGAGGCTCTCCAGCAGTTCGGCCGCCCGCGCGGGATCCCAGTCTCCGGCCTGCTCCACCGGTAGCTCGATCACGTCGAACCCCCAGGCGGCCACCTTCGGCGCCAGCCGGGCGAGATCCTCGTCCGTCAGCGGCGAGACCCATACCCACGTGTTGACCCCGATGGGGAACATCGGCAACCCCTTTTCGTGCTGAACGCGTACTCAATGTCTCCCGAGCCCGTCGGCGGACTCGTCTCGCGGGCTCTTCGTGAGCCTCGTGAACTCGACCTCCTCCCCGGCCAGAAGGGCCGGGGATTCTCCCGTCGCGTCGCGGTCAGGCGGCGCGTGGGGTAGCGGTGGGCTCCGGGCACCGCCTCGCGGTGCCCGGAGCCCGGTGGATCCGCCTTACTCACCGCTCTGGCCGGGGGATCGCTCTTGTTCGCCGCCCCGGCCCGCGGGGAGATCGGCCTTACTTACCGCCCCAGGCGGCGGGGAAGTCCGGCAGCTTCTCGCAACCGCAGAGCGCGTAGTGCAGCGGCGGCATGTTGGGCTGCAGGTAGGTGTCCAGGTTCTCGGAAGTGATCTTGGGCTGGGGCAGCTTCCAGGTCTTGGGCACCTCCTCACCCTTGAGGATCTTCAGGGCGGCGATGATCGGGGTGCGCCACTGGTAGGTGGGGTAGGTCGGCGCGACGGCCGTGAGGCCGCCGCTCTTCCACTTCTGCAGGAAGTCCTGCTGGTCCTCGCCGACGATCGCCGGCACCGGGACCCCGGCGTCCTCGAACGCCTCGACGGCCGCCACGGCGGTCGCGCCCGCGTCCATCCACACCCCGTCGATCTTGCCGTGCCGCTGGATGTAGTCGCTCACGATGCTCTTGGTCTTGGCCGCGTCGCCGTCGGTGAACTCCACCCCGACCACGTCGAGCTGGCTCTGGTCGAAGGTGACCTTCGCCGCCGACCAGCGGGTCTCCAGCACGTCGACGCCCGGCAGGATCCGCAGCGCGAGGACCTTGCCCCCGGCCGGCACCTTCTCCACCAGGAACTCGGCGCCGTCGGCGCCGAAGGCGTAACCGCCGATGGGGTTGATGAACGTCACCGGGCAGTCGGTCTCCACGCCTCGGTCGAAGACGATCACCGGGACCTTGGGGCAGGCGCCCGTCACCGCGGGGGTGAGCGTCGCGGTGGTGTTGGGCGAGACGATCAGGGCGTCACAGCCCTTGCCGACCAGCTCGGCGATGTCGGAGATCTGCTTGTCGTCCTTGCCCTCCGCGTCGAGGGCGGTGAACTTCTTGATCTCCTTGTGCAGCGCCACCTCGGCCTGCATGGTCTTCCAGCCCACCTGCCGCCACGGGTTGTTCACCGCGGCGTTGGAGAAGCACAGGTTGTAGGGACCGTCCTTCTTGTACTTGGCCGTGTCCACCATCTCCGGGGCGATGGCCTGCTCCCACGGCTTGTCCGCGGGCCCCTCCGCGCTCTGGGCCCGCATGGCGAGCTGGGCGTCGTAGTCGGCCTGGACGAAGAACTTCGACTGCTCTCCGGTGTTGGAGGACGCGGCGGTGGACGCGCCGGTGGACGGGGCGGCCGCCGAGCTCTCCGGTGCCGCGCTGGAGGTCGCCGGCTTGTCACTGGCGCATCCCGCGGCGAGCAACATCGCGGAGACACCCGCGACGAGCACCGTGATCGATCTGTTCAATGAAGGCTCTCCTTGTTTCTCTGGGGTGCGTTCAGACGCGTAGGGCGCGCCTGAACGGAAGCCGTACGGAACTCACCGCGACGGCGGCGATGATGATCACGCCCTGGACCGCGAACTCCAGGGCCCCCGAGATCCCGTACAGGTTGAGCAGGGTGAACAGCGCTTCGAGGGTGAAGGCCCCGGCCATCGCGGCGACCACGGAGCCGCGCCCGCCACCGAGCGCGACGCCACCGAGGACGACGGCCGTGATGGCCTGGAACTCCAGGCCCTGCCCGACCTGGGCCGAGACGCCCGCGAAGCCGCCGAGCAGGATGCCCGCGACGGCCGCGGCCAGGCCGGAGATGACGAAGGCGGCGATCCTGGTCCGGTCGACCCTCACCCCGGACAGTCCTGCCGCGCGTTCGTTGTCGCCGGTGGCGATGAGCCGCTTACCGAAGTCGGAGCGCATGAGGAGGATCGCCGCGGTGCCCGCGACGAGAAGGATGAGTACCGACCAGGGCACCGGGCCGAGATCCCTGCGACCGAACATCCGGAACGTCTCCGACAGCGCGCCGCGCGGGGCGCCGCCGGTCCACAGGAACACCGCGCCGGACAGCACCAGCATCATGCCGAGCGTGGTGATGAACGACGGCACCCGCAGCTTGGTGGTGATGGCCCCGTTGGCGAGCCCGACCAGCAGCCCGATCACGATCAGCAGGGCCAGCACCGGCCAGGTCGCCTGCTCCTGCCCGTCGATCAGCCGGGCGGCCACCACGACCTGCACGGTGACGAGTGACCCCACCGACAGGTCGAACTCCCCCGAGACGATCACGAAGTACTGCCCGGCGGCCAGGATGACCAGCGGCGCGGCCCTCTTGAGGAAGGCGAGGAACCCGGCGGGCTCCAGGAAGAACGGGTTCACCAGCGCGATCAGCACCAGCAGCACCGCCAGCACGGCGAGGATCGGCCCCATGGACCTGAGGGCTCTCATCGGGATCGCCCCCTCGCGCCGCGGCGGGCGTAGACGGCCACGGCGACGACGATCACCACGCCGCGGACCACGTCCTTGAAGAACGCGTTGACCTCCAGCTGGTTGAAGACGCTGTCGAGCACGGCGAGCAGCAACACCCCGCCGACCGTCCCGGCGACCCCGCCCCTGCCTCCGGCCAGGGCCGTACCGCCGAGGACCACCGCGGCGATCGACTCCAGGTCGTAGCCGCCGTCGGTGCCGACCGTGGGCGCGCCCGCGCCGAGCCTGCTCGCCAGCAGCAGCCCGGCGACGCCCGCGCAGACCGAGCACAGGATGTGTGCGGCGACGACGATCCTGCCGGTCCGTACGCCGGACAGCCTGGCCACCTCCTCGTCACCGCCGACCGCGTAGATCCGGTACCCGAGCCTGGTACGGCGCAGCAGGAACCAGACGGCGAGCGCGACGGCGGCCCACAGCAGCGCGGAGACGGGGACCGGTCCGATCCTGTCGTAGCCGAGCCGCTGGAAGGAGTCGGGCACGCTGCCCGCGGGACCGTCGTAGAGGTGGTCCACGATCCCCTTGACGATGAGGGCCGTGCCGAGGGTCGCGATGAAGGCGTGGACGTGCAGCCGGGTGATGACCAGGCCGTTAACCAGCCCGATCAGCGCGCTCACCGCGAGCACCGCCGCGACGCCGGGAACGATTCCGCCGTCCTGCCCGGCCATGATCTCGGCCGCGACGAGGGAGGTGAGGCTGATCAGGTACGCCACCGACAGGTCCAGCGACCCGACCAGGATCGCCAGCGTCTGACCCACCGCGACGATGCCCAGCGCGGCCGAGCGCTGCTGGATACCGACGATGGTCTCCAGCGTGAGGAAGTCGCCCCCGTCGAGGGCGACCAACACCCATCCGACGAGCATGACCCCGGCCAGGGCGAGGTAGATGACCTGGGTCGAGCCGATGCGGCCCACCAGGGCGCGTCTTCTCTCCCCTTCCGGCGGGATGGGGGCGGCGGGCGCGGCGGTGCCGGTCGCCGCCGCGGGCCTGCCCCGGCCGGTCATGACGTCACCTCACCGGCGGCCAGGCGCATGACGGCCTCCTCCGAGGATCCGGCGGGCAGCGCACCGGCGATGCGGCCGTCGCGCATCACGACGACGCGGTCGCTCATGCCGATCAGCTCGGGAAGCTCGGACGAGATCATCATGATCGCCATTCCGTCCTCGGCCAGGCCGCGCATCAAATCGTGGATGGCGGCCTTGGCACCCACGTCGACCCCGCGCGTGGGCTCGTCGAAGATCAGGACCTTCGGCGCCACGGTCATCCACTTGGCCAGCACGACCTTCTGCTGGTTGCCGCCGGACAGGTAGCGGACCTCCTGCTCGGGGCGGGGCGGGTGGAGTCGTACCGCCTCCAGGAGTTCGAGGACACCGGTCCCGCCGGTCCCGCCGATCCTGCCGCCGTTGCCGATCCTGCGCACCGAGCGGGAGACCAGCAGGGCGTTGTCCCGTACGGACTGGCGCAGCGCGAGCCCTTCGGCCTTGCGGTCCTCGTTCACCAGGCCGATCCCGGCGGCCACGGCCTGCCGCACCGATGTCGGCCGCAGCGGGCTCATCGTGCCGCGCGTGAACGGCTCGGCTCCGAACAGGGCCTTGGCCAGCTCGGTGCGGCCCGACCCCTGCAGGCCGGCCACCCCGAGGATCTCGCGTTCGCGCAGTTCGAGGTCGATCCCGTCGAGCACGGCGTTGCCTCCGCCGCGCACGCTGAGCCGCACCTCTCCGGGCTCCGTGCCCCTGTCGGGGAAGTAGGTGCCGAGGTCGCGGCCGACCATCAGCCGGACCAGCTCGTCGGAGGTGATCTCGGCGGTGTCCGCGGTCCTGACCAGCGTGCCGTCCTTCAGCACCGTCACCCGGTCGGACAGGTCGAAGACCTCTCGCAGCCGGTGGGAGATGTAGAGGACGGCGATGCTCCGCTCCCGCAGGCGGGCCACCAGCCGGTAGAGCAGCTCCACCTCGTGATCCGCGAGTGCCGCCGTGGGCTCGTCCATCACGATGATCCTGGCGTCCTGGGAGAGCGCCTTGACGATCTCCACGACCTGCTGCTGGGCGATGGAGAGGTGACGGACCAGGTCCCGGGGGGTGAAGGAGGTCTCGCCGAGTTCCTGGAGCAGCCGGGCGGTGGCGGTCTCCATCGCCTCCCTGTCGACCAGCCCCCGCCGGACGGGCTCGCGGCCGAGGAAGACGTTCTCGGCGACGCTGCGCTCGGGCAGCAGGTTGAACTCCTGGTAGATGATCGCGACCCCGGCGCGCTGCGCCTCGACCGGGTGGGCGAAGGAGACCTCGGTGCCGTCGATCTCGATGCTGCCCTCGTCAGGGGCGTGCACCCCGGCGAGGACTTTCATCAGCGTGGACTTTCCCGCGCCGTTCTCACCGACGACCGCGTGCACCTCTCCGGCGGCGACCTCCAGATCGACCTCGCTCAGTACGCGAACCCCGAGAAAACTCTTGGCGATGCCGCGCATTCTCAGGATCATGAGGCTACCGTCCCCGCGCGAGATACGGCGGCGGGAAAACGCGCCTGAGGTGCCAGGGATACCTGGGATATCAGGGACAGGGCTAACACATCCGAAAATCCGGTCCCGACGTCACCGGATGGTAATCGATTCGTCGGTAACCGGCCGATTTCCTTCATGTGTCCGGATGCTAAAGCGCTCTTATGGCGACGGTCAAGCAAAAGGATGTCACCATTTGGCATAATGAGGCAGGCCGAGCGCCTAAGTCGCTTTGACGCAGCGGAAACAAGGGGTGTTGACTGTGTGCATGTTCAGCGAAGCGAACGGTTCGATCGCCGGTGCGGGGGCGCTTCTCAACATCCTGCGCGACGGTCAGGCCAGAACGAGGGCCGAACTGGTCCAGCTCACCGGGCTGGCCAGGTCCACCCTGGCCCAGCGTCTCGACGCGTTGCTGAGCCAGCAGTGGATCATCCCCACCGAGGAGGCCATCTCCTCAGGGGGCCGCCCCGCCATCGCCTTCACGTTCAACCGCACCGCCCGCGTCGTCCTCTCCGCCGACCTCGGTGCCACTCACGCCCGGGTGGCGGTCACCGACCTCGGCACCACGGTCCTCGCCGAGCGCGCGGCCGAGGTGCCGATAGACCGCGGACCCGAGGAGACGCTCGGCTGGCTCCAGCGCACCTTCGAGGAGATGCTCGCCGAGATCGGTCACCGCCCGGAGGAGATCTGCGGCATCGGCGTCGGCCTGCCCGGCCCGGTCGAGCACAGCTCGGGACGCCCGGTCAATCCGCCGATAATGCCGGGCTGGGATGGTTTCCCCGTTCCCGAGTGGCTCGGCTCGCGCCTCGGCGCCCCCGTCCTCGTCGACAACGACGTGAACATCATGGCGCTGGGCGAGCACTGGGCCGCCCGCCCCGGCGCCGACCACCTCATCTTCGTCAAGATTGGCACCGGCATCGGCTGCGGCATCATCAGCGACCGCCGTCTGCACCGGGGCGCCCAGGGCGCGGCCGGCGACATCGGGCACATCCGGGTGGCCTCGGCCCTGAACACCGTCTGCCGCTGCGGCAACGTCGGCTGCCTGGAAGCCGTCGCCAGTGGCGCCGCCATGGCCGCCAAGCTGTCCGCGGACGGGGTGGAGGCCGACGACAGCCGCGACGTGGTCCGCCTCGTACGCGCGGGCAACACCGACGCCGTGCAGCTCATCCGGCAGGCGGGCCGCGAGGTCGGCGACGTGCTCGCCTCGATCGTCAACTTCTTCAACCCCTCGGTGATCGTGGTCGGCGGCGACATCTCCGAGGCCGGTGAGCAGGTGCTCGCCGGGCTTCGCGAGGTCATCTACAGCCGGTCGCTGCCCCTCGCCACCCAGCACCTGACGATCACCGCCAGCGAGCTGGGCGACCGCGCGGGTGTGATCGGCGCCGCCGTCATGGTCATCGAGCACGTGCTCGCCCCCGGCAGCGTCGACCGCTCCGTCTCCGTCCCCGCCGTCTGACCGATCCCCGATGGGACCGTCGCGGCCTACCCCGCTCACCCCGCCTACCCCGCTTCCCGGCGGGTAGGTGGCTTTCGCGATCCACCCCGGCCCCGGCGGGAAGGAGACCTCTCAGCGGGGGATCAGCTCCTGCGACGCGCTGAGTTCCCGCGCGAACCAGGCGATGGTACGGCGCAGTCCCTCGATGACGTCGATTTTCGGCCGCCATCCCAGCGCGGAGACGGCGAGGGAGATGTCGGGACGGCGGATCTGCGGATCGTCGTCGGGGCGGCCGACGAAGCGGATCGGTGACTCCGAGCCGGTCAGGTGCCGGACCGTCTCGGCGAGGGCCAGCACGCTCAGCTCGGTGGGATTGCCGATGTTGACCGGCCCGGTCATCTCGCCGCGGGCCAGAGCCACGATCCCCTCCACGGTGTCGTCGACGTAGCACACCGACCGGGTCTGCCCTCCGTCGCCGGCCACCGTGATCGGCTCACCGCGCAACGCCTGGCGCACGAAGGTGGGAATGGCCCGGCCGTCATAGGGCCGCATCCTCGGCCCGTAGGTGTTGAAGATCCGTACGATCGCGGTGTCGGTGCCGTGACAGGTCCGGTACGCGGTGGTCAGCGCCTCGGCGAACCGCTTGGCCTCGTCATAGACGCTGCGCGGTCCCACCGGGTTGACGTTGCCCCAGTAGGTCTCGCGCTGCGGATGCTCCAGCGGATCGCCGTAGACCTCGCTGGTGGAGGCGAGCACGAGCCGGGCGCCCTTGTTCCTGGCCAGCCCCAGCGCGTGCAGCGTGCCCAGGCTGCCCGCCTTCAACGTCTCGATCGGATGGCGCAGGTAGTCCACCGGCGAGGCCGCCGAGGCGAGGTGCAACACCAGGTCCACCTCCCCGGGCACCCGCAGAAAACTCGTGACGTCGCACTCCACCAGCCGGAAGGCGGGCAACCCGACCAGGTGCCCGACGTTGGCCGGCGAACCGGTGAGGAAGTTGTCCAGGCAGACCACCTCCGCCCCCTCGTCCAGCAGCCGCTCACACAGGTGTGACCCGACGAATCCCGCGCCACCGGTCACCACCACCCGCCGCCCGTTCACCGCACCCCCACCTCCATCAGGCGCGCGGCGGCGTCGAGGACGTCCCAGACCCCGATCTCCAGCAGTCCCGGATCGGGCCGGTACCCGTAGGGATCGCCGAGACCTCCTGCCCACAGGACGGTGTGCGGCCCCGTCGGCGGCGGTCCCCACAGCGCGGGCGAGACGGGGCCGAACAGCGTCACCGAAGGGGTGAGGAAGGCGGCCGCCAGGTGAGCCACGCCGGTGTCGCCGCAGATCACCAGCCGTGCCCCCGCCACCAACCCGGCCAGTTCGAGCAACCCGGTGCGCCCGGCGAGTACGGACGTGGACGGCAGCCCCGCGAGCAGGGCCACCCGTTCGGCGAGGTCCCTTTCCCGCTCGCCCCCCGTGACCACGACCCGGTGCCCGTTGTCCCGCAGTTCCGCGGCCACGAGCGCGAACCGCTCCGGCGGCCAGCGCCTGGCCGGGTATGCGGCTCCCGGGTGGATGACGACCGGCCGCGAGCCCTCGTCGGCGAGGGGAGGGCGTTCCAGTTCCAGATCGGCGGGATCGGCCTCGATGCCGTACCAGCCGAGCAGGTCGCACCAGCGCCGCACCTCGTGCACGCCTTCCGCCCAGTCCGGTCCGTACGCGTCGGGGAAGGCGGGATGCCGGTAGGTCAGCAGCCGAGCCGGGCCGGTGCGGTGGAGCGCGGCGATGCCTCGCCGGCCACCGCCGTACAGGTTGACGGCGACGTCGACACGCCGCCCGAGGCGCGGCACGTGACCGGGGCCCGACACGTCGCACACCTCGTCCACCCCGCCGATCAACGGCACCAGGGGCGCCAGCGCGGCGGGCGCGGCCAGCACGATCCGGTGGTCGGGATGGGATCGCCGCAGAGCCCGCAGGGCGGGGACGACGGTGAGCAGGTCACCCAGCCCCAGTCCGCGCAGCACGATCATGACCGGCTGATCGTCCTCCAGGGCGACGTTCCGCCCCGCGGTGTCGCTGCCGGTGTCGGCGCCGGACTCGACGCCGGTCTCGACGCCGGTCTCGCTGTCGGTCTCGCTGCCGGCGTCAGAAGGACGCGCATGGTCAGATAACGGGGGGAGTCTCATGTGACGACCTCTTTCACGAACGTCGGGGCGATCCTCATGTGACGGTCTCCTTCACGAACGTCAGGTGGTCGACCGCCTCGACGACCCGCGCGCTCGGCACCGACGCCGGACACGGGTGACCGGCGACCGGACGGGTTCCGGCCCACGTCGTCTCGCGGGACGTCCGCCTGTCTCCGAGGAGCACGGCCGGCACCCCGTACGGCGCCCAGCGCCCGGCGGGGGCGAACAGGCTGACGACCGGTGTGCCGACCGCCGCCGCGAGGTGGGCGGGTCCCGTGTCGGCGACGACCACCGCGCACGCTCCTTCGAGCACCGCGGCGAACTCGGGGTAGGTCGTCCTGCCGCCCAGATCGACGACGGACCTACCCGGGTGGCCGCCGGGCCGCCCGTCACGCGGGCCCGGGTGGCCGTTCGAACCCCGGCCACCCGTCGCGGCCGACTCACCGTCGACCCAGCCCGCCGTGAAGGCGGGCTCGTCCATCTCCCAGCCGCGCAGGCGGGCGGGGCCTTCGCTCATCCAGTCGCCCGCGAAGAGGGGACCCGGCGACAGGCCGTGCTGCCCGGCACCCGAAGCGATCCGCGCGGTGAGTCCCCGCTCGTCCCGGTCGCCGGTCACGACGACCCTGCGACCCGAGCGGACCAGGTCGTGGACCGCGCGTGCCCAGTTCTCCTCCGGCCACGCCCCGGCGGGGGCCGAGACGCCGGGGTGCAGGACCACGTAGCCCGGCGCCCCGGTGAGGTGGCCGACATCGGGCAGCGGGCGTCGCACGGCGAGGCCGCCCGCGTCTTCCGCCGGAAGCTCGAATCCCGCCGCCGCGGCCAGCCCGAGCATTCGCTCGGGCTCCGGCATGTCCGCCTCCTCGTCGACGGCGTGCCACACGTCGAGCAGCGAGCCCGGGTGGTCGGTGGAGATCGCGGCGATCCTCGGCGTATCCGCCAGCCTGAGCAGCAGGGCCAGCGGCAGCGCAGACCGGTGGCGCGAGGTGAGGATGAGCGCCTGGTCGGGGGCCACGTCACGGACGACGCGCAGCAACCTCAGGACGTGCGTGCCGGTCACGAGCGGCGCGGCGGGGTCGATCCACGGCGTACGCCACTCCACCACTCTCGACACCCCGGGCAGCAGTTCGGCGGCGGCCCGGCCGCACGGCCCGGTCAGCAGCACGACCTCCCGCGCGCTCGCGGCCACCGCGCGGATCGCGGGTCCCGCCAGCAGGACGTCGCCCGCCTTGTCCAGGCGGGCGACGAGAACGGTGCCGATCACCGTCGCTCCCCCGGTCGCGTCACGACGTGGGCGATCTTCCCGTTGACCGCAAAAACGGCCAATAAGTCATGAAATGTCGTATTTTTACCGAGAAATCCCATGGCGCTCGGCCTCTCGTTCGATATCTACTGACTACCGAGAGGAGCGACCACACAAACCGAAAAATCGTACATAAGCGCAGTTAAGAGGAGTATGCAATTACTTTTATCACTATAAGTAATCGCTATGGTGATTACCCGGCCCATCGGCCGGGTAGCGAAGCTTCGCGACGGTGAATCCCCGCGAGACCGGACGGCCCTGGTGATCGGATAACCGGGGGCGGTCACGGGAGGCGGCGGGCGAGGAGCCGATCGGCCGGCGGCAGGGCACGCGGAAAGCCGATCAGCCGGAGAGCCGGGTGCAGAGCCCCTCAGCCGGGAACGAGGTGGGCGTTGGGCTCGCGGGCCCGGTCCGCCAGCTCGGGAATCTCCAGCACGGTCACCCCGGCCGCCGCGAGTTCCTCGGCCCCATGGCAGTCGACGAAGACCAGCGGCTCGCGCCACGCCATCACCACGCGCCGCACGCCGCTGTCCAGGATCAGCCGGGTGCAGGTCCTGGGACGCGAGGCGCGCGCGCTGCACGGCTCCAGACTGCTGTAGACCGTGGCGCCGGCCAGCCGGGGATCGTCCGGGGAGATCTTGGCCAGCGCCGACTCCTCCGCGTGGACGTGGGGGTCGTTCTCCCGCGAGTAGCCCCGGGAGATCTCCTCACCGTCGGCGGAGACGACCACGGCGCCGACCGAGAAGGCCGTCTCCGAGGGCGGGCACGACCTCGCCAGGTCGCACGCCAGCTCCAGCCATTCGCGGTCGCTCATCTCGGCCTCCCCCGTGGACGGCGTCTCAGGTCAGCAGTCGACGCGCTCCCCGGCCTGAAGGCCGGGGATTCAGCCCGCGCCGCGCGTTCACGCGGCACCTCTGAGGCTTCCTGTTTCGTCGACCTGAGCCACCGCGAGCGGTGGTCTTACCGGGTCTCCACAGTCGTTTAGCCTGTCCGCCCGTCCGGCGGCCAGGATGTTGATCGCCGCGTTGATGTCCCGGTCGTGGACGGCCCCGCACAGGCAGGTCCACGACCGGACGTTGAGCGGCATCGACTCGGCGATGTGCCCGCAGTCAGAGCAGAGCTTGGAGGAGGGGAACCAGCGGTCGATCTTCGTGAAGGTCCGCCCGTACCGCTTGGCCTTGTACTCCAACATGGTCGTGAACTGCGACCATCCGGCGTCGTGTACCGACTTGGCGAGTCGTGTGCGTCCGAGACCGGACACCGACAGGTTCTCCACGGCCACCGCTTGGTTCTCGCGGATGATGCTCGTGGAGAGCTTGTGGGCGAAGTCGCGGCGCGCGTCGGTCACCCGGGCGTGCGCCCTGGCGACCTTGGCCTTGGCCTTGGTGCGGTTGTTCGATCCCTTGGCCTTGCGGAGCTTCTTCGCGGCCCGGCGCAGGAAGCGCGGGTTGTCCACCTTCCGGCCGTCCGACAGCACCGCGAAATGCGTCAAACCGAGATCGATCCCCACTTCGGCGGCCGACTCCGGGAGTTGCTCGCCGCCGGTCTCGACGACGAAGCTCGCGAAGTACCTGCCGGAGGCGTCCTTGATGACCGTCACGCTCGACGGGTCGGCGGGCAGATCCCGCGACCAGCGGACGTTCACGTCGCCGATCTTCGGCAGGCGAAGTTTCCCGCCCGCCGTGACCTGGAACCGGGCGTTCTTCGTGAACCGGATGGCCTGCCGGTTGTCCTTGCGGGATCGGAACCGGGGGGCGGCGACCTTGGGCCCCTTCCGTTTGCCCGACAGCGAGGCGAAGAAGTTGCGGTAGGCGGTGTTCAGGTCCGCGAGCGCCTGCTGCAACACCACGGCTGACACCTCGCCCAGCCATGCTCGTTGCGGGGTGTTCTTCGCGGCGGTGATGACCCGCTTGGACAACTCCGCGTCCGAGACGTACGCCACCCCCTGCTCGCGGGCGTCGGTCCGGGCGCGCAGCCCGTCGTTGTACACCGTCCGCGCGCACCCGAACGCTCGCGCCAGCGATTCGCGCTGACCCGGCGACGGGTAGAGGCGGACGTTGTACCGAAGCTGCACACCATGACCCTACCATTGGTCTATGGCCGAACATGGAGACATCAGAACCGGCAGGCACTGTGTTTTTGTCCTTCATGCCCATTTGGTTTTCGTGACCAAGTTCCGGCATCGGGTGTTCACCGGGGCACACCTGGAACGCCTGGAACAGATCATGCGGGACGTCTGCGCCGACTTCGAGACCGAACTGGCCGAGTTCAACGGCGAGGCCAGCCATGTTCACCTGCTGGTCAATTTCCCGCCCAAGATCGCCCTGTCCCGGCTCGTCAACAGCCTCAAGGGCGTCTCCTCCCGCCGGATGCGAACCGAGTTCCCCGAACTGGCCCGCCACTACTACCGGGCGAACAAGCTGTGGTCGGGCTCCTACTTCGCCGGAAGCGTGGGCGGCGCACCGATCAGCGTCCTGCGCCGGTACATCGAGCAGCAGAACCGCCCCGTCCGAGCCTGACCGGACGCCGATCCGCCGTGGCGGCGGATCGGCTTTTCCTGCCCCGCTACGCGGGCGAGTCCGCTTCACCCCGGCCTGAACGCCGGAGCACTACGGACGAATCTGGTAGCGCAGGAGGGTGACGTCGCCCATCTTGCGGACCTCCGCCAGGTCCATTCTGCGATCGCGGTCACGGGGGAACTCCCCGCCCCCGACGAAACGCGGGGCCGCCGGATCGCCGACGAAGAACGGCGCGACGACGAGGTGGAGTTCGTCCACGAGATCCTCCCGCAGGAAGCGGGTGTGCACGGAGGTGCCGCCCTCGACCATCAGGCGGCGCACCCCCCGCCCGTACAGGTCACACAGGACGCGGCCCAGGTCGACCGCGCCGCCCGCGCCACCGTCGACGCCCGGGGCACCGGCGTCGACCACCTCGGCGGCCCCGCCGAGACGCTCGGCGAGCTTCGCCACCGCCGCCGGCGCGGCGTACACGATCCTCTCCGCGTCACCGGCCGTGAAGAAGGCGGCGCCCGGGTCGAGGTCTCCGGTGGCGGTGAGCGTCACCTTCGCGGGAGACGGCGGCAGGCCGCGCGCGACCCGCTCCAGCGCGCGCTCCCGCGACCTGACGAGGAGTCGCGGATCGTCGCGGCGGACGGTGCCCGCTCCGACCAGGATCGCGTCGCAGGTGGCGCGGACCGCGTCGACCCGGTCGAAGTCCTCGTCGTTGGAGAGCAGGAGCCGTCGCGGCGTCTCGTCGTCGATGTATCCGTCGACGGACATCGCGCAGCTCAGCAGCACGTAGGGGCGCTCGCCCACCCTCCACCTCCCCGCTTGGGCACCGGCCGATCGTAACAACCTCGCCGTACCCGCTCGTGGCGACGTCCCCTCCGCGCGTCCCGCCCGGCCACTCCCCGCCGGTCGCGTACCGGCGAAGACAGGATGTCATCTGTACGTCAGCGGCAATTCCCCCTTCGTTTACCCTCTGTTAACCTAAAAATAAAGCTTTCTCATTGAAGGGGCATAAATGCGCGCGAGTCCGCCGAGACGTGGCCACGGACGCTCCCCGGGTCTTCTTCGACCTCTCGGAAGGCCGACCCGCCACCGTCTCCGCGACACCGGCCGCGCGCGCCCCCTCGCCACCCTCGTCACCCTCGCCGCCCCCGTCTCTCGCACCGCCAGTGCCCTCCGCGCTTCCGGGGGCGAGGGGGAGGCGTGACGGCGAGGCATCCGGGACGCGAGTGCGGCGCGGGCGCGAGGCGCGAACGGCGGTATCACCGCTGATGGGATGGACCCTCGCGTTCGCCGCCGTGGCGATCCTCTTCGTGCTGGCCAGCGGGGCCAATGACGGGGCCACCATCATCGGTCTCGGGCTCAGGTTCCCCCGCTCCCCCGGATGGGCGGTCACCGTGCTCCTCGTGGCCGTGCTCTTCGCCGTCCCGTACCTCCTGGGGGTCGCGGTCGCGCGCACGTTCACCGAGCGGCTGGCCGGGCTCGGGACGAGCGGCGGCGCGGCGGCGTTCCTGGTGGGAGTGGTGATCGCGGTGGCGGTGGTCGCGGTGCTGACCGGCAGGGGCCTGCCGACCAGCCTCACCCTCGCGGTGATCGGCGGCATCAGCGGCGCGGGACTCGGCGCCGGGCTCTCCGTGTCGTGGGGGGACCTGGGCACCGTCCTCGCGATCGGGGCCTGCGCGCCCCTCGCCGGGCTGGTCCTGGGCTATCTGCTGGGGGCCCTGTCGCACCACGTGCCGTCCTACCGTCGCATGCCGCGACTGGTGTTCACCACCCACCTGCTCGCCTACTCGGCCCAGTGCGTGGCGTACGCGGTGAACGACGGCCAGAAGATGATCGCGGTGGTGAGCGTGGCGATCGGCGTGAGCCGTCACGGGCTCGGCGGGGTGGGGCCCGTCGAGGTCCCGCCGGTGTGGATGGCCGCCCTCGTGGCGCTCTTCCTCGCCGGTGCCCTGACGAGTCTGATCCGCGTCGGAGGCCGGTTGGGCCGCGGGGTGGTCATCACCCGCCCGCTGCACATCGTCTCCGCCGAGACGGCGGCCACCGGCGCCGTCCTCGGCAGTTCGGCCCTGGGAAGCCCGGTGAGCATGACCCAGTCGATCACCGCGGGGGTGGTCGGCGCGGCGACGAGCGAGGGAACGAGGAGGGTGCGATGGCAGGGCGTCGTGAACGTGGGTACGGCATGGCTGGTCACGCTGCCGTCGTCGATGGCGCTGGGCTGTCTCGGCGGTCTCGCGCTGAGGCTGATGTGAGCGGCACCGAGGGCCGCACCCGGAGGTTCGCGCGTGCCTGGGACGACCTGCGCGGCCGGTCGGGGCGGCGGATCGTCTCTCTGGTGAGGGAGCAGGTCGCCATCGCGCGGGCGGGAGCCGTGCTCGCCCTCTCGGTCGCGGACGGCGAGATCGAACGGTCGAAGGCACGCGCCCGGATGGCCGACGTGGAGCACGAGGGGGACGAGGCCAGAGCCCGGCTGGTACGGATCCTGCGGCGGGTGCTGGCGACCCCTCTCGACAGGGAGGACCTGTTCAGGCTCTCCCGTTCGATCGACGACGTGCTGGACCAGCTACGCGACTGCGTGCGCGAGATCGACCTGTTCGGGCCACAGGACGTGCGGTTCGCGGTCGAGCCGCTGCGGGCGGTGATCGACGGTCTCGACGAACTGGAGGGCGCCGTACTGAAGATGATCGACGACCCGGCCTCGGTCACCGGGGCCGTGCTCGCCACCCGCAAGGCGTGCAGTCGCGTCCGCCAGCTCTACCAGGCCCGGCTCGCCGAGTTGTTCGCCGAGCGGCTGACCATGGACACCCTGCGCAGGCGCGAGCTGCTGTCGCGGCTCGACGCGGTGGGCCGCCGGCTCGGCGAGGCCGCCGACGCGCTCGCGGACGCGATGCTCAAACGGAGCCACTGAAGGGAACTCCCGGGTGGCCGGGTTCGTCAATCCCATGCGACCGTTCACCATGCGACGTCCCCGACGCTGAGAGGCATCTCCCGTGCGCAGCTCGTTCTTCGGAAACCTTGACCAGGACCGGTTCCCCGGCCACTTCGCCCTGCAGAACGCCAAGATGCTGCGGGTGCGGCTGAACGGGGAGGTGCTCGCCCGGCAGGGGTCGATGGTCGCCTTCCAAGGACAGATGGACTTCGACTACGAGGGCGCGGGGAGCGTCGGCCGCTTCCTGAAGAAGATGGTCAGCGGGGAGGGCGCGCCGCTGATGCGCGTCCGGGGGCAGGGCGTGATCTTCTTCGCCGACAACGCCACCGACGTGCACCTGTTCTACCTGGAGGACGAGGCGCTCACCGTCAACGGCACCAACCTGCTCGCCTTCGACCCGCAGCTCACCTGGGACATCCAGCGCGTCCAGGGCGCGGGCGTCGCCACCGGCGGCCTGTTCAACACCACGCTCAAGGGCACCGGCTGGGTGGCGGTCACCGCGCACGGCGCCCCCGTGCTCCTCGACACCTCCCAGGCGCCGACCTTCGCCGACGGCCAGTCCGCGGTGTGCTGGAGCGCGGGGTTGCACGTGGGGGTCAACCGCACGATGAAGGCGGGGGCTCTGATCGGGCGAGGCAGCGGCGAGGCTCTGCAGCTCGCGTTCAGGGGAGAGGGCTTCGTCCTCGTCCAGGCGAGCGAGGGCCCGATCATCCCCAACTCCGGCTGACCCCCGCCGCTCACGCTCTGGCCTGGATGAGGCCGTGGGCGCCGGTGGTCAGCCAAGGGCGGCCCGTGGCCTCCAGCGACGTGACCACGTCTCCGTCCAGGCCGACCGCGACCTCGGACTTCAGGGTGCGCAGCGCCACGACCGGGCCGGGGAAGTAGGCGGTGGCCTCGGCGAACGGGGTGGTGTGCGGCCAGGCCCTGTCGCCGACGAGACGGCGGTAGTTCAGGTCACCCTTCATGATCGTGAGTGACGCGGTCGCGAAGTCCTCCCGCATACCGAAAGGCATCTCCCGGTAGGGCAGGGGCGCGCAGGAGAAGGCGTACGCCCGCATGAGCAGCCTGCCCGACCCGAGCGCCGCCCGCAGCCGCCCCGCGACCTCTCCCGCCTCGCCACCGGCGGCGGCCATCCTGCGCAGGCAGGCCAGGACGTCGGCCGGGGTGGCGTCGGACACGTAGTACGGCAGGGGCTTGACGTGCAGGACGACCTTGCCCGCTCCCCTGGCGTGCAGCAGGTGGTCGATGAGGACGAGGTCGGGCAGCAGCTCGCTCCCGGCGTTGTCCGCGACGAGGCAGATCCTCGCGAGCCCCCCGCGACCGGCCTCCTCGCCGTCGACGAGTGACCACAGGAGCGCGCTGTCGTCGGCGAGGAGCCCGGACTCCCTCCCGGCGAGCTCGGGGCCGGCCGCGACCCGGAACACCAGGTCGGCCCGGTTCCCCCACAGCGCCCTCAGAACGAGCGCCTGGGCCCGCTCCGCGGAGGGCAGCGCGGCCACCGCGTCGAGCTCGCGAAGCTCCTCGTCGACGGCCTCGCCGAACAGCTCGGCCTGCTTGAAGGGCTCGAACGGGTCGACGCCTCGCCACGGTCCCGGCCCGAAGTAGCCGACCGCGGACAGGAGCCTGCGGTAGAAGTAACTCTCCGCCCACAGGAACGGCGCGTCGTCCCACCGCCGCCCGACATGGCCCCGGTCCCAGCTCTCCCACAGGTCACGGTCGTGCGCGGACTCCTCAAGCGGCTCGATCACCCCCTCGATCTCCTCAAGCAGCAGGTCGAGCGCCCGGTTCGCCCCGAGGTCGTACGGCGTGGCGGTGCGGACCTTCTCGATCAGGGCGGGGTGCCGTTCATGAAGAACGCGCCACGGATAGGAACCGGGGACGTCGCTCAGGAACACCGGCGGATCCTGCGGCGCCGAGGGCCCCGCAGGCCGCTGCCGGGCATCACCGTCTGCCATTTCCGACTCCTTTTTGACGCGGGACGACTCTTGTTATGAAATATGTTTAGCTAGAGCGAACAGGCGGTCACGCTGCCTGACGGAGGGAGCCGCAGGTGGGCACATCGGAGCGTCACAGCGGTGAGGAGCTGGACCGCCACGACGCCGTCGGAGCCCGGATGCGGCAGTTCCGCAAGGAACGCGGTCTGACACTACGCGGTCTCGCCACCCACTCCGGGCTCTCGATCGGGTTCCTCTCGCAGGTCGAGAGGGGGATCTCCTCCATCGGCCTCACCGCGCTCAACAGCGTGGCCACCGCGCTCGACCGCAGCGTGGCGGAGTTCTTCAACGACGTGCCGCCCGAGGAGGAGACGCAGGAGACGCGCGCCCCGGTCTCCCATCTGCCGAGCCACTTCACGCTCACCCGCTCGGCGACGGCCGCCACCGAATACATCTCGGGCCAGCAGACCTACCGCATGCTCTCGGCGAGGGGCCCGAACCTGGTGCTCGAACCGCTGCTGGTGCACATCGCTCCCGGCGGCAAACGCGAGAACTCCTACGGTCACGCCGGGGAGGAGTTCGCCTTCGTGCTGGAGGGCGAGCTGCTGTACGAGGTCGACGGCGTCGAGCACCGGCTGTACCCGGGCGACAGCGTCCACCTGAGATCGACCGTCCCGCACAGCATGTTCAACGACACCGACCGGGTCACCACGGTCGTGTCCGTGGTGACCCCCCGGTTGTTCTGACTCCCTCCCCGCCGGGCGCGAAGGCGATCCGGCGCGGAGCGATCCACCGCCACGGCAGGACGTCACGACCACGCGGGACGGCCCCCGCGCGCAACGCTCGCCGGGCGACCGCACGACGCGGCCGACAGCGGCTCGGGACGCTCGGCGAGCGACCGCGCGGAGGTGGTCAGCGGCGGCGCAGGGCGCGGGTGGCCAGCGCGACCGCGGCCAGCGCGCCGAGTGCCCCGGCGGCGACCGCCCCGCGCTGGCGGGAGATGCGCCGCTGGATCTCGGCGTAGGGCACCGTGCTGAACGAGACGAGCTCGTAGCGGGAGACGTAGACGCCGGGCAGCAGCCGTTCCAGGCCGTGCTCGACGCGTTTGCGCAGCAGGAACGACCGGGAGGCGACCTTGTCGCGCATCTCGACGAAGTTCTCCAGCGCGAGTTCGGCGATGGTGTCGGCGTGCTCCTTGCGCCGGGCCCCGTACATGGCGAGGGCCCGGGGGAAGTCGTCGCCGGCCTCCTCCAGGCAGCGGTCGAGCTCCACGCAGTCCTCGAAGCCGCAGTTCGCGCCCTGGCCGTAGAAGGGGACGATCGCGTGGGCCGCGTCTCCGAGCAGGCCGACCGCCGCTCCCCCTGTGCCGCGTACGTGCCAGGGGCGGGCCCGCATGGTGACCAGGTGCCCGATCGGGTTGTGGGCGTAGTCGTCGGCGAGGTCGGGCATGAGGGCGTGGGCGTCGGCGTAGTTCGCGGCGAAGAACTCCTCGAAGCGCTCCGCGGTGTCCAGCTCGGCGAAGCTGCCCGGCCCCGACTTGGGCCAGAACAGCGTGCACGTGAAGGACCTGTCCGGGTTGGGCAGGGCGATCATCATCGCCTTGCCGCGCGGCCAGATGTGCAGCGCGCCCGGGTCGAGGGCGAACCCGCCGTCGCGCGCCGGGATCGTCAGCTCCTTGTAGCCGTAGTCGAGGTACTCCTGGCTGAAGTCGAAGCCGGGAAGGAACTGCAGCCGTCCCCGTACCGCGCTGTAGGCGCCGTCGGCGGCGAGCACGACCTGGGCGGTGCGGGTGACGGGACCGCCGGGCGTGTCGAAGTCCATCCGGCCCGAGTCGACGTCGAGTCCGGTCAGCCGGTGCTCGAAGAGCGCGCGGACCCCCGGCATGCCGAGGGCGGCGTCCAGCAGGGTGCGGTTGAGCTCGGAGCGGCTGATGGAGTTGATCGCCCGCTGCCCTCCCGCGCTGTAGGGCTGGAAGCTGAGCGTGCCGTCGGGGGCGTGCATCATCCGGCCGGGCATCGGCAGCGCGGCCTTCAGAACGGTCTCGTCCAGCCCGATCCGGCGCAGCGCGTCGATCCCCCGCTCGGAGATCGCCAGGTTGATCGAGCGTCCGCGCTCGGGGGCGGCCTCGCGCGGGTCGGGCCTGCGCTCGTACAGGGTGACCTCGTAGCCTCGGCGGGCCAGGTAGCAGGCCGTCAGGCAGCCGACCAGCCCCGCGCCGACCACGGCGACCTCGCCGGGGGACCTCATCTCGGGCTCACCTCCCTGGCGAGCGCGTCGGCGGCCCGCCAGCAGTCGTGGAACGTGGAGTACAGGGGCACGGGGGCGAGCCGGATGACGTCCGGGCGCCGCACGTCGGCGAGGACGCCGTGGACCTCGTGCAGCCGGGCGGCGAGGTTCGCGGCGTCATCGGCGCCGGGGACGCCGCCGGTCACCCGGAGGGAGAGCTGGGCTCCGCGCCTGGCCGGGTCGGCGGGCGTGACGATCTGCAGCGGGCGGTCGCGGACCACCTCGGCGAGCAGCCCTTCCAGGTAGCCGGTGAGCGCCAGGCTCCGCTCCCTCAGCGCCGCCATCCCGGTCTCGGCGAACATCCGCAGCGAGACCCGTACCGGGGCCATCGCGAGGATCGGCGGGTTGGAGATCTGCCAGGCGTCGGCGGTGGGTACCTGGACGAGTTCGGGCCGCATCTCGAAGCGGGTCGCCTCCTCGGTGCTCCACCATCCGGCGAGCCGGGGCAGCGTGGGATCGGTCACGTGGCGCCGGTGCACGAAGCATCCGGCGACGGCGCCGGGACCTGAGTTGAGATATTTGTACGAGCACCAGGCCGCGAAGTCCACGTCCCAGTCGTGCAGCGCGAGCGGCACGTTCCCCGCGGCGTGCGCGAGGTCCCAGCCGACGCGGCACCCGGCCGCGTGCCCGGCCGCGGTGACGGCGGGGATGTCGAGGAACTCACCGGTCAGGTAGTTGACCCCGCCCAGGAGCACGAGCGCCACCCGGTGCCCCTCGCGGGCCAGGTAGTCCACGATGTCGGCGGTGCGCAGGCAGTCCTCGCCCTCGCGGGGGCGCAGGCGGACCACCGTCTCGTCGGGGTCGAGGCCGTGGTGTACGGCCTGGCTGCGCACCGCGTAGCTGTCGGAGGAGAAGGCGTGGTCCTCGATCACGATGCGGGTGCGCTCACCCGCCGGGCGGTAGAAGGTCGCCATCATCAGGTGCAGGTTGACCGTGAGGGAGTTCATCACCACGGTCTCGTCGGGGAACGCGCCCACGAGCGCCGCGGCGTCCTCGCGCAGTTCCGCGTGGTAGGGCAACCAGGGGTGCGCCGCGCGGTGGTGGCCCTCGACCGCGTGCATGGCCCAGTCGTCCAGCTCGGCGGAGATCGCGGCGCGGGCCGCGCGGGGCTGGAGGCCGAGCGAGTTGCCGGCGAAGTAGGCGAGCTCGGGGTGCCGGGAGGTGGCGGGGGCGGGCGGGACGAGGAACTCCGCGCGGCGGCACACCGGCCTTCCGGCGGCCCTGGCCTGTCGTGCGGACTCGGCGTCGGCGGCGAGCGCCTCCCGCTCACCGGGCAGACCGGTCTCCCCAAGGCCGCCACGGCCACCGGATCCTTCGTATCCGCCCAGGTCACGGCGCGGGGCGCGGTCCACGTCACCGCCGGTGTCATGGAGATCGCCGAGGCCCCCGGCCCCCGCGGCCGTCACGTCCGACATCTCCGTTGCCGGACCCCCGGCGCGTTCACTCGTCACATCATCTCCTTCTCCTCTCTTATGTTCACCCATACTGAACTCAAGTGAAAATCAGCAGAGTGAGATGATTCGGGCCGTGCGCTTTCCGGACGGAAGGTTCTCGGGACATCCGGTTTCAAGATGACGGAGCGTCACCCGAGGGTGTCGCGATTCGCACCGGGCTACCGCTCTCTCACCGCGGGGGATCTGTCCAGCAGCGGCAGCACCTCGGCCCCGAGCAGCTCCACGCCCCGGTCGTCGGTGAGGCCGTGCGGGGTGCCGAACTCCACCCGGTGCGCGCCCGCGTCGATGAGGGCCTGGGCCTGCGCGGCGACCTGCTCGGGGGTGCCGGAGAAGGCGAACAGGTCGAGCAGGTCGTCGGGGATGAGCCGCCCCGCCTCGGCGTCCCTCCCCTCCCCGACCAACGTCTTCACCCTGTCGAGCAGGTCGGCGGGGATCTCCACGGTCGGATCGAGGTCGGCGACCACCGCGAGATACATCGCGACCTCGCCGCGCGCCTTGGCGCGGGCCGCGGCGCCGTCGGTGTCCACGACGGTCACCGCGCCTAGGACGACGCCGATCTCGCCGGGATCGCGCCCGGCCGCCACCGCCCCGGCCGCGACCCGCTCGCGGATCACCCCGACCATCGCCGGGTTCGCGCTGCCGCCCACCTTGATCTCGTCGGCGACCCGTCCGGCCAGCGCCGCCCCCCGCGGCCCCCACGTGCCGAGCAGCAGCGGCGGCCGGGGCCGGTGCACGGGGTAGCGCAGCCCGGTGCCCGGCGCGAGGCGGAACATCTCCCCCTCGTACCCTCCGGTGTCACCGGCGAGCAGCCGGTAAACCACCTCCGCCGCCTCCGCCAGCGCGGTGAGCGGCCTGGGCTGGGCGATGCCCACCGCGCCGAGCCAGGTGCCGCGTGCCAGCCCGAGGTAGGCGCGGCCGTGCGAGGCGAGGTCGAGGGCGGCGAGCTGCCCGGCGATCTCGTACGGTGCCGTGGAGTAGGGGTTGAGACAGGCCGTGCCGAGCCGCACCCGCCCGGTGGCGGCGGCCATCTCCAGCAGGGGGAAGATCGGCGGCTGGTACATCAGGTCGCCGAACACGCTCAGCACGTCGAAGCCGTGCTCCTCGGCGCGGCGCGCGAGCCGCGCGTAGTCACCGGCCCGCTTGTCGCTCTGCAGGCCGAGGCCGATCTCGGCGGCGGTCATCGGGGGCTCTCCTGCCCGGTGGCGGTCGTCACGGCTTCCTCACAGTCTGCGGTCGTCGCGGATCGCCGCGTGATCACGGCGGTCGTCGGGGATCCCTCCGGAACGCCGGTCATCGCGGGTCCTTCTCGGTTCAGGTCGGCTCAGGTCAGGTCGGCTCAGGTCAGGTCGGCTCAGGTCAGGTCGGCGGAGTTCATCCGGCGGCGCCCGGTCCGCTCGACCCGCATCACCAGCCGCTCCTCCGGGTCGGGGCAGGTGAACAGGGTGTCTCGCTCCAGCCAGTCGCCCTCGGCGAGGTCGCGCTGCTTGGCGGCGAGGAACGGCAGGACCGAGGCGAGCGCGTAGACGCAGAAGTGCTCGCCGTCGGGGAGGCGCAGGTGGGCGCTGTTCTCCAGCGTGAAGCAGTCGCCCACCTCCATCCCGCAGACGGACCTGCCCTCGATGCGGTCGACCACCACCCGCAGGTCGTACAGCTCCATGTCGCCACCGTCGCCACCGTCGCCGCCGTCGCCGTTCCCACTGATGTCGTTCATGCCGCTTCCTCCCTCAGCCCGTCCGGACCATGATCTTTCCTGTCGTACGGCGTTCGGCCAGGTCGGCCAGGGCCGCGGGCGTTTCCGCCAGGCCCACCACGCGCGACACGAGCGGCCGTACGGCGCCGGAGCCGAGCAGGGCGAACAGCTCCTCGTAGGCGTCCCGCACCGCGGCCGGTCTCCGCCACGGGTACGCCGACCCCCACGACACCCCGACCAGGGAGGCGTTGGCGGCGACGAACGCCATCGGGTCGACCGGCGGCGGAAACCCTCCGGCCGCACCGACGGCCACCAGGCGCCCCTCGAAGGCGAGGCAGTCCAGCGAGCGCGCGAGGACGTCGCCGCCGACGGGGTCGACGACGACGTCGGCGCCGTGGCCGTCCGTGAGGTCCATCACCGAGGCGGCGAAGTCGACCTCCAGGTAGTCGATCGCCTCGGCCGCGCCGTTCTCCCGGCACAGTGCGGTCTTGGCCGGGCCGCCCGCCGTGCAGATCACCCGCGCCCCGAAGGCGAGCGCGAGCTGGGTGGCGGCGATGCCGACACCTCCCGCGCCCGCGTGCACGAGCACCGTCTCCCCCGCCGCCAGCCCGGCCCGGCGCAGCGCGAACCACGCGGTCTGGTACGTGACGGGCAGCGCCGCGACCGTGACGGGGTCGAGCCCGGCCGGGTAGGGCACGACGAGGGCGGCGTCGACGGTGACGACGTCGCCGAGGGCTCCGTGCGGCAGGGTGGGGCAGGCGAGGACCGCCCTGCCCTCCAGGTGCTCGGCACCCGCCCCGGCGGCGACCACCGTCCCCGCGGCCTCGACGCCGGGCGTCATCGGCGGATCCGGGCGTACGGGGTAGGTGCCCCTGCACAGCATGACGTCGAGGTAGTTCAGCCCGACGGCCCGCACCGCGATCCTCACCTCGCCGTCGCCGGGGGCGCGCTCCTCGGGCACCTCCGCCAGGGAGAGGACCTCCTCGGGCTCGCCGTGCTCGTAGGCGACCAGCCGCCGGTTCACGGCGTGAGCAGTTCTGAGTGGTGGTGCACGATGAGCCAGTCTCCGCCGACGCGGCGCAGCACGTCGGTCACCCGGCTGCGCTGGACGGGTCCGTCCGGCAGCTGGGCGACCAGCACGTAGCGGGCGACGCCGGTGTCGTCCCACACGTCGATCCACTTGTCCTCGGCCTCCAGCCTGTCGAGGCGGGGACGCGCACCCGAGCCGTCCCTCTCGTCGCGGTAGGCGTCGAGTTCCCGCCGGGTCCTCAGCGGTCCCGGCAGATGCGTCTCCCAGGTGGTCACCTCGTCGTGCAGGTGCCCGTCGAAGCGGTGGCGGTCGGCCGCGAGGAACGCGTCGTACATGTCGTCGATGCCGGCCGAGATCAGATCGGCGTCCGCACCGGACCCGGTGTTCACGACTTCTCCCATCAGGTCGGTGCCCACCTCGGAATCGGGTTTCACTGCTTCTCCCATCCCGACCGGTCGTCGCGGACGACCCGGCCGCCCTTCATCACCCAGCGGACCCCGCGGAAGGCCGAGGTGCCCGCGAGCGGGTCGGCGTCCATCGCGATGAGGTCCGCGTACTTGCCGACCTCGACGGTGCCGAGGTCGGCCTCGGCGCCGAGCCAGCGGACCGGGCCGAGCGTGCCCGCGTACAGCGCTCCGGCCGGGCCGAGACCGCCTTCGGACATGCACTCCAGCTCGCGTACCGAGGCGTTGGTCCCCTCGAAGTCCCAGAACGGCGGCATGTCGCTGCCCAGCAGGACGTCCACCCCCGCGTCGAGGGCGATGGCGTAGCTCTCCAGGTGGCGGGGTCCGGCGCCGAGCGAGCGGCACTGCATCCACTCCGGCACCCCGAGTTCGTCGAAGAACTCCTTACAACGGGTGACGAGCAGCGTCGGTACCAGGGACGTGCCGCGTTCGGCCATCCTCTTCGCGACCTCGGGGGTGAGCTGGTAACCGTGCTCGACGCAGTCGAGGCCCATCTCGACGGCCTCGGCGATCACCGCCGCCGGACCCGCGTGCGCGGTGACCTTGCGGCCCCAGGCGTGCGCGGTCTGCAGCGCCGCCGCCAGCTCGTCGGAGAACAGCTGCGGGGTGTCCATCTTCTCGTGTTCCCCGGCGATACCGCCCGAGATCATGATCTTGATGAGGTCGGCGCCCGCCTTGATCTGGCTGCGCACCCCGCGCCGGAACCCGTCGGCGCCGTCGCACTCCAGGGTGTCGCTCCCCTCGTGCCCGTGGCCACCGGTGCAGACCAGGGCGCGACCCGCGGTGAAGATGCGCGGGCCGACCGCCCGGCCCGACTCGATCGCCCGGCGCAGCGCGAAGTCGGCGTGGTCCTTCTCGGCCACACACCTCACCGTGGTCACCCCGCAGTGCAGGGTGCGCCGGGCGCCGTCCGCCATGTAGAGGGCGAGTTCGTGCGCCGTCATGTTCTTGACGCTGTCGCCTCCCTGGCCGGGGAGCGACAGGGACAGGTGGGTGTGCATGTTGACCAGGCCGGGAGTGACGTACGCGCCGTCCAGGTCGAGCAGGTGGGCGTCGCCGGTCCGCTCCAGGATCCGCTCGCGAGGACCCACGGCCGCGATCCTGTCACCCCGGATCCACACCGCGGCGTCGGCGATCCGCCCCTGCCCTTCCGCCGTCAGGACCGCGGTGTCGGTGATCTGCCCGTCCGCCGTCCGGATCTCCGGCCCAATGGCCGCGTCGCCCGAGAACGGGACGCCCGCCGTACGACCTCCCGAGGCCATGCCGGCAAGACCGGCGGCGCGGGCGTCGGTGACGGTGCAGTTGACGAGGACCACGTCGTTGACCATGTCGTTCATCGGACGACCTCGGCTCCATAGATCTCGCGGGCGGCCTCGGGGGAGACGTAGCCCTCGGCGACGTCGCGGCGCACCAGGTCGGGATCGCGTTCGCGCGGATCCCCGTGCCCGCCACCACCCGCCGTGAGCAGCGTGATCCGGTCGCCGACCTCCACCCTGGTCCGTTTGGTGCTCACCCGGTGCTCACGCTCGGTGCCGGGAAAGACCACCACCTGATTTGGCTCGGGCTCCAGCCCGCCCTCCAGCGCCCACGGCCGCGACCTCGTCTTCTTGATCACCGACAGGAACTCCCCCGGCACCACGAAACGAATGTCACGCCGCAAACCCACCCCACCCCGCAGCCGCCCCGCACCCCCGGAGTCCTCACGCATCTCCACCCGCTCGAAGAACATCCCGGTCCTCGCCTCCAGAACCTCGACGGGGGTGTTGCGGGCCTGGGTCTGGCACAGGTGGTTGGCGGCGTTCATGCCGTCGTGGGACGGGGTCGCACCCCAGCCGACCGGGTCGTTGTTGCTGACGGCGAACATCTGCCCGGTCTCCGGATGGATCCCGACCATCATGAACCCCGGCACGTCACCCCCCGAGGAGGCGGGAAGCCGCTCCGGCATGCCCTGCGCCAGCGCCTTGTAGATCAGCTCCAGGGCGACCGTCCCCGTCCACTGGGTGAAGGTCGCCGCCGGGTAGGCGGCGTGGAAGAGCGTGCCGGGCTCGGCCCGCACCTCCAGCGGGGCGAAGTGCCCGGCGTTGGTCTGCTCTGTCGGCGTGGTGATCGCCTTGAACGCGACCCGGCAGGTCGCGATGGTCGCGCCGAACGGGAGGTTGACCGGTCCCGCGGTCGCGCCGGACGATCCGGCGAAGTCGACGGTGAAGGTGCCGTCGGCGACGGTGACGGTGACCTCCATGCGGACCGGATCCCCGGTGACCCCGTCGTCGTCCAGCCAGTCGACCGCCGTCCACGAGCCCTGCGGCAGGCGGGCGACGGCCTCGGCGGCGGACTCGGCGGCGGCGGTGATCACGGTCTCGACGACGGAGGCGACGACGTCCCCGCCGTAGCGGGTGTGCAGCTCGCTGAGGCGGCGCTCGCCGGTGCGCAGCGCGGCGACCTGCGCGTTCAGATCACCGATCACCAGATCCGGCATCCGCGAATTGAACCGGATCAACTCAATGATCTCCCGATTCGCCACCCCCTCCGAGAACACCTTCGTCCCCGGAAAGATAATCCCCTCCTGATGCATGTCCGTGGAATCCAGCACATACCCCGGATCCTTCGCCCCCAGATCCATCCAGTGAGCCCGCACACACAAAAAACCCACCAGGTCCGCACCCACGAACACCGGGCAGAACAACGTCGCATCATAAGAATGCGCCGCGTTCCAGTACGGATAGTTCAGCAACACCACATCACCGGGACGCAGATTCTCCCGCCCCACATACTCCACCCCCTTACGGATGGAATAGTCGTTGGCACCGAGAAAACGACTCAGGCCTGTCGACTCCGCGACCAGGCGGAGGTCCGCGTCGTAGACGGAGATGCCGAAGTCGAACACCTCGTAGATCACCGGGTTGAAGGCGGTACGGACGAGCGTGGCCCGCATCTCCTCGGCGACCGAGGAGAGGTGGCTGCGCACCACCTCGACCGTCGCGCCGTCCACCGGACCGAGGCCCCCGCCCGCGCGGCCGGTCCTTCGCCCACCTGAGGCGGCGGGCCCGGTGGACTCCGGGGCCGCGGGGCCGGAGGGAGCGGACGGGTCGGAGACGGCGACCCCTGAGATGGCGGAGCCGGACGGCGTGGAGGGACCGGACGAGTCGGAGACGGCGGCCCCCGGGACGACGGAGCCGGACGGCGTGGAGGCGGCGGGCTCAGACATCGTCGATCCCGTAGGTCTCGCGGGCGGCCTCGGGGGAGACGTAGCCCTCGGCGACGTCGCGGCGCACCAGGTCGGGATCGCGTTCGCGCGGATCCCCGTGCCCGCCACCACCCGCCGTGAGCAGCGTGATCCGGTCGCCGACCTCCACCCTGGTCCGTTTGGTGCTCACCCGGTGCTCACGCTCGGTGCCGGGAAAGACCACCACCTGATTTGGCTCGGGCTCCAGCCCGCCCTCCAGCGCCCACGGCCGCGACCTCGTCTTCTTGATCACCGACAGGAACTCCCCCGGCACCACGAAACGAATGTCACGCCGCAAACCCACCCCACCCCGGAACCGCCCCGCACCCCCGGAGTCCTCACGCATCTCCACCCGCTCGAAGAACATCCCGGTCCTCGCCTCCAGAACCTCGATCGGGGTGATGCGTCCCGTGCTCCCCGAGACGTGGGTGGCGGCGTTCATGCCGTCGTGGGACGGGGTCGCACCCCAGCCGACCGGGTCGTTGTTGCTGACGGCGAACATCTGCCCGGTCTCCGGATGGATCCCGACCATCATGAACCCCGGCACGTCACCCCCCGAGGAGGCGGGAAGCCGCTCCGGCATGCCCTGCGCCAGCGCCTTCAGGATGAGCTCGACCGCGACGATGCCGGTCCACAGGGTGAACGTCGGCTGCGGGTAGACGGCGTGGAAGAGCGTGCCCGGTTCGGCCCGCACCTCAAGGGGAACGGTCGTGCCGAAGTTGGACGGCTCGTCGGGCGAGGTGAGCGCCTTCAGGACGACCTTGCAGATCGCGATGGTCGCGCCGAACGGCATGTTGATGGGACCGGCGGTGGCGTGCGAGGAACCGGCGAAGTCGACGGTGAAGGTGCCGTCGGCGACGGTGACGGTGACCTCCATGCGGACCGGATCCTCGGTGATCCCGTCGTCGTCCAGCCAGTCGACCGCCGTCCACGAGCCCTGCGGCAACTCGGCGAGGGCGGCGCGGGTGCGCGCCTCCCCGTCCTCGACCATCCGCTGGACCGCCGCCTCCACGGTCGGGCGGCCGAACTTCTCCAGGATCTCCTGGAAGCGGCGCTCGCCGGTGCGCAGCGCGGCGACCTGCGCGTTCAGATCACCGATCACCAGATCCGGCATCCGCGAATTGAACCGGATCAACTCAATGATCTCCCGATTCGCCACCCCCTCCGAGAACACCTTCGTCCCCGGAAAGATAATCCCCTCCTGATGCATGTCCGTGGAATCCAGCACATACCCCGGATCCTTCGCCCCCAGATCCATCCAGTGAGCCCGCACACACAAAAAACCCACCAGGTCCGCACCCACGAACACCGGGCAGAACAACGTCGCGTCATACGCGTGTGCCGCGTTCCAATATGGATAGTTCAGCAACACCACATCACCGGGACGCAGATTCTCCCGCCCCACATACTCCACCCCTTTACGGAGTGAGAAGTCGTTGGCGCCGAGGAAGAAGGTGAGCCCGGTGGCCTCGGCGATCAGCCGAAGGTCCGCGTCGTACATCGACATGCCGAAGTCGTGGACCTCGTAGATCACCGGGTTGAAGGAGGTGCGGATCAGCGTGGCCCGCATCTCCTCCGCCGCCGCGAGCAGGTAACTGCGCACCACCTCGGCGGTCGCGCCGTCCAGCCGAGCACCGTCCGCCCCGGCACCGTCCAGCCGCTCCGTCATGCCGTCGCCTCCACAAGCCGTACCAGCAGGTAGCCGTGTTCCTCGACCTCGACCCGCTGTCCCGAGGGGACCACGGTGGTCGAGGTGCCCTCGTCGACCAGGGCGGGCCCTTCGAACGCGTCACCCGGCTCCAGCAGCGCGCGCTCGTAAACGGCGAACGACGCCGTGGCGCGGGTGCCGAAGTCGTAGGCGTCCCTGCGGGCGAGC
Organism: Streptosporangium sp. NPDC006930; assembly: GCF_040635605.1. Classification (NCBI taxonomy): domain Bacteria; kingdom Bacillati; phylum Actinomycetota; class Actinomycetes; order Streptosporangiales; family Streptosporangiaceae; genus Streptosporangium; species Streptosporangium sp. NPDC006930. Next base: position 493,369 of record NZ_JBEYID010000001.1, on the reverse strand, counting down.
AGCGCCCGGCTCGCGTCGCCGTCGCCCGGCGGGCGCGTCACCAGCTCGGGCCTGTCGGTACGACCGATGCCGCGCACCCGCAGGTTGAGGATCTGCACCCGGTTGTCCATCGCGTGCCCGTACCGCGCCGCGTGGGTCTCCTCGAACGCCCGCCTGATCGCGTCGCGGTCGAGGTCGCGGCCCGTGGTGATGATGAGCGAGTGCTCCTGGCCCAGGTAGCGCAGCTCGAACTGGCGCTCAAGGACCATGCGGTCCGCCGGGACCCGCTGCGCCTCCAGGGAGGCGACCGCCTCGGCCTCGACGCTCTTGAACACCGTCTCCAGCCCGTCGAGGTCGGCGTCGTCCAGGGTGGCCATCACCGTACGGGAGAAGTCGTCGACGATGTCGGCGCTGAGCATGCCCCAGGCGGAGAAGCCCGAGGGCGCGAACGGCACGATGACCTCGCCGATGCCCATCTCCGCCGCGAGCAGCGGGGCGAGCAGCGGCCCCGCCCCGCCGAACGCGAGCAGTGAGAAGCCCCGGGGGTCGTGTCCCCGCTCGACCGTGATCTGCCGGACCGCGCCGACGGTCTTGGCGAGCAGCACGTCGAAGACGCCCGCCGCCGCGGCCTCGGGGCTGAGCCCGAGTGGCCCGGCCACCTGCTCGTCGAGCGCCGCGCGGGCGGCGTCGGCCCGCAGCTCCATGGTCCCGGCCAGGAAACGGTCCGGGTCCACGTAGCCGAGGACGACCGCCGCGTCCGTGACGGTGGGGCGGGTGCCGCCCCGGCCGTAACACACCGGGCCGGGGTCGGCACCCGCACTCTGCGGCCCCACCTTCAGCAATCCCCGCTCCAGCCACGCGATCGAGCCCCCTCCGGCGCCGATCGTGCGGATGTCGTAGGTGGGGATCAGCAGCGGGAAGTGCTCCAGCTGCGCCTCGTAGGCGGCCACCGGGGACCCGTGCTCGATCACGCACGCGTCCAGCGAGGTACCGCCGATGTCGAAGGTGAGAAGGTCCCGGCGACCGAGGGCGGCGGCGATGTGCGCCGCGCCCACGATGCCGCCCGCCGGGCCCGACAGCACGGTGTGCGTCGGGGAGGTCTTGGCCACGGCCGACGTCATGGAACCGCCGCCGGAGCGCATGATCAGGAATCGCCCGTCGAAGCCGCGCTCGGCGAGCCCGCGCTCCAGCCGGTCCACGTACCTCTCGAAGATCGGCCGGATGTAGGCGTCGAGGACGGTCGTGCTGGTCCGCTCGTACTCGCGGTACTCCCTCACGATGTCGGTGGAGACCGAGACCGTCACCTGGGGGTACGCCTCGCGGATGATCCGGGCGGCCTCCCGCTCGTGGGAGGGGTCGAGGAAGGAGTGCAGGAAGCAGACGGCGATCGACACCACTCCCCGCTCCTCGACCAGGACGCGGGCGGCCTCCCGCACCCCGGCGGCGTCGAGCTCCTCGACCACCCGGCCCCGGTGGTCGAGCCGCCCACGCACCCCGGCGGTGTGGCGCCGCAGCACGAGGCTGTCGGGCCGCTCGTACTGGAAGTCGTACATGTGGTCGGAGGGCACGTTGCCCCGGCCGATGAGGAAGATGTCGCGGAAGCCGTCGTTGGTGATGATCCCGGTGGGCTCGCCGCGCCGCTCCAGGACGGCGTTGAGCCCGAGGGTGGTGCCGTGGATGAACAGCTCCACCTCCGACAGGTCGGTGCCGAGCGCGGTGACCGCGTCGAGCACGCCCTCCCAGGGGCGCGCCGGGGTCGTCGAGGCCTTCCTGAAGCGCACCTCGTGGGTGCGCGCGTCCAGCTCCATCGCGTCGACGAAGGTGCCGCCGATGTCGACGGCCAGACGGATGTGCTTGGGGTCGGGCATTGCGGGTGTCACCTTTCGATCAGCGCGGGGATCTCGGCGGCGCGGTGGCAGGCGACCAGGCTCGCGCCGTACGGGCGGAGTTCCTGCTCCTGCCGCCGGCACTCGCCGGTCGCGAAGGGGCAGCGCGGCGCGAGGGCACAGCCCGCGGCGGCGTCCGCCTCCTCCAGATCCTTGGTCAGTTCGACCCGCGGTCCGCCGTACCCGGCGCCGAGGCTCGGGGCGCTGGACAGCAGCGCCCGGGTGTAGGGGTGCAGGGGGTTGCCGAAGACCTCCTCCACCGGCCCCTCCTCCACGATCCGCCCCAGGTAGAGAACCACGACGCGGTCGCAGAATCCTCGAACGGTGGCCAGGTCGTGGGAGATGAAGACGCTGCCGCGCGAGCGGTCGCCGCTCACCTCGGCGATCACCTTCAGGATCTGCGCCTGCACGGTGACGTCGAGCGCCGAGGTCGGCTCGTCGAAGACGATCAGGTCGGGGTCGCCGACGAGCGCGCGGGCGATGCCGACGCGCTGCGCCTGCCCGCCGGACAGCTCGTGCGGGCGCCGCCCCAGGATCGACGGGTCCAGCTCCATGCGTTCCAGGACTCCGGCGACGCGCGAGACGCGCTCGGCGGCGGGCACCCCGGCGGCGCGCAGCGGCTCGCCGATCGCGTCCTGCACGGTCCGCCGGGGGCTGAGCGAGCCCACCGGGTCCTGGAAGACCAGCTGTGCCCGGGTGCGCAGACGGCGCAGCTCCCGGCCGCGCACCTTGGACAGGACCCGCCCGGCCACCTCGACCCTCCCCGTGGAAGGGGCGACCAGCCCGAGCATCAGTCTGGCCAGGGTGCTCTTACCGCAGCCGCTCTCCCCGACGACGCCCAGGGTCTCACCGGCGGCGACGCTGAGGCTGACCCCGCGCAGGGCGTGGTGGCCCCCGCCGCCGAAACGGGAACCGTAGACGACGTGCGCGTCCTCGACGCGCAGCACCTCCCCGCCCGTCCCGCCTCCGGGGCGCGTCCCCTCTCCCGGGTCCGTCTTCTCACCTGAGCGCGTCCCCTTTCCCGGGCGCGTTCCCGCGCCGGAGGACGTTCCCTGCGCGGGGCGGGTCCCCTCCCCCGTCGAGACGGCGGCCGTACGGGCGGGCGGCTCCGTGAGCGACGGGGAAGGGGCGTCGAGGGGCCCGGTGAGCGGCCCGGTGAGCGGCTCGGTGAGCGGCTCGGTGAGGGGCCCTGAGCGGGGGTGGAAGCAGGCGGCGCTCCAGTCGGAGGAGAGGGTCCGGGCGTGCGGGCGCTCCGCCACGCACAGCTCCGTCGCGTGCGCGCAGCGCGGTACGAACGGGCAGGAGGAGGGCGCCTCGGAGAGCAGCGGCATCGCACCGGGGGTGGCGATCACCGCACGCCCGTCGATGTCGGGCACCGAGCGCAGCAGCGCCCGCGTGTAGGGGTGGGCGGGCTCGTCGAGCACCTGCGGTCCGGGACCGCTCTCCACCACCGTCCCCGCGTACAGCACCACGACGCGGTCGCAGACCTCGGCGATGGAGGCGAGGTCGTGCGAGATGAGCAGGACGCCGCGCCGCTCGGCGTTCGCGGCGAGCCGGAAGCGGTTGAGGATCTCCCTGGTGAGGGTGACGTCCAGCCCGGTGGTGGGCTCGTCGGCGATGAGCAGGCCGGGGGCGCAGCCGGTGGCGAGTGAGATCATGACGCGCTGCGCCATACCGCCGGAGAGCTCGTGCGGGTAGGCGTCCAGCCGGCGCCTCGGGCTGCGGATGCCGACCGACTCGAACAGCTTGGCGGCGACCTCCCTCGCGGGGGCGGGGGCGAGCGCCTGGTGGGTGACGAGCCGGTCGACGAGCTGGCGGCCGACGGTCCTGGTGGGGCTGAGCGCGCCGCGCGGGTTCTGGAAGCAGATCGCGGCGCCGTGCCCCCGGAAGGACTCCAGCTCGGCGGCGCCCATCGTCAGCACGTCGGTGCCCTCGAACAGGACCCTCCCGGTCGTACGGGAGCCGCCGGGCAGCAGGCCCACGATCGAGCGGGCCACCATGCTCTTGCCGCCGCCGCTCTCACCGACCAGGCCGACCACCTCGCCCGGTTCGACGCTCAGGTTCACCCCGCTCAGCGCGGCGACCCGGCGTCCTGGGCGGTGGATCACGACGGAGAGGTCCTCGATCGACAGAAGTGTCATCGTCCGTCACCTCCTCGTGGAGTCGGCGCGTTCCTGCAGGCCCTCACCGAGGAGGCTGAAGCCCAGGACGCAGATCAGCAGGAAGAGACCGGGCGGCACCGAGGTCCACCACCGGCCGGCGACGACGTCTCCGGCACCGAGGCTGATCATGGCGCCCCACTCGGCGGTGGGCACCGGCACGCCGAGCCCGAGGAAGGACAGCCCGGCGAGCGTGAGCATCGCCCAGCCGCAGTTCAGCGGGGCGATGACGCGCACCGGCGTGAGGCTGTTGGGCAGGACGTGCCGCCAGAGCACCCCCCAGAAGGAGGAGCCCGAGGTGCGGGACGCCTCCACGAACGGCAGCTCCCGCACCGAGCGCACCTCGGCCCGCACCAGCCGGGCGTACGCGGGCGCGTTCACCAGCGCGATCACCGCGATCAGGTTCGCGGTCCCGCCGCCGAGCAGCGCGGCCACCGCGAGGGCGAGGATGAAGGTGGGGAACGCCTGGAAGACGTCGAGCACTCGCATCAGCACGTCGTCCGGCCAGCCGCCCCGGTATCCGGCGACGAGGCCGACGAGGCTGCCCGCGACCACGGCGAGGGCGACCGCGGCGATCGCGATGCCGACGTCGAGCCTGGCGGCGTACAGGACCCTGCTCCACACGTCCATGCCGTTGAGGTCGGTGCCCAGCAGGTGGGCGCCGCCCGGCGCCGCGAGGGGCGCGAGGGGGTCGATCTCCTCGGGGCCCCACGCGCTGAGCAGCGGCGCGAACACGACCGCCACGGCGACCAGCGCCAGGACGGCGGAACCCGCGATGATCAGGGACGACGCGAAACCGCGGTCCCCGCCGACCTCCCGGACGCGCTGCGACATCAGATCCTCACTCTCGGGTCGAGGATCGCGTGGACGACGTCGGCGATGAGGAACACCACCACGTAGAACAGCGCGATCACGAGCACCGACGCCTGCACCACCGGGTAGTCCCGGTAGAGCAGGCCGCGCAGCGCCCACTGCCCGAAGCCCTGCCAGGAGAAGACGTACTCCACGAGGACGGTCGAGCCGATGGAGAAGCCGAACACCAGGGCCGCCAGCGCGGGGAGCCGCACCAGCGCGGCCCGTACCAGGTAGCCGCGGAGCAGCAGGCGGTCCCTGAGCCCGTGCGCGGCGGCGGCCGTGTACGCCTCGGAGGCGAGCACCTCCAGCGCGGAGGCCCGGACGCTGCGCAGCAGCGGCGCGACGATGGCGATCACCAGCGTGGCCACCGGCAGCGCGAGGTGCTCCAGCGCGGAGACGAACGCGGGACCGTTCGCCGTCAGCGCCGCGTCGAGCAGGTCGGCGCCGGTGATCAGGCTGAGATCGGTGTCTGGGTCCACCCGGCCGCTCGGCGCGGGGAACCAGCCCAGGACGCTGTAGCCGACGAGGACGAGCACCAGGCCGAGCCAGAACTCGGGCACCGAGTTGCCGACGAGCGCCGCGACGCGGACGGTGTGGTCGCCGAACCGGCCCGCGTTCCGCGCCGACCAGATGCCGAGCACCGTGGCCAGCACCAGCGCCACGGTGAGCGCGATCACGACGAGTTCCATGGTGGGCCCGATACGCACGGCCATCTCGGCGCCCACGGAGGTGCCGCTCTGGATCGAGGTGCCGAAGTCACCGGTGAACAGTCCCCCGACGTAGTCGAGGAACTGCCGCCACAGGGGCTGGTCCAGCCCGAACCTGGCCCGCGCGGCGGCGGCGTCGGCCTCCGTGGCGTTGGGGCCGAGGATGGTACGGATCGGATCGCCCGGCAGGACCCTCACGAGGAGGAAGGTCACGACGACCACCCCGAGGAGCACCGGGACGAGCTGGAGCAGCCGCCTGAGGAGAAACCGGAGGACACGCATGAATCACCCGGTGACGCTCAGGTAGCGCAGCCGGGCCAGACCGTCCATCGGCTGGACCCATCCCTCCACCTCTTCCCTGACGGGGAGGTTGAAGTTGGGCTGGCAGACGACGACCCACGGCACGTCCTCGGCCATGATCTCCTGCACGCGCAGCCAGAGCTTGGCGCGCTCGGCCTCGTCGACGACGGTGTGGGACTCCTCGAAGATCTTCTCGATCTCGTCGTTGACGTAGTTGGAGTAGTTGAGGTTCGCTCCCTTGGTGAAGCTGGTCCCGAGCATGTACTCCACGTCGTTGACCCAGAGCTGGCCCAGAGTGATCTGCAGGGGGATGTTCTTCTTCTCCCTGCGCTCGGCGAGCGTGGCGGGGTCGAGCGGGGTGAGCTTCAGCTCGATGCCCGCCTTCCTCGCCTCGCTCTGCACGAGGACGGCGATCTGCTGCTGCTCCTCGTTGTCGGTCTGGAAGACCAGCTCGGAGGTGATCGAGGTCTTGCCCGCCCCGGCCAGCGTCTCCTTGGCCTTGGCGACGTCGTGGGTGTAGGGGTAGCCGCTCTCGGAGTAGCCGGGCATGTCCAGCGGGACGACGCTCTTGGTGGGCCGCGCGTCGCCGCCGTAGACGTTGGCGATGATCTGCTCGTACGGGACGGCCTGGGCGAGCGCCTTGCGCACCGCGGGGTCGTCGAAGGGGGCGGTGGTCACCGACATCTGGATGGCGAGCTGGTTGTTGCTCGGCGCGGAGATGACCTTGATGCCCTGGGTGGTCTTGAGGTCCTTGATGTCGCGCTGGCCGATTCCGAAGGCGATGTCGATGTCGCCGTTCTGCAGCTGGAGGCGCTGGTTGGAGGCCGCGGGCACCACGGTGAGCCTGATCTGCGGGCTCTTGGCGCCGTCGGTGCCGGGATAGCCGGTGTTGGCGCTGAGCAGGATCTCCTGGCCCTGGACCGCCTTCTCCACGTTGAAGTAGCCGCCGGTCGGGGGGTTCTTGGCGAACCACTCCTTGGCCCAGGGGTCGTCGTCGGTGGCGTGCTTCTTCGCCTCTTCCGAGTCGAAGACGTACAGCGAGATGGCCTGGATCTGCCGGGTGAGGGCGCTGGGGAACGCCTGGGTGAACCTCACGGTGTAGTTGTCGACCACCTCGACCTGGTCGGCCTTGGTGAGCCCGATCAGCCGGTAGACCCCGGCGACGTTCGCCTTCGCGGCGAAGGCGCGGTCCTTGGACCACTTGACGTCGTTGGCGGTCATCTCGTTGCCGCTCGCGAACTTGACGCCCTGGCGCAGCTTGAGGGTCCAGACCTTGTTGTCGGCGTCGGGCTCGAAGGACTCGGCGAAGGTCGGGGCGATCGCCTCGGTGTCGAGGATCTGGCCGTCGCCGACCGAGGTGACCCCGTAGTCGATCATGTAGGGGAAGACGTTCTTGTAGAGCATCAGCGCGGTCAGGTCGAATCCGACGAAGTCCTGGTCCCAGCTGCTCAGGTAGCTGCCCACCGCGATCCGCAACGCCCTGGCGGCGGGGGCGCCGCTCCCGCCGGGAGCGGTGCTCGCCGCGGGGGCGGGGTCGCCCGCCTTGGTGCCCGCGGCGCACCCGGTCGCGAAGAGGAGGGCGACCCCACCCCCGAGCTGCAGGATCGAGCGGCGGGACAGCGCGGGGGATCCCGGACCGTGGGGGTGAGAGAAACCGGGCATCGCAGTCCTCCAGGGGCCATGAGGGTTAGGCCGCGAGATGAGCGGATCGTTCCAGCGACGACCCACTCGACCTACATGTGCCGCTTGTTCTATCAGACCTGAGTTCCGTGAACAAGGGAGTAAGGCTTGTTCACAGATAAAACCAATGCTCAGAGAGCTAATTGGGAGATCTGAAGACCGGAGGGAGTGCCTGTGTTCACAGAATTTCACACGAACGACGCTCGGATGTGACCGACGCTTCCTACCCTGTCGGCAAGGCCGCGCCGCCCGGAGAGCCCGCACGGGACGACGAGACGGCGGCACCGCGGACCACATGCCTCCGCGAGACATGATTACATCTCTCAGAACGGGCAGGACCTGTAGGGGCGAGCGCGGATCCGACCGGATCCGGGTCTCGGCCACCGTGTCGCCGGAACCCCGGCGACACCCCCTGCGGGAGTGAGCCGATGTTCTCCGTACCTGTACTGCTCGTCGTGACCACCGCGGTCGTGATCGCCGTGCTGGCCTGCGCGCTCGCACTGGTGGCCGGGTCGGCCTGGCCGCTCTCCGTGCTCAGCGGCGTCGCGGCGGGTGCGGCCACCATCAGCCTGCTCTCCCGCCTGGTGGACGGCGGCCACCGGCTGCGTCCCTAGCGCTCGGATGTTCCCCTGTTCCCCGTGAGCCGGAGCGGGTCCCGCAGAAAGGCGCCTGTGACGACAACGGCTTCCGGCACCCCCGCGAGCGGCGGGGGCACCGGAAGCCGGCGGCAACGGGAGGGGAAGGGATCCGGATCAGAAACCGCGCGCCAGGTGGTAGTACGCCTGGTTCCAGCGGATCTCCTTGGCGAACTGGCGGGCGGTGGTGTCGGCGTCGATGACCAGCAACTCGACGCCGAGCATGTCGGAGAGGTCGGTGAGCTCCTCGGTGGTCAGGGCGGACGACAGCACGGTGTGGTGCGGGCCTCCCGCGGTGAGCCACGCCTCGGCCGAGGTGCTCAGGTTCGGACGGGGCCTCCACACCGCGCGGGCGACGGGCAGGCTGGGCAGCGGCTCGGCGGGGTTGACCACGTCGATCTCGTTCGCCACCAGCCTGAACCGGTCCCCCATGTCGGACAGGCCGATCACCACGGCGGGTCCGGGTTCCGCGTCGAAGACCAGCCGGACCGGGTCCTCGCGACCGCCGATGCTCAGCGGGTGGATCTCGCACGAGGGCACACCCGCGGCGATCGTCGGGCAGACCTCCAGCATGTGCGCGCCCAGGATCACCTCCTGGCCGGGGGTGAGATGGTAGGTGTAGTCCTCCATGAAGGAGGTGCCGCCCTCAAGGCCGGCCGACATCACCTTCAGGGTGCGCACCAGCACCGAGGTCTTCCAGTCGCCCTCGCCGCCGAAGCCGTAGCCGTCGGCCATCAGCCGCTGCACGGCGAGCCCCGGCAGCTGCCGCAGCCCGCCGAGGTCCTCGAAGTTGGTGGTGAACGCGCCGAAGCCCCCCTCGGTGAGGAAGTGGCGCAGTCCCAGCTCGATGCGGGCGGCATAGCGCAGCGAGTCGTTGCGCTCGCCTCCGGCGCGCAGCTCGGGGGCGACCTTGTAGGTGTCCTCGTACTCGGTGATCAGGGTGTCCACGTCGGAGTCCGCCGTGGCGTCGACTGCGGCGACCAGGTCGTTGACGCCGTAGGTGTTGACCGAGACGCCGAAGCGCAGCTGCGCCTCCACCTTGTCACCCTCGGTGACCGCCACGTCGCGCATGTTGTCACCGAAGCGGGCGAGCCGCAGCGAGCTCAGCTCCGCGCGCCCGGCCGCGGCCCGCGCCCACGCGCCGATGCGCGCCGCCACCGCCGGGTCGCTCACGTGCCCGGCGACGGTCTTGCGCGCCACGCCCAGCCGGGCCTGGATGTAGCCGAACTCGCGGTCGCCGTGCGCGGCCTGGTTGAGGTTCATGAAGTCCATGTCGATGGAACTCCACGGCAGCGCCACGTTGGCCTGGGTGTGCAGGTGCAGCAGCGGCGTGCGCAGCGCGTCCAGCCCGGCGATCCACATCTTGGCCGGGGAGAAGGTGTGCATCCAGGCGATCACCCCGACGCAGGCGTCCGAGGCGTTCGCCTCCAGGCAGACCCGGTGGATCGACGCGGCGTCGGTCAGCACCGGCTTCCAGACCACCCGGAACGCCAGCGCGTCGTCGAGGCGCTCGGCGATGCTCCGGGACTGTTCCGCCACCTGGGCCAGCGTGTCCTCGCCGTACAGGCCCTGGCTTCCGGTGAGAAACCAGATCTCACGCTCGTGAAGGGTCACCGCGGACTCCTTTGCCCGTAGACGTTCTGGTAGCGGTCGTACAAACTGTCGATGTCTGCTGCCGCGATCGGCAGCGGCTCGCCCAGCTGGCGGGCCACGTGCACGGTACGGGCGACGTCCTCGCACATCACCGCGGCCTTGACGGCCGCGCGGGCGTCCGCGCCGATGGTGAAGACGCCGTGGTTGCGCATCAGCACCGCCGGGGAGCGGTGGCCCTCCAGGGTGGCGACGATTCCCTTGCCGATGTCGTCCCCGCCGATCAGCGCGAACGGCCCGACCGGGATCTCCCCGCCGAACTCGTCCGCCATCGCCGTCAGCACGCACGGGATGGACTCGCCCCGCGCCGCCCAGGCGGAGGCGTACGTGGAGTGGGTGTGCACCACCCCGCCCACCCGCGGCATCGCCCGGTAGACGTACGCGTGCGCGGCGGTGTCGCTGGACGGCGACAGCTCGCCCTCGACCAGCTCACCGTCCAGGTCGCACACCACGATCGACTCGGGGGTGAGGGCGTCGTAGGTCACCCCCGACGGCTTGATGACGAACAGGTTCTCGCCGGGGACCCGGCCCGAGACGTTGCCCGCGGTCCAGGCGACCAGGTTGTAGCGGACCAGCTCCTGGTGGAGCGCCGACACCGTCTCCCGCAGCTTCCTGACGACGGCGCTCATCCGGCCACCGCCGTCTCGCACGTGGCCGGGTACCCGGCCGCCCGCAGGGCCGGATGTCCGGCCGCGCACGGGGGCGGGGACTGCGCTCGCCCGATCGGTTGTTCCTCGCGCCCGGTCACGCGTCCTCCTCGTTCGTCGACGTGTTCTTCTCGTTCTCGCCGGCCGGTGTGCTCGCCTCGTAGCGCAGGGCCCGCAGGCCGTGCAGCATCTTCCCGTCGGCGAAGTGGTCGTGCAGGCGGCGGTACTCGGCGTACAGACGGTCGTAGGCGTCCGCGCGACCGGCGTCGGGGATGTAGGCGGCCTCGGCGCGGCTGCCCATCACGGCCGAGGCGGAGGTGATGTCGGGGTAGGCCCCGGCGGCGACCGCCGCGTGGATGGCGGACCCCAGGGCGCACCCCTGCTCGGAGCCGATCAGCGAGATCGGGCGGCGCAGCACGTCGGCGTAGACCTGCATCAGGAAGCGGTTCTTGATCAGGCCCCCCGCGGCGACGAACTCGGTCACGGGCACCCCGGAGCTCTCGAAGGTCTCCACGATCGTGCGGGCGCCGAACGCGGTGGCCTCGATCAGCGCCCGGTAGGTGTCCTCGGGTTTCGTGGCGAGCGTCTGGCCCACCACCACCGCGGAGAGGTTGTGGTCGACCAGCACCGAGCGGTTGCCGTTGTGCCAGTCGAGCGCCACCAGGCCGTGCTGTCCCACCCGCTGCGCCGCGGCCAGCTCGGTGAGGAGGTCGTGCACGCTGAGGCCGCGCTGTTCCGCCTCGCGCTCGTAGAAGCCGGGCACCGAGGTCTCGACGAACCAGCCGAAGATGTCGCCGACACCCGACTGACCCGCCTCGTACCCCCACAGGCCGGGCACGATGCCGTCGCGGACCACCCCGCACATGCCCGGCACCTCGGCCAGCGCGTCGGAGGACATGACGTGGCAGGTGGAGGTGCCCATGATGGCCACCATCTGGCCGGGCCGCACGGCGTCGGCGGCGGCGGCCGTGACGTGCGCGTCGACGTTGCCGATCGAGATCGCGATGCCCTCGGGCAGCTTCGTCCACCCGGCGGCGCGGGCGTCCAGCCGTCCGGCGAGGCCCCCCAGAGGGGCCGGGTTCTGGCCGAGCTTGGCGGTGAAACCGGTGAAGGCGGGGTTGAGCTCGGCGAGGAACTCCTCGGACGGGTAGGCCCCGTCCTGGTAGACGGCCTTGTATCCGGCGGTGCACACGTTGCGCGTCTCCACGCCGGTGAGCTGCCAGACGATCCAGTCGGCGGCCTCGATCCAGCGCTCCGTCCGGTCGTAGATCTCCGGGTCCTCCTCCAGCACCTGCAGACCCTTGGCGAACGCCCACTCCGAGGAGATCTTCCCGCCGTAGCGGGGCAGCCACGCCTCTCCCCTGCGGGCGGCGACGGCGTTGATCCGGTCCGCGTGCGACTGCGCCGAGTGGTGCTTCCACAGCTTCGGCCACGCGTGGGGGCGGGAGGCGAACCCGTCGATCTCGCACAGCGGGGTGCCGTCGGCGGTGGCGGGAAGTATGGTGCAGGCCGTGAAGTCGGTCCCGAGGCCGATGACCTGCGACGGGGAGATCCCGGCCGCCGCCACCGCCTTGGGCACCGCCTGGCGGAGCACCTCCCGCCAGTCCTCCGGCGACTGCAGCGCCCAGTCGGGGCCCAGGCGCACGGTGGTGTCCGGCAGCCGCTCCTCGATCACCCGATGGGCGTACTCGTGCACGGCGGTGCCCATCTCGGCGCCGTCGCCCACCCGTACCACCACGGCGCGGCCCGACAGTGTGCCGAAGTCGACACCGACCACGTAACGGTCGTTGTTAGCGTTCACATTCTCTCCAGGACATCAGGACGGCGGGACCTCGCTCGGGGGGGTTCTCAGGTACGGGGGACCGCGCCGGATCCACGGGGCTCAGGCGTGGCGGGGCGGGTCCGGGCGTCGCGGATCCGGGCGCGGAACCACGCCCGGGTGCGGCCACCGGTGCGAAACGATACGCGGTCCTAGGCGCGGAACGGCGCGGTACTGGTCCTCGCCACGAACCGTGGCGGGACGACATGTCGCTCTTGGGACCATTCCGCTCCCGCCTCCATCTGCCTGAGCAGGACCTCGATGCTGTATTTACCGACCGCCCCGAAGTCCTGCCTGATCGTGGTGAGCGGCGGAGTGAAGAACTCCGACTCGGGGATGTCGTCGAACCCCACGACGCTGATCTGCTCGGGGACCCGCACGCCCAGCTCGGCGAAGGCCCGCAGCATCCCGAGCGCCATCTGGTCGTTGGCGACGAACACGGCGGTGACACCGGGTGTCGCCGCCAGGCGCAGCCCGGCCTCGTAGCCTGAGCGCGGGCTCCAGTCGCCGGACAACAACTCGGGGGCCGTGCGGCCCGCGGCGCTCAGCACCTCGCGCCAGCCCTCGATCCGCCCGTCGGCCTCCAGCCAGTCCGAAGGGCCGGCGATGTGCCATACGGTCTCGTGGCCGAGGTCGAGCAGGTGCCGGGTGGCCAGGCGGGCGCCCTCGATCTGGTCGACGCTCACCACCGAAACGTCTCCCGTGTGGCTGCCCTCGACGGCCACGACGGGGATGTCGGTGGGCGCGCCGGCGAGCGCGGGAGCCGCCGAGCGCTGGGGCGCGACCACCACGATGCCGTCGACGGCCTGCTCGGCCAGATAGCCGAGCGCGTCGCGCACACCCGCGGTGTCGATGGTCTTGAGGCTGACCATGCTGACGAAGTAGCCTGCCGCCCTCGCCGCCTGCTCGATGCCGTAGACCGTGCTCGCGGGCCCGTAGAGGGTCGTGTCGAAACTGACCACGCCCAGGGTGCGCGTGTGCCTGGTGACCAGGGCTCGGGCGACCATGTTGCGCCGGTAACCGAGCTCACGGATCGCCGCCAGGACCCGCTCGCGGGTCTCGGCGCGGACGTTGGGGTGGTCGTTGAGCACGCGCGACACCGTCTGGTGCGACACACCGGCCCTCGTGGCGACGTCCGCCATCACGGGCGGACGGCGTTCGAGGCTCGGACTCACTTGGTCGGCTCCTTCATGGTGGCTTGGGACAGACTGTGAGCGCTAACAACACCTCGCGTCAAGCACCCCTGAGATTACATTCTGATTACTCGGAGATCATCCGTTAACACCTACTTGACGTTGCCGTCATGACGCCCTTAACTGGCGCATACCTTGTTGTTAACGCTCACATCTCCTGCGAGAAGGACTCCATGACGCGAGGACTCCTGACCGCCCGGGGGTTGACAGTCGGCCGACCCGGGCATTTGATTGCTCGTCACACAGCCGAAGGGACCGTCCGGTGGCCTCACGCCGCTGATGTGAGCGCTCACAACAGCGCTTACGACGGCACTTACGACGATGCTCATGACGGTGTCCGCGGCGACGCTCACGGACACGTTCACCGACGCCGGAGCGGGCCGGGTCCCGACCGGCTCCGGTGTCGCCGTGGACCCGATTCGGACAGAACACGCCCCGGCGGCACGCCGGAATCCGGGGCGTGCCGCCACGGCGCCCGCTACTCCCGGGACGCACCGCTCCTTGCTGTGCCCCATTGGCCAAATCGGCCCCCCCGTGTCCCCGGCTCACCCCGGACCGGAGGCACGGAACCCCACCCTGGAGGTATTCGATGAAGTTCGGGAAGCTGGCCACCGCCGCGGTGAGCCTGGCTCTCGCCATGGGAGTGACGGCCTGTGGCTCCAGCGTCAAGACCGTCGACGAGGACGCGGGCGCGTCGGGAGCGGCCTCCGCGGCGCCCGCCGAGACTCTCGTCGGCGTCACCATGCCCACCAAGTCCTCCGAGCGCTGGATCCACGACGGCGACAACGTCAAGAGCGCCCTGGAGAAGCTGGGTTACAAGGTCGACCTGCAGTACGCGGAGAATGACATCCCCACGCAGGTCAACCAGATCGAGAACCAGATCACCAAGGGCGCCAAGCTGCTGATCATCGCCTCGATCGACGGCACCGCCATCACCACGCAGCTCCAGCAGGCCGCCGACAAGAAGATCCCGGTCATCGCCTACGACCGGCTCATCCGCAACTCGCCGAACGTCGACTACTACGCCACCTTCGACAACTACAAGGTGGGCGTGCAGCAGGCGACCTCGCTGCTGGTCGGCCTGAAGCTGCAGAAGGAGGACGGCTCCGAGGGCGACGCCAAGGGCCCGTTCAACATCGAGATCTTCGCCGGCTCCCCCGACGACAACAACGCCACCTTCTTCTACAACGGCGCGATGGACACCCTGAAGCCGTACATCGACAAGGGCACCCTCGTCGTCAAGAGCAAGGAGACCGACTTCAAGACCGTCGCGATCCTGCGCTGGGACCCGGCCACCGCGCAGAAGCGCATGGAGGACCTGATCACCAAGGCCTACTCCGGCGACACCAAGGTCCAGGGCGTGCTCTCCCCGTACGACGGCCTGTCCATCGGCATCCTGTCGGCGCTGAAGAGCAGCGGCTACGGCACCTCCGGCCAGCCCTACCCGATCGTGACCGGCCAGGACGCCGAGGTCGCCTCGGTGAAGTCGATCATCGGGGACGAGCAGTACGCGACGATCTACAAGGACACCCGTAAGCTGGCCGCCGTGACCGTCGAGATGGCCGACGCCGTGCTCAAGGGCGGCAAGCCCGAGGTCAACAACACCGAGGACTACGACAACGGCAACAAGGTCGTCCCGTCGAACCTGCTCGAGCCGGTGATCGTCTACAAGGACAACTACAAGCAGGTCCTCGTCGACTCCGGCTACTACACCGAGGACAAGCTCAAGTAAGCGGTGCCGGTGTCATAACGGATGGCACCCGGCCGGCGGCGCTCCACCCGCCGCCGGCCGGGTGCACGCGGAGCGGGAAGGCAGTACGGAGGCGGACGGCATGACCGACGACATACTTCGGATGCGGGGGATCACCAAGACGTTCCCGGGCGTCAAAGCCCTGCAGGACGTCAACCTGGTGGTACGCAGAGGCGAGATACACGCGATCTGCGGAGAGAACGGCGCCGGCAAGTCGACGCTGATGAAGGTCCTGTCCGGCGTGTACCCGCACGGCTCGTACGAGGGCGAGATCCTCTTCGACGGCGAGCCGTGCCGCTTCTCCGACATCAGGGACAGCGAGAAGCGCGGCATCGTGATCATTCACCAGGAGCTCGCGCTCAGCCCCTACCTCTCGATCGCCGAGAACATCTTCCTCGGCAACGAGCGGACCACCCGCGGCCTGATCGACTGGAACCGGACGAACGCCGAGGCCGCCGAGCTGCTGGAGCGGGTCGGGCTGCGGGAGAACCCGGTGACGCTCTCGATGGACATCGGGGTCGGCAAGCAGCAGCTGGTGGAGATCGCCAAGGCGCTGTCCAAGCGGGTCAGGCTGCTCATCCTCGACGAGCCGACCGCCTCGCTCAACGACGAGGACTCCGCGCACCTGCTCGACCTGCTGCGCGGACTACGCGACGAGGGCATCACCTCGGTGATCATCTCGCACAAGCTGAACGAGATCCAGGCGATCGCCGACTCGACCACGATCCTGCGCGACGGCCGGACGATCGAGACCCTGGACATGAAGAACGACCGGGTCACCGAGGACCGCATCATCTCGGGCATGGTCGGCCGCGACCTGGAGCACCGCTTCCCGCCGCACGAGCCGAAGATCGGCGAGGAGGCGCTGCGGATCGAGGACTGGACGGTTCACAGCCCCAGCCAGCACGGCCGCGTCGTCGTCTCCGGCGCGAGCCTCACGCTGCGCCGCGGCGAGATCGTCGGCCTCGCCGGGCTGATGGGCGCCGGGCGCACCGAGCTCGCGATGAGCGTGTTCGGCCGCAGCTACGGGGTCGACATCTCCGGCCGCGTCTACAAGAACGGGCGGGAGATCCAGCTCCGCACGGTCGGCGAGGCGATCGGCCACGGGCTGGCGTACGCCACCGAGGACCGCAAGCGGTACGGGCTCAACCTGATCGAGGACATCAAGCGGAACGTCTCGGCCGCGGCGCTGGGGAAGCTGGCGAAGCGCGGCTGGGTCGACGACAACAAGGAGTACCAGGTCGCCGACGGCTTCCGGGAGAGCATGAACATCAAGGCTCCCAGCGTGCTGTCGGTCACCGGCAAGCTCAGCGGCGGCAACCAGCAGAAAGTGGTGCTGTCGAAATGGATCTTCACCGACGCTGACGTGCTCATCCTCGACGAGCCCACCCGGGGCATCGACGTGGGTGCCAAGTACGAGATCTACTCGATCATCAACCAGCTCGCCGACCAGGGCAAGGCCATCCTGGTCATCTCCTCGGAGCTTCCCGAGCTGCTCGGCGTCTGCGACCGCATCTACGCCATGTCGGCCGGTCGCATCACCGGTGAGGTCTCGCGGGCGGAGGCCACCCCTGAGCGGCTCATGCAGTTCATGACCAAGGAAAAGGATTAGGGAGCACGATGAGCAGCGGCCAGGTCCCGGCGCACGGAGTCGCCGAACCCGTAGGAAACACCGGAGCACCACCACCGGGCGGCGACCTGTTGTCGGTGCCCGCGAAGGCACCCGGCAGCCGTTTCTCGATGAACCTGCGGCAGAGCGGCATCTACATCGCCTTCGCACTGATCATCCTGCTGTTCTCCATCCTGACCGACGGTGAGCTGCTCAGCCCGCAGAACATCTCGAACATCATGGTGCAGAACTCCTACGTCCTGATCCTCGCGATCGGCATGATCCTGATCATCATCGCCGGGCACATCGATCTGTCCGTGGGTTCCGTGGTGGGGCTCACCGGCGCCATCGCGGCCGTGCTGATGGTCGACATGGACGTGGCGTGGCCGCTCGCGATCCTCATCACGCTGATCGCCGGCGCGCTGATCGGGGCCTGGCAGGGGTACTGGATCGCCTACTTCGGCATCCCGGCGTTCATCGTCACCCTCGCCGGAATGCTGATCTTCAGGGCGCTCACCCTCACCGTGCTCGGCAACCAGGGCATCGGCCCCTTCCCCGACGAGGTACGGACCCTCGCCAACGGCTTCGTGCCCGGCTTCTTCGGCAACATCGGCCTCGGCCCGCTCGGCGGCGCCGACCTGCTCACGCTGCTCGTCGGCCTGGCCGCGGTGGCCGGGATCGCCGGCACGCAGTGGCGTGCCCGCCAGGCGCGGCTGGGCTACCGGCAGAAGGTCGACGCGCTGCCCCTGTTCTTCCTGAAGATCGGCGCCGCCTCCGCGGTGGTGATGGTCGTGATCGTGCAGCTGGCCAGGTTCAAGAACCTGCCCTGGGTGCTGGTGCTCCTCGCGCTCCTCGTCCTGGGCTACACACTCCTGACCAACCGCGCCGTCTTCGGCCGCCACATCTACGCCATCGGCGGCAACCTGAACGCGGCGAGCCTGTCGGGCATCAAGGTCAAGTCCGTCACGTTCTGGATCTTCGTCAACATGGGGGTGCTCGCCGCGGTCGCCGGCATCATCTTCGCCGGCCGCCTGAACCAGGCGGGCCCGACGGCGGGCAACGGCTTCGAGCTGGACGCCATCGCCGCCGCGTTCATCGGCGGGGCCGCCGTCCAGGGCGGCGTGGGCAAGGTCGTCGGCGCACTCACCGGCGGTCTCATCATGGCCGTGATCAACAACGGCATGTCCCTCATCGGCGCGCCCAGCGAGCAGGTGATGCTCTTCAAGGGCCTGGTCCTGCTCGCCGCGGTCGCCCTCGACGTGTGGACCAAGCGCCGCTCGGGCGCGGGCCACTGACCCGGCCAGGCCCTCGCGCCCGGCCACCGTCCCCTCCCCTGTCCCCCGCCCTCCGCCCATCCTCCCCTCCACCCTCGGCCCGCCGACACCCCGGCGGGCCGAGGGCGTATCGGCCGATGATCACCGGGTGTGGAGGTCCCCGCCCTGGGTAAGGCGAATGATCTCGACCGGTAAGAGGGGACAGCGATGGCCATCGACTCGTTGGGCATGTGGATCGCGGTCATCGCAGTGGTGGTGGCGCTGCTCACCCTCGACTTCGTGGTGGCGGCACGCCGGCCGCACGTCGTGGGCATGCGCGAGGCCGCCGCCTGGACGGTCTTCTACATCGGCGTCGCCATCGCCTTCGGCCTGGTCCTGCTGTGGCTGGCCGGGGCGGGACTCGCGACGGAGTACTTCGCCGGATGGATCGTCGAGAAAAGCCTCTCCGTCGACAACCTCTTCGTCTTCGTCATCATCATGGCGCGGTTCTCGGTGCCCGAGGAGCACCAGCAGAAGGTGCTGCTCTTCGGCATCGCCACCGCGCTGGTGCTGCGGGCCATCCTCATCGCGGTCGGCGCGGCGGCCATCTCCCTCTTCTCCTTCACGTTCCTCATCTTCGGCCTGCTCCTGATCTGGACGGCGATCCAGCTCGTACGGCACCGCAACCAGGACCCCGACGTCGAGAACAACCCGCTGATCCGCCACGCGGGCAAGGTGCTGCCGGTCAGCGACGACATGCACGGCGGCAGGCTCGTCGCCCGCGAGAACGGCAGGCGGGTGGTCACTCCGCTGTTCCTGGTCTTCCTCGCCATCGGAAGCACCGACCTGCTGTTCGCCCTCGACTCCATTCCCGCCGTCTTCGGCGTCACCAGGCACCCGCTCATCGTTTTCGCCGCCAACGCCTTCGCGCTGCTGGGGCTGCGTGCCCTGTACTTCCTGATCGAAGGGCTGCTGGAGCGCCTCGTCTACCTGTCGATCGGCCTCGCGGTCATCCTCGGCTTCATCGGCCTCAAGCTCATCCTGTCGTTCCTGCACGAGGACATCTCGAAGTCCTTCCCCGAGGTCCCGACCCCGGTCTCCCTCGGAGTGATCTTCCTGGTGCTGCTCGTCACCGTCGTCGCCAGCCTGCGGAGGGTGCGCGCGCACCCGGAGGAGCGCGCCCACGCGGGCACCCTGCACCGGATGCGCCGCAGGGACAGAACCGACGAGAGCAGCAAGGACAGCAAAGGCAGGGACAACGACTGAGGTCCCGGCAGCGGATCGCCGGCTGGGCGACGCACCGAAGAGCGCAGCGGAAAAGCTCAGGCCAGACAGCGCAGGGCGGCCCTGAGCCTGCGGTCGAGAGGATGGTCGACGGGGTGGTCGTCCGGCAGGCGGCCGACGGTCGCCGCCACGAACGTCACAGGCGCCAGTTGCGCGCTCATGTCGTAGGCGTGCACCCAGATCCCGTCGGCGGTCAGCTCGACCTGGACCTTCGCCCCCTGCTCCGCGAGCGCGAACGCGCCCACCCTCACCCGCCACCAGACCCGCTCGTCCTCCTCGCCCTCCGCCACGGGCGCGCCGACGTCGTCGGCATGGGTGGCGTACTCCGAGTCGTAGTGGAAGGTCTGCGACCCCACCGGGTACGGTCCCGCGAGGGTCGGCAGCAGGGCGTCGCGGCCGAGCTCGCGCATCCGCTCGCGCGTCTCCCCGTTCTCGCGCCGCCACTCCTGGAGCACCTCCTCGACCGGAACGTCACGGCGGCGCTCCACGCACCAGGCGTTGAAGGCGTTGAAACCACCTTCAACGCCCTCGCTCCCGAGCATCGCGACAAACCCGTCGACGTCGTCGTCCAGGCAGGCGTGGTTGTACAGCTCCTCCCCCGCCAGGTGCCCGAGCACGTCGCGCACCGACCAGCCCGGCAGCCGTGAGGGACGCCGCCAGTCCTCCGCGTCGAGCCCGGAGAAGAAGCGGTCGAGGCGGAGGGCCTCGGTGTCGAATATGTCGAACGGGTTGAGATCCGCCAGCGGATCCTTCGATTCAGCGGTCATACCTCAGCAGTACCCGGGAACGACGGACATCCCCGTCCCGCGCTCCGGCGCCTGCGGGTATTCAAGATCACGAGGTTTCGCCCGCACTGGTCTTTCCCGTCGGCGAGCCGTCGTCATGGCACCCGGCCGGACAGTGGAGCACCGGTCCGGCAGCCGGTGGAGCCGGAACACCCGACCGTCCCACCCGGACACGAGGAGGAGCGGCCGAGGCGATCTCGACCACGTACCGGCCTAGTCCTCGTTCTCGTGGTCGTCATCGTTCTCGTCGTCGTTGTCGCCGCCGCGATGACGTGGCCCTGGCTCCCGGCCCTCCGTCCGGAAGGCGAACCCGGATTTGCGCAGGAAGTCGAAGAGCGGTCCGTCGGAGGCGAGCCTGCCCTTCCGCCTCGCCTCGGACAGGTCCCGGCCGAACTTGCGCAGTTCGTCACGCGCCTTACGCTCATCGCCCTTCCACAGGGCCTCGCCCGCTTTGGTGACCCTCTTGCGGATCTCGCGGGCCGTCCTGGGGTCGATCTTCCCCTGGAGCTCCTGTTCGGTGATCGCCCGGTGGAGGACGGGCAGCAGTGTCTGCCATCCGGTCCCCGCGGGCGGCGACAGGACCGGATCCGGGGACGGCGCCGCCGCGCTCCGCGAGACGGACGGCGACGGTGACGGTGTGGGGGTGGGTGACGGCGACGCGGGCTGCGTGGGCCGCTCAGGAGAGGGCGTCTCGGACGGCACCCCGGCCGTGCTGACCTGCCCGGTCGGCTCCGACGGCGTCAGCGCCCAGACGGTCGCCGCCACCAGCACGGCCACCGCGCCCAGGGCGATCGCGACGGTCCGCCCGGGAGGCCGCCCCCGCGTGAGCGCGGAGAGGACATCGGGCACGGGCCCGGAGACCGGCCCCCGCGTGATCTTCGTCGGCGCCGGCGCCTGTGCCGGTATCGGTGCCCCGATGTCGTACGTGGCCGTCGGTGCCGCAGGGGCCGCGGGGACGCTGTCGCGGACGGGCGACGTGTGGCGGGCCGTCGCGGTGACCTGGCGGATCACCTCTCCCCCGGTCGGCCGCGCGGCGGGATCCTTCTCCAGCAGGGCCAGGACCAGCCCCTCAAGCTCCGGCGGGACATCGGGCCGGTACCGCCTGAGCGGATCCGGCCGGTCACGGACGTGCTGGGAGATCACCTCCGCGTCGGGGCCGACGAACGGGGGCCGTCCGCACAGCAGCTCGTAAAAGACGCAGCCGAGCGCGTACAGGTCGGAGGCCGTGTTCCCCGGCGTGCCGAGGATCTGCTCGGGAGACAGGTAGGCGGCCGTACCGATGACGCTTCCCGCCGAGGTCAGCCGCATCGCGGCCTCGCTCGCGACCCTGGCGGTGCCGAAGTCGACGACCTTGAGCACGCCCCCCGTGCCCAGGTGCAGGTTCGCGGGTTTGACGTCGCGGTGCACGACCCCGGCCCGGTGCGCGGCGTCCAGCCCGAGCGCGGCCTGCCTGACCAGGTCGCACGTCTCGGACACGCTCAGCGGTCCCCGCTCGGCCAGCTCGGCGGCGAGATCCCGGCCGGTCAGCGACTCCATCACCAGGTACGGCCGACCCTCGTGCTCGCCCATGTCGAGCACCGTCACCACGTTGGGGTGGACGACGCGCGCGGCGGTCCTCGCCTCCCCGGCGAACCTCTCACACACCGCGGCGTCGGCCACCTGCGGTGACAGGATCTTGATCGCCACCGCCCAGCCGGGGCGCAGGTCGTACCCGCGCCATACCTCGCCCGTACCGCCACGGCCGATCAGCTCGTCCAGCCGGTACCGACCGGCGAGCACGGCCCCTGCCCCCTCCTGAACGCCCACGATCCTCGCCATCGATTCCGAGCCCGACAATTGGCACACAACTATATGAGGGGACTTCTCCGACTTATGGATCTATGCCGTAAGTCCCTCGACGAACCGCGGCTTCTCGTCCCGTCGGATCACGCCGGGTCGTGGGCGATCCCGGCCTGCGGTGTCCTCTCCCGAGAAGGGTCTCCGCTGCTCGGCGGCCCGCGGCCGGCCGCCGGTGACCCGGGCGGCACCGGAAACGAACCGGAGAACGCGAGGAAACCCGGAAGTCCCGGAAGCGGCGGGCGCCTCCGGGACTCCAGGACTCCGGCCGTGTCGCTCAGCCGGCGTTCGCCGCGTTCACCGGGCGGTAGGCGAGGGCGACGAGACCGGTGTCGAACGTCGTGCTGTCGACGAGTTCCAGGGTCGCCGTGACGTTCTCCCCCCGGAACAGCCGCTGTCCCTGACCGAGGATGACCGGGGAGACCAGGAGCCGGTACTCGTCGAGCAGGCCGTTCTCCATGAGCGTGTCGGTGAGCCGGCCACAGCCCCAGATCATGATGTTCCCGCCGGGCCGCCTCTTCAGTTCGGTCACCGTGGCGACGAGGTCGTCGCCGTGGACGATGGTCGAGTTCTCCCACTCGGCCTTCTCCAGGGTCGAGGAGACCACGTACTTCTCGGTGCCGTTCACGTGGTCGGCGTAGGGGTTGCTCATACCGGGCCAGGCCTGGGCCATGCCCACGTAGGTGACCCGCCCCAGCAGCAGGGTGTCGCAGCCGAGGGTGAGGTTCAGGGCGTACGCCATCGACTCCTCGTTCGAGTACGGCATGGACCACAGGTGGGGGTTGTCGATGTAGCCGTCGACCGTGGTGTGGGTCATGGCAATGATCTTCCGCATGATTTTCTCCGTGTCGTTCTCATTGAATGAAGCCCGTTAGGGCTGGATGAGGCCTGCTGAGACTGAACGAGTCCGGATAAGTCCGGATAAAAATGGATGGGGTGGTGTGTGAAGACGGTCAGGGGACGTACGGGCTCCTGGCGCGGGCGTCGCGCAGGGCGCGGGCCCACCAGGTCAGCCGGTCGAGCGTGCTCTTCGCCGCGCTGTTGCACTCCGTGCCGGCCCTCGGCCAGGTGCCGTCGGTCGCGAAGAGGTCCCAGTAGCGGGGAAGGATGACGGCGTCGCGGATGGCGACGGCGTGCAGTTCGGTGAAGACCTGGCGGAGCTGGTCGACCGCGTGCAGGCCACCGGAGTCCCTGCCATAGGCGACGAAGGCGACGGGCTTGGCCTGCCACTCCTCGTAGTACCAGTCGATCGCGGTCTTCAGCGGAGCGGGGAAGCTCCGGTTGTACTCGGGGGTGACCACGACGAAGGCGTCGGCGGCGGCGAGCCTCGGCGCCAGGGCGGCCACCTCCGCGGGTGCGGGCTCCTCCTGATCGGTGAGGGTCTGCGGCAGGCCGGTCTCGGCCAGGTCGATCAGGTCGACGTCCAGGTCTCCGCGCCTGCGGGCCCGGGAGGTGAACCAGTCCGCCACGGTGGGCCCGAACCGGCCGTCGCGGGTGCTCCCGACGATGACCGCCAGTCGCAGCCTGCCCTCCTCCGGCATCTCCGTACCTCCCTCGTGTCCCGCTCCGTTCGATGTGCCCTCAGCATGGCCGAACCCCTTTACGGAAAAGCTCCCGTCGCTTTACGGCCGATCCGGGGTGCACGGAAATCCGCCGTAAGACGAGTCGTAACGCGGTGAGTGCCCGGGGTTATCGTGGCCTTCATGCGTTTCGGGGTGCTTGGGCCGCTCGCCGTGTGGACGACCGCCGGTGAGCCGGTGGCGATACCCGGGCTGAAGGTCCGGACCCTGCTCGCCGACCTCCTCGCGCACGAGGGACGCCCGGTGCCCGCCGACCGGCTGGTCGACGACCTGTGGGGCGACGATCCGCCGGGCAATCCGACCGGCGCCCTCTCGGCCAAGGTCTCGCAGCTGCGCAGGGTGCTGGAGGACGCGGAACCCGGCTGCCGGGACCTGGTCACCCGTCATCCCGCGGGCTACGTGCTGAGAGCCGACACCGACGTGGCCGACTTCCTGCGCCTGCTCGACGAGGCGGCCCTCGCGGGGGATCCGCGGGTCAGGGCGGCGCTGCTGGCCGACGCGCTGGCGTCGTGGCGCGGCCCCGCGTTCGCCGACTTCGGCGACGAGCCGTTCGCGCGCCCCGCGATCACGAGACTGCTGGAACGGTGGCTGACCGCGCAGGAGGAGCACGCGGAGACACGGCTGGAGCTGGGCGAGCACGTCCGGCTCGCGGGGGAGCTCGGCGGCCTGCTCGCCGCCCACCCTTTCAGGGAGCGGCTGCGCGCCGCGCACATGCGTGCCCTGTACCGCTCCGGGCGGCAGAGCGAGGCGCTGGACAGCTACGAGGAGCTGCGCCTCCTGCTCGCCGACGAGCTGGGCCTGGATCCGGGCGCCGACCTGGTCACCCTGCACCGGGCCGTCCTCACCCAGGACCCGGCGCTGGCCGCGTCCGGCTCTCCCCCCGACAGGCCGGACACCAATCTCCCCGCGCCGCTCACCGACCTGATCGGCAGGGAGGAGGCCGTCGCCGAGATCCGCGCCCTGCTGGAGACGGAACGGCTGGTGACGCTCACCGGTCCCGGCGGCGTGGGCAAGACCCGCCTCGCGGTCGAGACCGCCAGACATCTGACCGACCTGGGTCCTTCCGGCACCACGCCCTCCGCCTCCGCTTCCCACCCCGCTCCCGGAACCACCGCCCCCTCCAGCACCGCCCCCTCCGGCACCGCCCCCTCCGGCACCGTCGCTCCCGGCACCGTCGCTCCCGGCCTCGTACGTGACGGGGTGTGGCTGGTCGAACTCGCCGCGCTCGACCGTCCCGGTGACGAGGACGCGGTCCACCGGCTGGCTGAGACGATCATGACGGTGCTGGACGTCCAGGACTCCGCGGGTGGCGCGGGACCGGTGACCGCCGCCGACCGGCTCACCGAGGCGCTGCGCCCCCGGAGGCTGCTGCTGGTGCTGGACAACTGCGAGCACGTCGTCGAGCCGGTCGCAGAGCTGGCCGGATCGCTGCTGCGCGCCGCCCCCGGGCTGCGAATCCTGGCGACCAGCCAGGAGTCGCTCGCCCTGCCCGGCGAGGTGGTCTGGAGCGTCCCACCGCTGGAGGTGCCCGGCCGGGCCTTCGACGACATCCCCGAGCTGGAGCGGACGGGGTCCGTGCGGCTGTTCGTGGCACGCGCGTCCGCCGCGGCCAAGGGGTTCGTCCTCGACGCGGACACCGCTCCGGCGGTCGCGGCGCTGTGCCGCAGGCTGGACGGTATCCCGCTCGCGCTTGAGCTGGCCGCGACGAGGGTCCCCGCCCTCGGGGTGCACGGTCTCGTCGCCCGCCTCGACGACCGGTTCAGGCTGCTGGCCACCGGACACCGGGGCGTCCCACCCCGCCAGCAGACCCTGACTGCGATGATCGACTGGAGCTGGGAGCTGCTGACCGGCGCCGAGCGCGCCGTCCTGCGCCGCCTCGCCGTCCACGCGGACGGCTGCGACATGGAGGCCGCCGAGGCCGTCTGCGCGGATGACGACGTCCCCGCCGCAGGTGTGCTCGACCTGGTGGCACGGCTGGTGAACCGGTCGCTGGTGGTCATGGTGGACGGTGCCGACGGGCCGAGATACCGGCTGCTGGAGTCGGTGGCGGCGTACTGCGTCGAGCGTCTGCAGCGGGCCGGGGAGTACGAGCGGGTGCGGCTGCGGCACCTGCGCCACTACACCGACCTGGCCGAACGGGCCGAGCCGCGTCTCTACGAGGCGGACCAGCGGCGCTGGCTGCGGCGTCTCGACTCCGAAGCCGCGAACCTCCGCGCCGCGCTGAACGCGGCCGTCAGGAACGGCGACGCGGAGGGTGCGCTGCGCCTCGTCTGCGCGATGGGCTGGTACTGGTTCCTGCGCGGCCGGCTGACCGAAGCCCACCGATCCCTGGCGGCGGCACTCGCCGCCCCCTGCGGATACCCCGCCGTCTCCCCCGTCGACGAACCCGGCGACGAACCCGTCGACGAATCCGGCACCGTCGGAAACCACGGATCGAGCGGCGAATCCGGCGGCGCCGGGCTCCTCGCACCGGACACCGCCCGTGGCTCCGGAGCCGTCTCGTTCGCCGCCCTCCGGGCCAAGGCTCTCACCTGGAAGGCCGTGATCGGGCTCCTCCGAGGTGACGTCGCCGCCGCCGACCGGGAGGAGCTCCGCAGGGCCGCCCTGGAGGCGTACGAGGAGGCGGACGATCCCGGCGGGCGTGCCAGGGCGTGGTGGATCCTCGCCTACGCGGGGGTCGACCTCGGTGACCTGTCCGTCGCCGCGGACCTGCTGGACCGGGCGCTGCCCGCCTTCGAGGCGCTCGGTGACCGCTGGGGAACGGCCGCCGCCCTCGCCCTGCGGGCCAAACTCGCCCACGTACGCGGTGACCTGGACGGGCTCGGACGCGACGGCGAGCGCAGCGCGCGGATCTTCGACGAGCTCGGGGAGCGCTGGGGGCAACTGGAGTCCGGCGGCTGGCTCGGCGCGCTGGCCGAGATGACCGGCGACCTCGACCGGGCCGAACGGCTGCAGCGTGACGGCATGCGCCTCGCCGAGGAGCTCGGGCTGTGGACGGAGCTCGCCGGGCGGCTGGGCTGGCTGGGCTGGATCGCGCTGCAGCGCGGTGACTACGCGCGGGCGGCGGAGTGGAGCGAGAGGTCGCTGCGGCTCACCCTGGAGCAGGGTCACCGGGCCGGGCAGACCTTCGCCCGGATGGGGCTCGCCTTCGCCGCGCGCAGGGACGGCCGCCTCGACGTCGCCGAGACCCACCTGCGCGACGTGCTGGACCACACCCCTCCCGTCTCCGGGGAGCCGCCGCCCTACCTCCCAATGATCATGACCGAGCTCGGCTTCGTCGCCGAGGGGCGCGGCGACGCGGCGGCGGCCCTCGACCTGCACCTGGTCGCCCTCGATCTGATGGCCAGGTTCGACGGGACCAGGGAGATGAAGGTCGCCGTGTACGGCCTGGCCGGGGCACTCTCCGTCGCCGGGCACCACGACCGGGCCGCCCGGCTCCTGGGCGCGGGCGCCGCGGCCCTCGCGTCGAGCCCCATGCCCCTCACCTCCGTGGAGAGCGTCGACGTCGACCGGATCACCGCGCGGATCCGTGACGCGCTGGGCGAGGAGCGCTTCGCCGCGGAACGCGAACGCGGTACCGCGCTCACCCCCGAACAGATCAGGTCCCTCGCCGTCATACCGGAAGGCGCCGCGTCCTCACCGGCGGACGAGGCTCCGTGGCCCGCAGCTCTCGGACAGTGAAATACATTCCGTTGGAATATTGGAATATGGGAGGCAACGGATGAGCACCGGGGAAGCGACCGCCGACGACATGCCCGGCGCGAAGACGACCGTCGGCGGCGAGGCCGGGGCGACCCCTGGGACGACCGCCGACCGCGAAGGCGCACACGACGTGAGGGTGACCGCCGGCCGCGACGGCGTACCCGGCCGGGGGATGACGGCCGTCGTCGGCGGCGGTGCGGCGGGCATAGCGGCGGCGAAGGCCCTCATCGAGGCCGGTCTGCCCGTCCTCGGCATCGAACGCGCCACCTCCCTCGGCGGCCTGTGGCGACTGGAGGCCGACACCGCGTCCTACGAGGGCCTGCGCCTCAACACGAGCAAGCCCCGCACGGAGTTCTCCGACTTCCCGATGCCCGCCGAGTGGCCCGACTACCCGACCCGCGCCCAGATGCTCGAATACCTGCGCTCGTACGCCGACCGTTTCGGGGTCGGCGAGCGCTTCCGGTTCGGCACGACGCTGGAATCGGCCCGGCGCACCGAGGGCGGCTGGGAGCTGGAGCTGACCGGTCCCGGCGGGCCGTACCGCGAGACGGTGGAGCACCTGGTGGTGGCGAACGGCCACAACCACGAGCCCCGGCTGCCCGAACCTCCCTACCCGGGGACGTTCACCGGCACCGAGTCGCACGCGCACGACTACGTCACCCCCACCGAGCTGGCGGGCAGGCGTGTGCTCGTCGTGGGCACCGGCAACTCCGCGATGGACATCGCCGCCGAACTGACCGACCACGCGTCCGCCGTGCTGCTGTCGGCGAGGCGAGGCGTCTGGGTGCTGCCCAAGCGGCTGCTGGGCCGCCCCTCCGACCAGCTCAACGGCGCCCTCGCGGCCCTCCTCCCCTGGCGGGTGCGGCAGGTGGTCTCCCAGGCGGTGCTCAGGGTCGCCGACAGGAAACCCGCGGGGCCGCGTCTGCCCGCTCCCCGCCGGGGCGTGCTCCAGGACCACCCCACGCTGAGCGACTCTGTTCCCCGCCTGGTCGCGGAGGGAAGGGTGCTCGCGCGCCAGGGCATCGCGCGCCTGGACGGCTCGCGGGTCCATTTCACCGACGGGCAGGTGGACGAGGTCGACCACATCATCTGGTGCACCGGCTACCGGGCCGTGACCCCGTTCCTCGACACCGTCGCCACCACTGACACCCAGACCGACACCGGCACGGCGCCCGACCCGGCGAGCACGCTGCTCTACCGCCATGTCTTCCCCATCGGCGACGACTCGATCAGCTACGTCGGGCTGATGCAGTCGACCGGTTCGGCGCTGCCCGTCGTCGAGGCACAGGGCCGCCTCCTCGCCGCCGTACGCGCCGGAACCCACCGGCTGCCCGACCCCGAGACCGCGCGCAGCATCGCCTCCGCCGAACTCGACGCCGCCCGCGACCGCTGGGGGCAGCGCAGGCCCCACATGCGGATCGACGTCGACCATTATCTCCGCGTCATGCGGCGCGAGCTGCGCGCCTCCCCCTCCCGCGCGCTCGCCGGACGCCGGATCCTGGTCACCGGCGCGGCCGGCACCTTCGGCAGGGCGATGAGCGCTCGGTTCACCGCCCAGGGCGCGCACGTGGTCGGCCTGGACATCGCCCGCCCCGACGACTCCGACATCCCGATCATCGCGTGCGACATCACCTCCTCCGAATCCGTCGACGCGGCGGTGGCCGAGGCGGCGGCCCTGCTCGGCGGCATCGACCTGCTGGTCAACAACGCCGGCCGGGGCGGGCCCGCACCGGCCGAGCTCGCCCCGGGCGACGAGGTCGAGGCGCAGCTGCGGCTGAACCTCCTCGGCGCCTGGCGGGTGACGGCGGCGGTCATGCCCCACCTGGTGCGTGCGCGCGGGCAGGTGGTCTTCATCGCCTCACGGATGGCGGTCCTGCCCCTGCCGCTCGCGGCGGCGTACGGCGTCTCCAAGCGAGCCCTCGCCGCCTACGCCGACGCGCTCCGGCTGGAGGTCGGCACGCACGTCGGCGTGACGACCGTCTACCCGAGCATGGTCCGCAGCCCGATCCACGACAGCACGAAACAGGCCGGGCTCTCCCTGGACGCGGTGTCCCGGCCGGAGCCCGTCGAGGGCGTGGTCGACGCGATCGTCCGCGCCGTCACCGCCCGCCGTGCCCCGCGCGACGTGGCGACCACCGTCCGGGGACGCCTGGAGATGATGGTCGGCAGGCACGCCCCCTCCCTCGCCGACCGTCTCGTCCGCCGCACCGTCGCGGCCCGCGTGGCGGCCGGTGACTTCGCGAACGCCCCCCTCGCGGCCGGGATGGTGAGCAGGCACCGCGGCCAGGACCTGTGAGGGCCTCGGATCGCCGCCGCCGCGCGGGTCGGCACGCCTAGAGTGTCAGCTCGTACTCGACCTCGTCGATCAGGTTCCCGTCGCCGAAGTCGTGTCTCCTTTCCGCGCCCGACTCGGCGAAACCGGTCTTGGCGTAGAAGCGGCGTGACTGCGGGGTGTCGCGCAGGGTCCACAGGTGGACGCGCGGAAACCCCTCGGCCCTCAGGCGCTCGACGGTGGCGGTCATCAGGGCGGCGGCGATGCCGCTGCCCCAGCCGTCCGGGTGGCCGTAGAAGCCGAAGATCTCGGCGGCGCCGGGGTGTTCCGGGGAGTTTCCGAAGTAGGAGAAGGCCAGGGGGCGGCCGTTCAGGGCGGCGAGCAGGATCGTGTCCTGCCCGCTCGCCACGACCGCACCCCATTTGGTACGGCGGCGGCCCACGGCCTCGGCGAAGAACTCCGGCCCGAAGAAGGACTCGTAGGCGACGGCCCAGGAGTCTGCGTGGATCTCGCCCAGCGCGTCGGCGTCGGCGGCGGTCGCCGGATGGATGGTCAGGGGGAGGTCGGTCATGACACCACCGGTGCTCCTTGTCGTCCGATCGCCCAGATCGTCAGGGCGGGTCCCAACAGCACTATGCCTGCGACGCTCACCGCCTGCCACTTCGACGGTTCACCCGTTGGCACCACCACGGACCACGAACCCGCGACGGCGCCGATGAGCGACACCACGAGGCCACGAACCTGTGACGGCGCCGCGCACGACCCGTCACGGAGCCACGAACCCCCACGAGACCACGGTCCCGCGACAGCGCCACGAACGACCCCGTCACAGGCCCGAGGGGGTGGAACCGGTCCGCAGCCGGTTGCCCGTACGACGCCAGCGGGCGAGTCCGCCCTCCAGCGGACGTGCCCGGAATCCGTGGTCGCGCAGCAGCCGCACCGCCTCCGGGGAGACCACGCAGTAGGGGCCACCGCAGTAGGCCACGATCTCGACGTCCGCGGGCAGCTCGTCGAGACGGTCCCGCAGCTCGGCCAGCGGAACCGAGACCGCCCCCGGCACATGGCCGAGGGCGTGGTCGGCGGCCGAACGGACGTCGACGACCACGATGTCGGGGTCGGTGAGACGCCCGGCGAGTTCCTCGGCGGTCACCGCCTCCAAAACGGCGACCTCGCCGAGGTGTTCGGAGACCGCCTCACGCAGGTCGGCGAGCCTTACGGCGGCGAAGTCCTGCAGCTCGCCCAGAAACCGCGAGACCCGCTCGTCGGCGAGCCGATAGTAGATCCGCGTACCGTCCCTGCCGCTCGTCACCAGATGGGCGGCACGCAACTGCTGCAGCTGGGCCGAGGTGTTCTTCAGCGGGATGCCGGCCGACTCCGACAACTGCTCGACGGTGCGCTCCCGCTGGTCGAGCACGTCGAGCAGCCTCAGCCGCACGGGACTGGCCAGCGTCCTGCCGATCCGCGCCAGCTGCCGGTAGATCGGCTCCTCGCGAAACTCCGCCATCACCGTCAGACCATGTACTGATCGTGGCGCAGGTAGACATCCGTCCACTCCTCGTCGGTGAGCCGACGCCCGCTGCTCGCGATCTCGGCGAGTTCCTCGAAGTACGCCTCGCGCGGCGCGCCCGGGGCGAAGAGCAGGAGCATCGAGGCCGGTTCGCCGGACTCGTTGCGGAAGCTGTGCACCCCGCCCTCGGGGACGTAGAGGAAGTCTCCCGCCGTCGCGTCGGTCCAGGACCTCCCGTCGAACAGCCGCACCGTCCCCGACAGCACGAAGAAGGACTCGGAGATCGTCCGATGGAAGTGAGCCGCCGGCCCTGAGGGCTTTGGCCCCATGTCCCAGCGATACAGGCCGAACTGCCCGTTCGTCGAGGCACCGGTGCCCAGATAGCGCACCCCGAGGCCGCCTGGGGCCGGCCTCGGCGGCCCGGACCGGTGAGCCGGGGAGCCCCCGCGGTGACGCCCGACACCTCGGAGATCGCCCGCGTGTTCGCCGAGGATTACGGTCGCGCGGTCGCGGTCCTGGTCCGCGTCTTCGGTGACATCGACATCGCCGAGGAGGCGGTCCAGGACGCCTTCACCATCGCGGTGCAACGCTGGCCGTCGTCCGGCGGTGCCTGCACCGAGAACGCGGCCGTACGCGACTTCCTGCGCCGCAGCCATCGGGCGCTCAGCGGGGCCGGATAACCGACTGGATTCTCCACCAAGCTCGTCGAGTTCGTCGGCGACTCCATCACCGTCGGGACCACCAGCTCGAAGAACGCGCTCACCGCGTACGGCTGGCTCATCGGCGAGCGGCTCGGCGTCCGGCACACGCAGATCGCCCAGGGCGGCGCCTGCCTGGTGGCGACCTCCGACGGATGCGTGGGCCTGGAGAACCAGTTCCTCAAGCTGAACCCCAACGCGGCGACCCCCGACTGGAACTTCTCCCGCTACCAGGCGAACGCCGTCGTGATCAACCTCGGCACCAACGACGTCGGCCACGGCGTGCACACCCCGGAGTTCCAGACCTCCTACACCAACCTGCTGCGCAGGGTGCGGGCGGCGTATCCGAAAGCCGTGATCTTCGCCCTGGAGACCTTCACCAGGCGGTTCGCCGCGCAGACCCAGGCCGCGGTCAAGACCCTCAACGACGGCGGCGACGCCAACGTCCTCTACGTCAACACCGAGGGCTGGCTGACCAGCGCCGACCTGACCGATTCCGTGCACCCGAACGACGCCGGGCACATCAGGATCGCCGGCCTGCTCGCCCCGATCATCTCCGCGAGGATCGGCACGACGGCGTCCCCCACCCCGACGCCGACGCCGACCCCGAGCGCGACACCCACGCCCACGCCCACGCCGACGACCTCGGCGAGTTGCGCGGTGAGGTACGCGGTCACCAACCAGTGGCAGGGCGGTTTCCAGGGCGAGGTGACCGTCACCAACACCGGTACGGGGAGCATCGACGGCTGGACGCTGACCTGGTCCTTCGCAGGCGGGCAGCAGCTGTCCCAGGCGTGGAACGCCACCTACGCGCAGACCGGCGCCACCGTCACGGTCACCGGCGCGAGCTGGAACGCCTCCATTCCGGCGAAGGGTTCGGCGAGCTTCGGCTTCATCGCCGGCCAGCCCGGTATCAACAGCGCCCCCACCGCCTTCAACCTCAGCGGAAAGGCGTGCGCGGTGACATCCTGACCGGCAGGCGCGCGTCCGCCCTCGTCTCCACCCTCTCCACCCTCTCCACCCTCTCCACCGCGACCGGCCATCGGGACTCCGTGGAGACGAGGGCCCGGCCCGGCTCTGCAGGAGGATGATCCAGCTGGGCTTCCGCCCCCACATCGCCATCGGTGGTTCCCCGCCCCAGCCACCCAACGGCCAGGGCTGCACCGTCCGCTTCGAGAACATCCGCCATTCGACGGATCACCTTCCCGACCCGCGAAACGGTTGGTGAACCCGACCGGTCACCGGTCGCGGCGCCTCAACTCGGCCCGCACGGAACCTTCGAGCCCGCCGTGTCTGACGATGTCGACCAAGAATCGATCGAACGGCACGGCGGCGATCCTGCCTCCCCTCGTGTGATTCTCGATGTCTCCCGACGCGAAGTCCACGGTGAGGCGGTCTCCGTCCTCAATCGTGCTCAGCTGTTCTCCCGGCAGGGTCGCCGCCGGGATGCCTTCGGCGACGAGGCGGCGGACCGCCAGGTGAGGCAGTGAGCGGGCGACCACGCCAACGCCCGCCGCCCTGAGTGCCAGGAAGGGCTGAACGTGCAGCTTGCCGGTGCCGAAGTGCCCGTTGACGACAAGGATGTCGCCGGGGTTCAGTCTTTCCGCGATGCCAGGCCGGACCCCCTCGAACAGGTGATGACGCAGCTCTTCGCCGTCGGCGATCCTCTGGATGGCGAAACGCAGCGGAAGCACTCCTCCATCAGACGGCAGATCCCGGTCGAAACACCAGGCCCGACCGCTCAGCCGGGTGGTAATGGTGTCCATCAGCGCACGTCCCGTGGGTCGGTGATCTCTCCGGCCAGAGCAGACGCGGCGACCGTCGCCGGACTCGCGAGGTAGATGTGAGCCCCCATCGCGCCAAGCCTGCCCTGCTGGTTGTCGTTGATCGAGGCGATGGACGTCTCTCCTCCGGCCAGGGCGCCGGCCCTGCCTCCGGCACACGGTCCGCAGCCGGGCTCGGTCACCATCGCCCCCGCGTCCCGGAAGATCTTCAGCAGCCCCTCGTCGAGGCAGCGATCGTAGGTGTCCTGAGTCGCCGGCGTCACGATGAGCCGCACGTGATCGGCGATGCGTCCGCCGGCCAGCACCCGCGCCGCGGCGAGCATGTCCTCGTACATTCCTGAGGCGCATGACCCGATCACCGCTTGGTCGATCCTGTGGCCCAGCAGCGTCGTGAGATCGCGGAGGCCCTGGCCGTCGGGCGCCGCGATCTGTGGTTCGAGCGTTGACAGGTCGAGGGAGACGACTTCCCGATACCGGGCATCGTCGTCGGAGACCACCCGCTCGAACTCCCTGCCGCCGGCTCGTGACTGCCGCTCGCACCGCTCCGGCGTGGGCTCGACAACGACCGTTGCGGGTCCGGCGGACGTCACGCTGTTACACAACGTGACCAGAGCGTCCAGGCTGAGCGCCTCGGCGCCGGGCCCGCCGATCTCGACCGCGTCGAAGTGGTCGGCGTCGCTCAGCACCGCCTCAAGTCGCGTGCGCGCCCACATCGAGAGATCGCGGGGAGAGGTTCCCTCGCGAAGCTGCCCCACGAGCCGCACACGGACCGTTTCCGGTACCTGGACCCAGCTCGTTCCCAGGGCCAGAGCCGAGAGGATCTCGCTGCCCAGGCAGATCACGACGCAGCCGACCGCCCCGAAGTTCGTCGCGTTGCCGTCGGCTGCGAACACGAACTGGCCCGGTCCGACGATCCCACGTTCGACGGGAAAGACATTGCCGTGGCCGCCGCGACCGCAGTCGTAGAACTGGCGGATGCCGTACCGTCTCGCCAGTTCTCGCAGCATCCGGCCCCGAGTGGCCGCGATCTCGTTCTCGTACGAGACGTTGTGGTCGGTGGAGATGAGCACCCGGTCGGGGTCGGCCAGGCGTTCCAGCGCGACCGCCTCGAACTGACGGGTGAGTAGCTCGGCGTATCCGTCGTGGAAGGTCACCAGATCCGGGACCGGACGTACGATCTGCCCGGGAACCACCTCGAGCTCGTCGGAGGCCCTGGCCAGCACTTTCTCCACCAGCGTCATCGGTCGGCGTACCGGCATCGCTAGGCTCCCCGCCGGCTCTCGGCCACCTCGGCGTGCGATTCCGCGGTCGACTGGCTCAACAACTGCCAGATCTCGTTCTCCAGGTCGTGAAACTTGTCAGTCCTCTTGATTTCCAGCGGACGCGGGCGCCCAAAGGGGACCTGGATATCCAAAATCGCCTTGGCGGGACGTTGGCTGAGCACCACGACCCGATCCGACAGGAAGAGCGCCTCGTCGATCTGGTGCGTGATGAACAGCGCTGTGATCTTGTGTGTCTCCCAGATCCGGAGCAGCTCGGCCTGCATCGTCTCGCGTGTCTGCGCGTCCAGTGCCGCGAACGGCTCGTCCAGCAGGAGAACCTCGGGACGGAGCGCCAGTGCCCGCGCGATGTTCACCCGCTGCTGCATTCCGCCGCTGAGCTGGTGGGGATAGTAGTCCTCGAATCCCTCCAAGCCGACAAGCGACACATGCCGGCGAGCGATGTCGTTTCGCTCTGCCTTGCTGCCGACCTTCGTCATGTCGAGCCCGTACCTGACGTTCTGGATGACCGTCCGCCACGGCAGGAGGCACGACTCCTGGAAGACGACGGCCCGGTCGGGTCCCGGGGCGGAGGCCTTCTTGCCCGCGACGTAGATCGCACCGGAATCGATGGGGATCAACCCGTCGAGCGCCATGAGCAGGGTGCTCTTGCCGCACCCGCTCGGCCCGACGACGGACACGAACTCACCCGGGGCGACGTCCAGGTCCAGCCCCTGAATCGCCGACGTGATCTGATCGTCGGAGCGGTAGGAGACCGAGATGTTCTCCGCGCGAAGGCTTGAGGGCTTCGTCGTCACGACCGCTCCTTCGGTGTCGTTCGAGTTGGCTACGCCCGCCATGCCGCCAGCTTCCTTTCCGTCCTGGTTGCCAGTGCCGCCAGGAGAATCCCCATGGTGGCGGTGATGATGACGACGGCGAAGAGCTGGGCGATGTCGAAGTTCGAGCTCGCCTTCGCCAGCCTGTTGCCCAGGCCGGCTCGCGACGACAGCAGCTCCGCGACGACGACCGCGATCAGGCCGCGTCCGATCGCCAGCCTGACGCCGGTCACGATGTACGGCAGCGCGTGGGGAAGCGAGACACTCCACGCGAGCTGCCACTGGTTGGCGTTGTAGCTCTTCGCCAGGCGGATGTGCCGCGCCTCGCGGGTCTTGATGCCCGTCGCCGTGTTGAGGATGATGATCGCGATGCAGCTCAGCACGACGATGACGACCTTCGACGTCGTGCCGATGCCGAACCACAGCGTGAGCACCGGGACCAGCGCGATCTGGGGTGTCGCGTTCCAGCCGAGAATCAGCGGCGAGAGCACGGCGTGAACCTTTTCGGAGGCCCCGTAAAAGATTCCGACCACGACACCGAGGACAATGGAGATGACCATTCCGAGGAAGAACTCGATCGACGTCACCTCGATGTCCGGCCAGATCTCGCCCGACGCGAACAGCCTGACGAGTTCCCGAACGACGTCTACGGGACCGGCGAAGAACATGGGCTCCACCAGGCCCAGCGACCACACGAGCTGCCACACGGCCAGGAACAGTGCTACTCCCGCGACTCCGAGCAGGCGGTTCTTGGTGACCAGCCTGCCGGCAACGGTCGATTCACGTCGGCGCCCGGCCGGCTTTTCGGGTTCTACGGGGAACTTCTTGTCTGTTGTCTGAACTGTCACGCGAACTTCCCTGTCACTGTGCCGACGGTCGACGGCTTGTCCCGCCGGAAGAGGGGGTGGACGTGTGGTAAGCCACGACTTCCATCAGGATCAGCGTGCTGTCACCCTCGCCCCCCATGTCGCTGACCTCGACCGCGAAGCGGACCGGCTGCTCGTCGCCGAACTCGGCCGCCCAGACCTTGTTCAGGATCGGACGGGTGCGGTGCATGTCCTTGAGGTAGATACCGGCCTTGACGACGTTGGCCGGTGAGAGACCGAGTGCCTCCAGCTGCGCCCGGAGGATCTCCAGCAGCCGGGTGGCCTGGACGTGGGGGTCGTCCGAGATGGAGCCGTCCTCGTTCACTCCTCGCATGGCGGCGAAGAAGACGAAGTCACCGCAGCGCACCGCCTTGGGCTGGCCGCTCAGATGGCCCGGTCCCGGAAGATCGTAAAATCGTTCGATCATGGACATCATGTGTTTCCTCGTTCTTGGAGTGGCGGATGCCAGCGGAACAGGTCGCCCGCGCTGCGGTGTCTCATCGACTCGATCTCGTCGCGGGTGAACGACCCGTCGGTGACGAGGCTGAAGTCGGCGGGCTCCCGGACGAAGGGGTAGTCGGACCCCGCGCAGACCCGGTCCGCCCCCACCACGTCGACCAGCTGGCGCAGTCCCCGAGCGCCGAAGACCACCGAGTCGAAGTAGAGCGAGGAAAGCGTCTGCCGAGGTGATATGCCCATGAGGTCCCGTGCCTGCGGGTCGGTGTTCCACAACCACTCAAGCCTCTGAATCGCCCAGGCCGCGCCGCCACCGCCGTGGCTAACGAACAGCCTCGCGTGCGGAAGACGTGCCAGCGTTCCCCGCGCGGCCAGCGAGAGCACGTACGACGCGATCTCCGGCGGGTAGGTGGCCGCGATGTCGACGGTGGGAGCGACATGGGTCGCCGCGTACGGAGGATGGAACGCGTGGACGAAAACGACCAGGCCCAGTCGGGCAGCCTCGTCTACGAAGTCACGGAAAAGCGGATCGGCGAACGAGCGTCCGTTGACGTTGCTGCCCACCTCGACGCCCACCAGACCGAGTTCGGCGAACATCGAGAGCATCTCGCAGGCCAGGTCCGGATCCTGCAGGGGCACGATCCCAAGCCCCCGGAACACGGCGGGATGCTCCTCGACACTCGCCGCGATCCACCGGTTGACCGACTCGTAGTATCCGCGGGTCACCGCGGCGTCCGACCAGTAGCAGAACAGTTCGGGCATCGGTGAGAGCACCGCGGCGTCCACACCGTGCCCGCGCATCTCGACGCGGCGTGCATCGAGGTTCCACGCCACCCGGCTGACTGTGCGGAACGGCCGTTCTCCGATGATCACATTGGCGCTCTCGCCGTCGATCACCGTGCGGGGCAGCCGGCTGTCGATATCATCGAACGAGGGCAGACCGGCCGGCACGACATGACTGTGCGCGTCGAGGAGCGGCGACATTCGCCGACCGGCCGCGTTCTCGTTCGTGAAGGTGCGGGGAGTGCGACAGGCTGTGGTGTTCATCGCAGGATCGCGAAGGTCTTACTGGAGTTGAAGATCCACGATTCGACCATGTGGGCCCACTCGGTCTTCAGGCCCGCCCGCTCGGCGGCACCGAGCATGCAGTGCCAGTTCAGCATCTCCTGCTGACCGGAAAGTTCAAGGTCACCCGTCGAGGCCCCCCTCCATGTGTCGAAGTCGGATGCCCGGAGGGCCGCGAGATACTCGCGATCACTTTCCATGTCGGGCCACAGGTGCATCGACCGGTCGTTGAGGAACGCGTGGGACCAACTCGACGACGCCAGCAGAACGGCCCGAAGGTCACTGCCGGCCAGTACCTCGGCGACCGCGGCACCGAGCTCCATGCACCGTTGGGGTGTGGGGCCCGGGGGGTCGGCGACGACATCGCCGAGCTCCGACATCTGGACGACCCCACCCTTGCGACTGATCACCGCGCTTCCGTAGCAGTTGACGCTTATCGGCAACACCGGATACGGAAACCCGGTGCGATCGGAGTCCAGGTAGAGCAGTGAGTTCCCGAAGGCGTGCGGAACGGGGCGATCCTCACGGAGTTTGTACGCGTAGGGGAGGTCGAATCCGCGCGAGAGCAGCTCGCCCGCGAGCCGGCGGCCGATGTCGCGCGCGCCGGGATAGCTCAGCGTCAAGTCGGCCGGCTCATCCCAAGCGTTGGCGTACTTCGCCTCGCGCCAGGGCTGGAAGCCGAACCGGTCGAGCGCATAGAGACAGAACGGGGGAACGATGTCCTCGCGGAACTGCTCGTACTGGTCGTCACCCCAGATGACGACCACGTCCGGCCTGAAGTTATCGATCGCCGCCCGTACCCGGGCAAAGGATTCCCGAAGCTGCTCGCGGTGCGCCGCGGCAGCCGTCGTCCCCTGGTCGTCGCCCCACTCGGCCCGCATGTCCTCCGGCCACGAGGCCGGATCCTTCAGCTGTGCCGGGATGCCGGGGTCGGACAGTGTCCTCCTCAACGTCGCCGTCATCTGGTCGTCCGGCCCGGCCAGGCGCGGATAGTGTGTGATGCCGATGCCAAGCAGCTCAGCCATCTGTCGTCCTCACCGCCCCTTGTCCGAACCGTGCTCTCCCGTGCCCGGCGCGGAGCGGAAGAACTCTCCGACGACGGTGTTGAACTCGCCGGCGTGCTCGATCTGCGCCCAGTGTCCGCACTGGGAGAACATGTGCAGCGTCGCGTTCGGCAGCAGGTGGAAGAGGTCCTGACCCACGTCCCAGGGGATGACCCGGTCCTCGCGCCCGTGCACGACGAGCGTCGGGGTGGTGACGGACGCGATCTCGTCGCGGGGCAGCCAGTGCTCGTTGCCCTGGTGGCCCGCGTCGTGGAACATCTTCCGGTACGTCTCGTGGACTCCGGGCCGGCGACTCGACTCGTAGCGCTCGTGCACCAACTGCTCGGTCAGCAGGGAGCTGTCGTAGAGGAACGTGTCGGCGATCAGCGAGCGCATGTTCTCCGGGGTCGGCTCGTAGTCACGCAGCTGACGCAGGCCGGGAGACATCTGCTTGGGCTCCAGTCCGCCCGATCCCATCAGCACCATCTGCGACACCCGGTCGGGGTGATATCTGGCGATGCGCAGTGCGATCGCTCCGCCCATGGAGTTGCCGACGATCCGGACCCGGTCGAGCAGCAGAGCGTCGAGGAAGTCCAGAACGTGACGCGTCCAGGTCTCGACACCGTAGACGAGCCCTTCGGGACGCGCCGTCTGCCCGAATCCAACATATTCGGGGGCGATGGTACGGAAGGTGGTTGAGAGTGATGGAATCGTGCTGCGCCAGTTCGACCAGGCCGTGACACCCGGGCCCGAACCGTGCAGCAGCAGGACCGGATCCCCCTCGCCGACATCGAGGTAGTGGGTCTGGATGCCGTTCGCGTCGGTCCAGAGACCCGACGGCTCGGCGGAGGTCTCGGCCGAACTCCTCTCGTGCATGCCGATCATCACTTGCCCGCCTTGGTGAACTCGTTGGTGTACATGTCCTCGGCCTTGACGCCCTTGACGTTCGGAAGAACCGACGCGGTGGCCTCCACCACGTCCTTCATGCCCGCCTCGTTGACCTCGCCGGTGGCCGACCACGTCATGCCGCTCGGCTCCTCGATGTACGGGTCGTATGACCCTTCGCACACCTGCTCGGTGCTCTTGGTGTACGTCTGACAGAGCTTGACCACGGCCGCGCGGTTCGAGGCCTCACGCACGTACTTGGTGCCCTTTTGGATGGCTCCGACGAAGCCTGCGACGGTCTTGCCGTTCTTGTCGAGATAGCTGGTGGCGGCACCGAGGAGAATCGCCGGCAGGTGGTTGCCGCTCTTCTCGCTGTCGATGAGGATGTTCGTCTTGCCCTCGTACTGCGACCGGATCTGGGTGGCCTGCGCGGCCCCGTCGAAGGCTCCGCTGATCACACCCGCGAGACGCTGGGGAGCTCCCCCACCGACGGCGTAGGTGAAGTCGGCCGGGTCGTGTCCCTCCTTGGACACCGCGTACTGGAACCAGATCTGATCCTGCGACCCGTTGTTACTGATGGCGACGCTGCCCTTTTTCAGCTCGTCGAGCGAGGAGATCTTCTTGTTGGCGATCACGTCGAACGGCGCGTCGTACAACTGGTAGAACAACTTGCCGGTGAGGGCGCCGCTGGCGATCGTCGCGACGAAGGGCGGCACGCCCGTCGAGAGCACCTCGATGTCGCCGGAGGCCAGTGCGGACAGCGGCTGGGTGCCGCCCCCCGAGAAGTCGGTGATCTTGATCTCGATACCGGCGTCGTCGAAGTAGCCCTGGTCGATGGCGGCGTAGATCGGGGCCTGTGCCATGGATGCGGACACGATCCCGAGCTGGACGACGCTCTTCCCGCCTTCGACGGTGGTGTCGCCACCGCAGGCCGCGAGGCCGGTGCCAAGCAGGAGCAGGACGCAGCACGCGCTCATCTTCGAGGCCAGTCGGTGTTTCATTTCGTTCTCCTACTTATTACGTCCCGATGATGCCCGAGACAGTCGAGGCGAGTTCATTCGGGTTCGATGGGGGGTGGTGGCCACGCCAGGCGACATGAAGATCCGGCCGCACCAGCAGCATGGGGTAGCCGTACGCGCGCGCCGCGAACTCGTCGTCGACGACGACGTGGCCGAGTGTCGAGCCGAGACGGGCCATGGCGTCGATGAGCGGCTCTGCCTCCCGACTCGCCGATACGGACGTGAGCAGGGTGAATCCCCACCCCAGCAGGTCGTTGACCGCCGTGCCGTCCGGTAGGTAATGGTTCGGCAGACGCACTCCCGGATCCGTCGAGGGCGTGTACCCGAAGCTGTCGGGATCGGAGGTCATCGACTCGTCCGGGACGATGAGGGGGGAACCGTCGTACCTGTATCCGAGCTCGATGCCGAGCAG
Source organism: Streptosporangium sp. NPDC006930 (assembly GCF_040635605.1). NCBI lineage: Bacteria > Bacillati > Actinomycetota > Actinomycetes > Streptosporangiales > Streptosporangiaceae > Streptosporangium > Streptosporangium sp. NPDC006930. Next base: position 451,958 of record NZ_JBEYID010000001.1, on the reverse strand, counting down.
GTCGTTGCTCTTGCGCTGCTCGACGTCCGCGACCTCGATCAGATTCCGCCTTGCGGCGGCGCCTGCGGATGATTCGTCGAAGATCTCGGGGGTGAAGGTGCTCCGCCACGAGCTGCGGCCTACGAACGCCTTCCGGGACGCCTCGATGTTCCGTTGCCCGACCGGTCGTCTCTCCAGCTCGTACGTCGGGAGCAGGCCACCGCCGCCGCTGCCCTGGATGGTCATCGCGAGTTTCCAGGACAGGTCGATCGCGTCCCCGACCCCGGTGTTCATCCCGAGCCCGCCGGTCGGGATGACGAGGTGAGCCGCGTCACCGGCCAGGAAGACGCGCCGGTCGGCGTAGCGGTCGGCGAGCATCAGGCGCATCGTCCACTGCCCGACGTAGAGTGTCTCGAACTCGACGGGGAACCCCACGACGGTGCGGAAAAGCTCTTCCATTTGCCCGGGCTCGTCGACCATGGAGTGGAGGCTGAAGTGCCGCCGGTCGCCCTGGACCACGAGTGCGGTGAACTTGTCGTCGACGACGTGGTAGTGGCGTCCCTTGCCGATCGGGATCCGGTCGAAGAGATCGTCGCTGCGGAACAGGGCCTGGGTGAGCCTGCCCAGATCCGGCGTTCCCTCCAGTCTGGCTCCGATGCAGTCCCTGACCGTGCTGTTCGCACCGTCGCACCCGACCAGGTAGTCGGCTTCGACCGTCATGATCGTGCCGTCGTCGCGGATGATCCGGGCGATCACGGTGTCGTCACGCTGCTCCAGTGACTCGAAGGCGTGCCCGAACCGCACCGTCACGCCGTCGATGCCCTCGGCGACCGACCGCAGCAGCGGTTCGAGCCGGTACTGCGAGACAAGCTGGTAGGGCTCCGCGGGAAGTGAGCCGTCGTTGGCGGCTCGCGCCCGCGCCTTGAGCTCGTCGACGCTCGGGTACGGATGGTGCAGCCACGGCTTCCGAGCGAGGGACTCGACGATGAAGACATCCATCGGGGAGTCGGTGGGGAATCCTTCCGCACGCACCGTGTCGGCGATGCCGAGCCGCCGGAAGTGCTCCATGGTCCGCGCGTTGCAACGTTCCATCTTCGGGAGGAATCCCGGTTCCGGGCGCTTGTCGACGAGCAGGCAGCTCACTCCGCGACGGCCGAGGTCGATGGCCAGCGTGAGGCCCACGGGTCCGCCGCCGATGATCAGTACCGGCGTCCGACAGCTGGTCACCGGCTCTCCTTGGATCCGGCACCGAGGCTGCGCCTCATGATCTTGCCGGTCGACGTCATCGGCAGGGTGCTGACGCGAACCACCCGGCGTGGCAGCTTGTAGGCGGCGAGATGCGGCCGGCAGTAGTCGATCAGAGCCGCCTCGTCGATCTCGGCGTCGCCACGCGGCACCACGTACGCCACCGCCAGCTCACCCTTTACGGCATCGAACTCCCGGCCCACCGCGACGAGGGAGACATCCGGATGGGATGCGATGACCCTCTCGACCTCGGCGGGATACACGTTGTAGCCACCGGTGATGATGACGTCCTTGACCCGGTCGACGACGAAATAGTGGCCCGAGGCGTCGCGATAGGCGATGTCTCCCGTGCGTAGCCAGCCGGAGTCGAGCAGGACCTCGGCCGTCGCCTCCGGATTGCCGAAGTAGCCCTGCATAACGATCGGCCCTCGGACATGAAGCTCACCGTGCTCCCCTGTCGGGACCTCGTCGCCGTGCGTGTTGGCGACACGCAGTTCGATGCCCGGCAGAGCCACTCCGATGGATCCGTGGACGTTGGTCGCGTACGGGCTGTGGGTGGCTCCCAGACCCGAGATCTCGGTCATCCCCCACAGTTCCAGCAGCGGCGCCCCAGCCCGTCGTTCCCAGGAGCGGATCGACTCCGCCGACATCGTCTGCCCGCCGACCGTGCAGCGCGTGAGCGACGTCAGGTCCGCGGACTCCAGCGCCGGATCGCTCAACATCATGGCGTACATCGTCGGAACCCCCTCGAACATCGTCGCCCGGTGCCGCTCGATCAGCCCCAGCGCCTGGGCCGGTTCGAAACGTGCCATCAGGACGACCGTGCCGCCCGCGAGGAACGTCGCGTTGATCGCCGCGTTGCCGTACACATGGGGGGCGGGGAGAGCCGTCACCATCACATCCGCGGCGGTACGCACGTGCATGGTCGCGGTCAGCGCGACATTCGTCATCACGGCGCGATGGCTCTGTGAGGCGCCCTTCGGATGGCCGGTCGTCCCGGAGGTGTACCCGATCGTCGACGTCGTGTCCACGTCGACGTCCACCGGCTCCAGGCAGAGGTCTCCCCGGATCAGGTCGTCAAACGCCAGGACGTCCTCCTGCATCCCGTCGAAGGACACGACCGTCTTGATTCCGGGCGCCTCCTGCCTGAGGGGGCCGAGAGCCACGGCCGTGGAGGCGCTGACGAACAGTGCCTTCACCCCGCAGTCGTTGGCGACGTAGGCCAGTTCCTCCGCCGTCAGCATCATGTTGACGGGGTTCACCACGGCCCCCATCCTCATCGCCGCGTGGTAGGCGACGATCCACTCCCATCGGTTCTCCGAGTAGATCGAGACCCGGTCGCCGACCTGGATCTCCTGCTCGGTCAGAGCGTGTGCGAGCCGGGCCGCAGCGGCATCGAGCTCACCGTACGTGAGTGTCCGGGGGGTCGTCACGAGGGCGACGTCGTCCGGATGCGACGCCGCCGCGTCAGAGAGCAGGTGACCGATGCCGCGAGGCGCCAGCATGCGGGCCTGAGTGTGTGTCGCCAACCAGCTTCTCCCTTCTTTGTATAACAATCGCGAATGTAACCGAGGTCACTCGGGGGGTCAAGGGGTTGCGGTAGATGTGCGAGAAGTCTGCCGATGTACGAGAACTTGAGAGAATCCAAATGCTTGACGGTACGCTCTAGCGAGGATTGACTAACAAGATGAGGTACGGGGATGCGAGTTCCGGAGATGGAGAGTCGATTGAGAAGGGCCGGTCAGTCGGTTGCGGGTGAGACCCGTGCGGACGGGGGCCGACAGGTGTCGGTGACCGACTACATCTACGAGACCATGTCGGAGCACCTGCGCACGGGCCACTACCGCGCGGGCGAGCGGCTCACCGAGGCGCGGCTGACCGCCGAGCTCGGGGTGAGCCGCGTTCCGTTGCGGGAGGTGCTTCGGCGACTGGCGGCCGAGGGAGCCATCGAGATCAACCCTCACCGGGGTGCCAGCGTTCGGATACTGACAAGGGACCACATCGCCCAGCTGTTCCAGGTCCGCATGGCCGTCGAGGGAATGGCCGCGCGACTCGCGGCCCAGCGCATCAACGAGCCCGGCATGCGCGACCAGATCATGAAGTTGCTGGAGCTCGCCTGCCCCGTGCACGACCCGGACGCGCACGACCTCGGGAACGACGAGACACCCGGGGGAGGCGCGGGAAACCCTTCCGAGTCGCAGATCCACGGAGGCATCGTGGAACAGTCGGGGAACGAGCTGCTGCTCGCGCACTGGAAGATGCTCGAGTTCCCCGTCCATCGTCTGCGTTACCAGTCACGCACCCAGCCCGAGCAGCGCCTGCTGTCGCAGCGCGACCACGAAGCGGTACTGCGCGCCATCCTCGCCGGCGACCATGAGCAGGCCCAGCGACAGATGTCGAACCACGTCGAAAGAGTGGCCAACGCGATTCATCAGCTCCGGGACGAAGAGTTCAACGCCACGGTCAATCCCGGGCTGGTGCCCGGTGAGACCTGAGGTGCCACAGGCTCCGGTTCACGGCCCGTCGCAGGGAAGGCGCCTTTGCCCCGGTGACCTCCCTCAGCCCGGTCCGCAGCACGGCGTGGCCGAGCCGATCCGCGTGACGTAGAGGTCCCAGAACCGGTCCCGGTCCACCTCCAGCACGGTGCGGCCGTCCGAGTCGGAGACGATCTCGGGACGGAGGAAGGCCGCCGCGGCCACGGCGTCCCAGACGAACGCCCGATGTCCCGGGTCACCGGCGAAGAGCGGCCCCTGAAGCTCCTTGAAGAGCCTCCTGACCGGGGTCTCCTCGCCCGCGACCACCCGCTCGTAGGTCCGCCTGTCCAGGGTGAGCCGCTGCGCCGCCTCCAGCGTGACGACCAGCTCGCGCCGGAACGGGGCCTCGAACACGACCCGGGACGCCTCGGGGTCGAACCAGCGGTTGAACTCCTCCCCCTCGGTGTCGGCTCCCAGATAGACGACCTCCTTGACCAGGGGGACCATCTCGGGATGCTCCCGTACGGCGCGTGCCAGGTTGGTGGCCGGGCCGAGCGCGAAGACGGTCACCTCTCCGGGGTGGCGCCGCACCTGGTCGGCGATGAAGTCGGAGGCACTGCCCGCCGCGGGCCGGGTCGTCGCGTAGCCACCGTGCGGTGGAGTGGCCAGCGCGCGGTGGGACGCCGGTCGCGGCCGGTCCAGGGCTCCGGCGTAGTCGTCCCTCGGCTCCGGCGTGTTGGTCTCGCCGGTCACCACGGGGATGTCGGCCCTGCCGATGAGCTCCAGCTGGCGCAGCGCGTACGCGGTGCCCTCCTCCGGCCAGGTGTTGCCGCCCACGGTCGTGACCCCGAGCACCTCCACCCCTTCGGCGGCGGCCAGCAGGAACATGGCCTGCGCGTCGTCGTTCAGCTCGCCCATGTCCGCGTCGACGATGATTTTCCCGGTGCCGGGGGGCCTGTCGAGCGGCACCCCCGGTGAGCACGACGCCGCGGCGCACACCGTGGACAGCACCACCAGCGAAAATAGTATTTTCCTTCTCATGCCTCACTTGTCGGACGTAACACCGCGTTCGGTTCGTTCCATGCGATGAACCACCGGGGCCGCCGAACACGACAGCCCCCTGATCACCCGGCCTCCGAGCTCTCGAACCTCGGATCTCCGGACACGGCGAACCCGTACGGCGCCGGACACCACCAAACCGTGAACCGCTGGAGCGGCCCGATGCGACAGAGAGGCATGACACCGTTGAAGGGGCTCCCATGAGTGAGCACGAGAGCTGGACGGACGCTCGACTGCTCGAGGCCGTCGCCGACGGGGACCGCCGGGCCCTGGAGGTCCTTTACGCCCGGCACGCACCCTGGCTCGTCATCCGGCTCACCCGCCGATGCGCCGATCCGGCGCTGGTGGACGAGGCGATCCAGGACACCTTCGTGGCCGTCTGGCGTACGGCACGCACCTGGAAGGGCAAAGGGGAGGTGGCCGCGTGGATCTGGGGCATCGGCATCCGCCGTCTGCTGGACCAGCTCCGCCGTCGTCCGGCGGTGCCACTGCCCGCCTACGAGCAGGTCATGGTCTCGGCCGAGGAGCAGGTGCTGCTCGGCATCGAGTACGGCGAACTCGGCCAGGCGATGGGCCGGCTCTCCCCGGAGCTGCGCGCCGTGGTCCAGGCGACGGTCTTGGACGGCCTGACCACCCGTGAGGCCGGGCGGTTGCTCGGCATCCCCGCCGGGACCGTCAAGACCCGGATGATGCGCGCGAAGGCACTGCTGAGGGAGGAACTGGCATGAGCACCTGGCACATGGACGACGGCCTGGCCGTCAGGTACGCCGACGGGGAGCTGAACCCGACCCTGGCCGCCTCGGTCGAGGCCCACCTGCTGGCCTGCGATCAATGCCGGAGCCTGCTCGCGCCCCAGGTGCCGCGCTCCCGGCTGGACCGGGTCTGGGCGGAGGTGGCCGACGCGGTGGACGCGCCCGTGCCGGGACCGTTCGAGCGGCTGCTGCGGGCGATCGGTGTCCACGAGCACACGGCCCGGCTGCTGGGCGCCGCCCACTCGCTACGCCTGCCGTGGATCGCGGCCAGCGCCGTGGCGCTCCTGTTCGCCGCGCTGGCCTCGGGAGAGACGACGCGATGGGGGCTGCTCGTCTATCTCACGCTGGCCCCGATCCTGCCGGTCGCCGGGGTCGCCGTGGCCTTCGGCAGGGACGGTGATCCGGCCCACGAGATCGGCCTGGCGGCTCCGTACTCGATGTTCCGGCTGATGCTGATACGCGCCGCCGCAGTGCTGACGTCCTCGTCGGCGCTGGCGTTGGTGATGGGCCTCGGCCTGCTGGACCACGACTGGACCGCGGCCGCGTGGCTGCTGCCCTCGCTCGCCCTGACCTCGCTGACCCTCGCCCTGTCCAGCCGGTTCGATCCGCGCCACTGCGGGGCCGCCGTGGCGGCGACCTGGCTGGTCGTGGTCGTCTCCGTCAACCTTCGCGAGCCGAGCCTGGCGATGTTCGGCGGCGTCGGCCAGGCGGGCTACCTGGTCGTCACCTTCGTGTCCGTCGCGCTTCTCTTCTTTCGCCGCAGGGAGTTCTCATGATCGAGGCAGTCGGCCTGGTGAAGACCTACGGCCGCAACCGGGTCCTGGACGGGCTCACCTTCACCGTGGGCAAGGGGGTGACCGGCCTGCTCGGGCCGAACGGCGCGGGCAAGACCACGCTCATCAGGATGCTGGCGACGGTGCTCGCCCCGGACGAGGGCGAGCTGAGACTGCTCGGCAGGAACCCGGCCGGAGACCGGCTGGAGATCCGGCGACGGCTGGGATACCTGCCGCAGGAGCCGGGATACCAGCGGGGGTTCACCGTCTTCGAGTTCGTCGACTACGTGGCGATCCTGAAGGAGATGGTGGAGCGGCGGGCCCGGCACGACGAGGTGCGCCGGGTGATCGAGGAGGTCGGGCTGACCTCCGTGAGCGGCAAACGGATCCGGACGCTGTCTGGCGGGATGCGGCGGCGACTGGGCATCGCGCAGGCGCTGCTCGGCGACCCCGAGCTGATCCTGCTGGACGAGCCGACCGTCGGCCTGGACCCCGAGCAGCGGCTCCGGTTCCGCGAGCTGATCTCGCACATCGGACAGGACCGCGCCGTCGTGCTCTCCACCCACCAGACCGAGGACGTCTCCGCCCTGTGCAGCCGGGTGGTCGTGCTCAAGGCGGGACGGTGCGTGTTCAAAGGCACGCCCGAGGAGGTCCGGGCCCTGGCCGAGGGCAGGGTCTGGTTCTCGGCGGAGAAGTCGGGGGTGCTCTCCTGGCGTACCGGCGACGGGCTGTTCCGCAACATCGGGCCCGCTCCCGAGGGTGCCCGGCCGGCCGAGCCGACCGTGGAGGACGGCTACCTGCTGCTGCTCGGCGACAAGACGGCGGCGACGGCATGACGTGCGACCACGGACCCCGTCCCCGGCAGGCGGGCCGGGGACGGACGAGGACGCGGACACCATCCCGGGCGGGCGCGTCGCCCCGGGTACGGACACGCGGACCGGCCATCCGGCCGCGGAAAGGACTGTCATGACAGGCTCGTCATCGCTCGCCGGCCGGTGGCCCGCCACCACGCGTCACGCGGTGCCCACGCTGGCCTACGCCGAGCTCCGGCGGCTGCTCCGCCACCCGCTCACCCTGCTCGGGCCCGCGCTGATGACGGCGGTGCTGCTCGGCCACACCTGGGAGTGGCCGCAGGACTCCTTCAGGGTGATCACCGCTCAGATGGTGATGGTGTGGGGCGTACCTGCCTTCTTCGCCGCGAATCTCATCGGCACCGCGGCGCACCGGGCGGGCACGGACGAGTTGCTGTCCACCGCCCCGGTCGACCGCGCGAACCGTACGGCCGCCGCCTGCCTGGTCGCCCTCGGGCCGTTCGTGCTGGCCTGCCTGTTCCAGGCGGTGCTGCTGCGCCTCTGCCTGACGTTCCAGGTGGACCTGGGACGTACTCCCACGGTGTGGGAGATGGCCGCCGGGCCGCTGTGCGTGCTCGGAGCCACGCTCCTGGGGACCGCGACCGCCCACTGGGCACCCCACCGGGGCGTGCCGTTCGCGGTCATGTTCGTGCTGGTCGGTTTCAACTACATCGTCTACCAGGGCTCCGAGCGCTTCCTTGGTTTCCTCGTGGAGTTCGTGCTGTGGACCTCCCCCGTGTGGACGTTCCAGGAGGCCGAGGGGTCGGCGCTCTGGCACGCGGTCTACCTGCTGGCGCTGAGCCTGGGAGCGGCGGCGCTGGCGATGCTGCGCGACTCGGTCCGGCGTGGGTTCTGGCTCGGGATCGGCGCGACACTGCTTCTGACCGCGGTGCTCTCCGGCATCTGGCAGTTGCCGTGACCGCCGTCACCGATCCGGAGGGCACGCCGACGACCGTGCTGGCACGTGTCCGTGCAGAAGAGCGCCGCCGACTGTGCCGAGATCTGCACGACGGGCTCGGCCACGCGCTGACCGAGATGGCGATGGTCGTCAACATGGCCAGGATCAGCCTGCGCACCGCCCCCGCCTCGACCGACCGCCTCCTGGCGGAACTGCGCGACGGCATGGACGCGGTCGGCCAGGAGATCAGAGAACTGGTACACGGCCTGCACCCGCCCACCCTGGACACGCTCGGCCTGGCCGGGGCCGTACGGGCACTGGCGGACAACGGGCCCTCGGTGATCGTCGAGACCGAGGGCGACCTGTCCGGCCTGCCCTCGGCCGTCGAGGTGGCCGCGTACCGCATCGCGCAGGAGGCGCTCACCAACGTCCGCCGACACGCCGGGGCTCGCACGGCGACGATCTCGCTCCGGCGTGACGACTCCTTCCTCACGGTCCGGATCCGCGACGACGGGAGCGGGCCGCCCCCGGCTCCCCGGCCGGGGATCGGTCTCGTCTCGATGCGTGAGCGCGCCCGCGAACTCGGCGGGAGCTGCGTGGTGGGCCCGGCACCGGGCGGCGGCACACTCGTGAAGGCCGTACTCCCCCTGTCGACCGGTATCTCCGCGTCATGAGGACCTCGGATGGTCGCCGTCCTCGCGGTTCCACGGATCCGTCACAGGCCCGAGGTGGTGGAACCGGTCCGCAGCCGGTTGCCCGTACGACGCCAGCGGGCGAGTCCGCCCTCCAGCGGACGTGCCCGGAATCCGTGGTCGCGCAGCAGCCGCACCGCCTCCGGGGAGACCACGCAGTAGGGGCCACCGCAGTAGGCCACGATCTCGACGTCCGCGGGCAGCTCGTCGAGACGGTCCCGCAGCTCGGCCAGCGGAACCGAGACCGCCCCCGGCACATGGCCGAGGGCGTGGTCGGCGGCCGAACGGACGTCGACGACCACGATGTCGGGGTCGGTGAGACGCCCGGCGAGTTCCTCGGCGGTCACCGCCTCCAAAACGGCGACCTCGCCGAGGTGTTCGGAGACCGCCTCACGCAGGTCGGCGAGCCTTTCGGCGGCGAAGTCCTGCAGCTCGCCCAGAAACCGCGAGACCCGCTCGTCGGCGAGCCGATAGTAGATCCGCGTACCGTCCCTGCGGCTCGTCACCAGATGGGCGGCACGCAACTGCTGCAGCTGGGCCGAGGTGTTCTTCAGCGGGATGCCGGCCGCCTCCGACAACTGCTCGACGGTGCGCTCCCGCTGGTCGAGCACGTCGAGCAGCCTCAGCCGCACGGGACTGGCCAGCGTCCTGCCGATCCGCGCCAGCTGCCGGTAGATCGGCTCCTCGCGAAACTCCGCCATCACCGTCAGACCATGTACTGATCGTGGCGCAGGTAGACATCCGTCCACTCCTCGTCGGTGAGCCGACGCCCGCTGCTCGCGATCTCGGCGAGTTCCTCGAAGTACGCCTCGCGCGGCGCGCCCGGGGCGAAGAGCAGGAGCATCGAGGCCGGTTCGCCGGACTCGTTGCGGAAGCTGTGCACCCCGCCCTCGGGGACGTAGAGGAAGTCTCCCGCCGTCGCGTCGGTCCAGGACCTCCCGTCGAACAGCCGCACCGTCCCCGACAGCACGAAGAAGGACTCGGAGATCGTCCGATGGAAGTGAGCCGCCGGCCCTGAGGGTTTCGGCCCCATGTCCCAGCGATACAGGCCGAACTGCCCGTTCGTCGAGGCACCGGTGCCCAGATAGCGCACCGTCGTGCCACCGATCACCAGATCCGGCCCCGCGCTCGCCGGCCTGAACACCCCGCTGCTCTCGCCCGCCTCGTCCAGGTAACGAGCTTCCGGATACGACATCGCACTCCCCGTCCTGTGAGCAAATATTCTAAAAAACTATAGAACATGGGGATAAAGGAACGAAAGGTGTCACACGAGGCGGGGAGAACCGATGCGAACGGTCCCGCCGACTCCGGTCGACGGATCATCCGGCGCGACGTCCACGACGGACGGTGGGCGGGTCAGCGGAGAAACAGGTTCAGCACGACCGTGAGAAGGATCGAGAGCAGCACGGAGACGAGGATCATGGTCAGGCAGCCGGCCCAGCCGCCCAGGATCCTGACCTCGGTGTTTCCGATGCGCATGTTCACGCGTTACCCGGTGACGACCTCGGAAAACCGGCCCCCCGCCGCGGGGCCGTCCGAGGAACGCGCCTCCCGCGTGTCATGCCGACCGGCTCGCCGACACGGATCTGTGCCGTCGCCGACACGCGGCTCCTCCAGTGTGCGTGGGGTGAAGACACCACCGGGAAGAACCTCATGACCCTCGCCTTCGAGACGCGAGGACTCGTCAAACGTTTCGGAAAGACGACCGCGCTCGCCGGGGTCGACCTGGCCGCCCCGCAGGGCACGGTCCTCGGCGTACTCGGGCCGAACGGCGCGGGAAAGACCACCGCCGTGCGCGTGCTGGCCACCCTGCTCAGACCCGACGAGGGACACGCCACGGTCGGCGGGCTCGACGTCGTACGGCACGCCGCCAGGGTGCGCCGCCTGATCGGCCTGACCGGGCAGTACGCGTCGGTCGACGACGACCTCACCGGCACGGAGAACCTCGTGCTGATCGGGGAACTGCTCGACCTGCGCCGCGGGGAGGCCAAGGCGAGGGCCGCGGAACTGCTGAAGGAGTTCGGGCTCGCCGAGGCGGCGGGCCGGGCGGCCAAGACGTACTCGGGGGGCATGCGGCGCCGCCTCGACCTCGCCGCCGGTCTCGTCGGCCGTCCCTCCGTCGTCTATCTCGACGAGCCGACGACCGGTCTGGACCCGGCCAAACGGGACGACATGTGGAGCGTCATCCGCTCGCTGGCCGACGACGGGGTCACCGTGCTGCTCACCACGCAGTATCTGGAGGAGGCCGACGCCCTCGCCGACAACATCTCGGTCATCGACCACGGACGGGTCATCGCGAACGGCACCCCGGCCGAACTCAAGCACGTCGTGGGCGGGCAGACGATCCTCGTCAGGCCCGCGGACCCGGCCCGGCTGGCGGACGCCGCCGCGCTCGTCGGCGCGGTGGTCGGCCGCACCCCGGAATCGCCGGGCCGGGGCGTGATCACCGTTCCGGTCGAGAGCGACACCGCGTTCACCGAGGTCGTACGGCGGCTCGACCAGGAGCGGATCTCGGTCACCGAGCTCAGCCTCCGGCTGCCCAGCCTGGACGAGGTCTTCTTCACGCTCACCGGACGTCACGCCGAGGAGGAGGAGAACGCGGCATGACCCTAACCGTGGAACGCGCGCAGGCAGCGACCCCCCTCAGAAAGCGGCCTTTCGGGCTGGTACGACACAGCCTCGCGCTCGGCAGGAGGAGCCTGACCAAGACACTGCGCACCCCCGAGCAACTACTCGACGTGACGCTGCAGCCGATCGTCTTCGTGCTGATCTACGTCTATCTGCTCGGCGGGGCGGTGGCCGGCTCCACCCACGACTACCTGCAGTTCCTGCTTCCCGCCATCCTGGTGCAGACGGTGATGTTCGCCGGGATGGCCACCGGGGTGAACCTCAACACCGACATCGAAAAAGGGGTCTTCGACCGGTTCCGCAGCCTGCCGATCGGCCGGTCCGCACCGCTGATCGGCTCGGTGCTCGGCGACCTGATGCGCTATCTGGTGGCCGTCGTCTCCCTGCTCGGCTGCGGCCTCCTGCTGGGGTTCCGGGTTCAGACCGACCCGCTCTCCGCGCTCGCCGCGTGCCTGCTCACCGTCTTCTTCGCGTTCAGCCTGAGCTGGGCGTTCGTCCTGATCGGGATGCTCATGCGCAGCCCGGGCGGGGTGCAGGGGACGGCCTTCCTGGTGCTGTTCCCGCTCACCTTCGGCACGAGCATGATCGCACCGAAGGAGACCCTTCCCGGCTGGCTGCAGACCTGGGTGGAGATCAACCCGGTCGCGCACGCGATGGACGCCTCGCGCGCCCTGATGCTGGGCGGGTCGGCGACGGGCCCGGTGATGTGGACGCTGCTGTCCTCGGTGCTCTTCCTCGCGGTGTTCGCGCCGCTCGCGGTCCGCGCCTACCGGCGCCGTACCTGATCGAGCGCGGCGGCACGGTCGAGGGCCATGCCCCGCGCGTGGGCGGCGTCGTAGGCGGCGTCGCCCAGCTCGTCCCTGAGCCGCCGGATCAGCCCGGCGATCTCCAGGTTGAACCGGTCGGGGGCGCCGCGGAGCCGCTCGGCGACGCCGAGGGTCTCCGCGGCCCCCGCCAGGTCGCCCTCGTGGGCGCGCAGGGCCGCCGCGGCGACGCCGACGTGGGCCAGGACCGGCATGTCCTTCCCCTCGACCGCCCAGTCGGTCGCCTCGGTGACCCACCGTTCCGCGGCCACCAGGTCACCGCGGTCCACCGCCAGATGCGCCATCGCCCGCAGGATCAACGCGCGGAACTGCGGGGCGACGAACCCGATCTCCTCGATGCCGGTCGCCGCCGCCTCGTAGTGCCGCTCCGCCCCGTCCAGGTCGCCCGCACGACGGTCGAGGTCCCCCAGCGCGAGATGGGCGAACGCGACGTTCCGCTGTGACCACCGCCGCTCGCCGGGCCGCGTCATGGCCAGAAGTTCGGCGCGCGCCCTGTCCACGTCGCCCTGCTGCGCCCGCGCACCGGCGAGCGTGATCCGCTGGTGCACGGCGTGGTCGTCGGGGTTGAGCTCCCCCAGCAACCGGATCGCCTCCTCCATCGTCTCGACGGCCTCGTCGAAGTCGCCGAAGACCAGGTGTGCCTCCGCCAGCGAGCTCAGCACCTGGGCGAGCCCCCAGCGGTCCCCCAGGCCGCGGAACCCGGCGGCGGCGGCGAGCAGGTCGCGGCGCCTTCCCACCTGGTCCCCCTCGTTCTCCAGGAGCGCCGACCTGATCATGAAGAGCATCGCGCGGGTCCACGGGTGGGGGTGCGACATCTGTCGCTCGACGGCGGCCACGCCCCGGACGACGTCGTCGGTGAAGATCGCGAGGATGGGTTCGATCAGGGCGAGGAACGGATCCTCTGTGTCGGGAGCAACGGCCCCGGCCAGCGCCCCGAACCGCTCGACGACGTCCTCCACACCCTCGTGCTCACCGGAGAGCATCCTGTTGATCAGGTGGAAGGCGGTCGCGACCGACCGGCGCTCCGAGGAGACCTCACCGGGAACGTCGAGGGCGAGACGGAGCCGGACCACGGCCTCGGCGTGGTTCTCGCGCATCATCCAGAAGGTGCTCAGCGCGGCGGCCAGCCGTACCGCCGTGTCCGCGTCGCCCGCGTCGGCGGCGAAGTGCAGGGCGGCGAGCAGGTTGTCGTGCTCGGTCTCCAGCACGGCGAGCCAGACCAGCTGCCGCTCCTCACGCAGAAAGGGTTCGGCCGTCTCGGCGAGGTCCAGGAAGTACGCCGCGTGCGCGGCCCGCACCCGGGCGATCTCCCCGTTCTCCGCGAGCCGCTCCAGCCCGTACTCCCGGATCGTCTCCAGCATGCGGTAGCGCGGCTGCGGCGCCTCGACCACCTGCAGCAGCGACCTGTCCACCAGCGCGCCGAGCAGGTCCAGGGCCGTGCCCGGCTCCGCGCACACCCGCTCGGCCGCCTCCACCGAGATCCCGCCGGGAAACACCGCGAGTCGCTCGGCGAACCGGCGTTCGTCGCCGAGCAGGTCCCAGCTCCAGTCGACGACCGCGCGCAACGTCCGATGGCGGGGCAGGGCGGTACGGCTGCCACCGGTCAGCAGCCGGAACCTGTCGCCGAGCCGCTCGGCCACCTGCGGCGCGGTCAGGGAACGCAGCCGCGCCGCGGCCAGCTCGATCGCGAGAGGCAACCCGTCCAGCCGCCGGCAGATCTCCACCACGGCCGCGACGTTCTCCTCGGTGACCGCGAACCCTGGTCGTACGGCGGCGGCCCGCTCGGCGAGCAGCCGCACCGCCGGGCTGGTCACGGCCTGCCGCACCGAGGCGTCCGGCTCGGGCAGCGCGAGCGGGGCGACCGGGCACAGTACCTCGCCGAGTATCCCGAGGGGTTCCCTGCTGGTGGCGAGGACCCGCAGCCCGGGGCAGCGCCCCAGGAGGTCTTCCGCCAGGTGGGCCACGGCCTCGACCAGGTGCTCGCAGTTGTCCAGCACGATCAGGGTCTCGGCGCGCGAGAGCGCCTCGACCAGGCGGCTCGTCGTGTCCCTGGGCGCTCCCTGGGGATCGAGCACCCGGGTGCCGAGCGCGCCGAACACCGCCTGGGGCACGTCGGCCGTGTCGGTCACCGCCGCGAGTTCCACCAGCCAGGCCCCACCGGGCCACCGCTCGGCGAGCTCTCCGGCGACGGTGGTCGCGAGCCGGGTCTTGCCCGCCCCGCCGGGACCGACCAGCGTGACCAGCCGCCCCTCCGCCAGCGACGCGCCGACCCGCCGCACCTCGGCCGTACGCCCGACGAAGCTGGTCAGCGCGGTCCGCAGGTTGCCCTTCTGCGGGCGGGCGGGCTCCGCCCGGCCCTCCTGGAGCAGCGCGAGGTGAATCTCCCGCAGCTCGGGCCCCGGGTCGGCCCCCAGCTCCTCCGCCAGACGGAGCCGGATCCTCTCGTAGCCGGCCAGCGCCTCGGCCTGACGCCCCTGGGCGTGCAGCGCCCGCAGCAGCAGTCCCTGCAGCCGCTCTCTCAGCGGGTGACGGGTCGCCGCCTCGGAGAGCTCGGCCACCAGGTGAGCGTGCCGCCCGGACGCCAGGTCCGCCTCGGCCCGGTCCTCGATCGCGGCCAGCCGCGCCTCCTCCAGCCCGGCCGCGTACGCCGTGGCGAAGGAGGCTCCGGCCGCGTCCGCCAGCGCGGGCCCTCGCCAGAGCGCGAGCGCCTCACCGAGCAGGGATCCGGCGGCCTGCGCGTCCCCGCCGTTCAGTGCGCGCCTCCCCGCCCGCGCCAGCCGCTCGAACCGGTGCGCGTCGACGGCGTCGGGGGGCAGTTCGAGCCGGTAACCGCCGCGATCCGACCGCAGCACCGAGGCGTCCGGCAGGCTGCGGCGCAGCCTGGCGACGAGCGACCGTACCGCGTTGGCGCGGTCGGCGGGCTGTTCCTGGGGCCAGAGCGCGTCCGACAGCTCGTCGGCGGTGACGACCCGTCCCGCTCCCAGCGCCAGCCGGATCAGGAGCACGCGGAGCCGGACACCTCCGATCTCGACGCTCTCACCGGCAGCCGCCACCTCCAGCGGACCCAGGATGCCCACGCGCATGGAGCCAACTGTGCCACGCCCCGGGACGCCACGGCTCCTGCGTTTCCACGGCGCCGCGCACGCTCGCCGACCCGCCCCTTACTCTCCGTACCGTCGAGATTCCGATCTGTCAGCGATAATGGCACGATCGACGGCGCGGAGCCGCGAGCCCGGCCCTTTCGGGGTGGGGAGGCCGACGGCAACGGGAGTGGGGGTTCACGGTGCGGACGCATTTCGATCCGGAGGAGACCGAGGAGTTCGAGTCGGCCAAGGACCTGCTGGTCCGTCGCTGCCTCGCCTGGGCGGACGAGCGCGGCACGCGGGCCGACGAGGCGATGCTCGCGGCTGTCCTGGACGCGCGCCACCGCAGCCGTGACGGGCGGCTCGCCTACTGGGACACGCGACAGGTGCGGCGTTTCCTCCTGGAATGGATCCCCCGGCACCTCGCGGCCGAGCGCGAGACCCTCGCCGCCGCGCCGGAGAACCTGCTCACCCTCCTGCGCTACCTCACCGCGTCCGGCCTGCGCGACCCCCGGGGCGCCTCCCTCGCCGAGCTGGAGGCGGCCGTGGCCGAGGCCGAGGCGGAGTTTCCCGCGGCGCTCGCCGACCCGGCCCGGCAGGGCATCGGGAGGCTCTGGGCGCAGACCGCCCTCGACAACGGCTTCGTCCTCGACGACGAAAAGGAGATGGCCCGCTTCCAGCGCGATGTCAGCAGCGGCCGGATACAGTTCGACGCCGACGTGATCGAAGCGCTTCTCCAGGCCGAGTTCGGCGGCGCGGGACCCGACGACGATCGGGCCTTCTCCCAGTGTCCCATCGCCCTCCCTCCCGCCGCCGAGCTCGCCGCCGACGCCGCGAGGAGCGAGATCGTACGGCAGCTGACCGCCCTGACCGGCTGGGTGGGGAAGGAGGGGCGCCCTCTCACCAAGACCGGAGACCTACGGGCAGCCGACGTCCGAGAGCTGGCGGAGCTGCTGGGCACCGGGGAACGGGATCAGCGGGCGCACGACTCCGCGCAGACGCCCCGGGTGAGCCTCCTGCTGGCCTGGGCGAAGAAAGCGCGCCTGGTACGAGTGCGCAAGGATCGCCTGGTCCCGGTGGCCAAGGCCGCCCCGCTCCTGCGTGACCCGGAGGCGCTGTGGCTGCGCGCGTTCGAGGCGGTCTTCGAGCTGGGCACCGCGATCTGCGCACCCAACTCCGGGGAGTCCGGCTTCTCGATGCTCGTCACGGCGTTCGACGAGCTGCTGCCCGACGTGCTGAACACCATGTACAGCCTGCCGGCCCCGATCCCCGTCGCCCGGCTGCAGGAGACCGTATGGCTCGCCTGCCAGGAATACTTCCTGCTCGACTTCGCGGAGAACGGCTCTCGTCAGGAGGTCTGGCGCCGTCGGGTCGACGAGGATCTCCTCGGGGTGTTCGACGTCCTTTCCCGCCTCGGCGCCGTCGAGACGAGCCACGGCGTGCCCGACGAGCTGTACTCCAGCGACCTGCGTCCCGGCTTCGTCGAGGGGATCGGCGAGCTCACCGAGGAGGACCTGCCCTTGCCGCCCGAGGCGTGCGCCCGGCTCCTGACGCGCCTCGCGGAGCCCGGCCCGCTGGTATGGCTGACGCCCCTGGGCACCCGAGCCGTCCGCGAGCGGCTGCTCGCCGACGGCCGGGACGCTCCCCTCATCGGGGAGCTGGTGGACGTCGAGGCGGGCGAGCTGCTGGGGGTGATCGCCCAGCACTACACCCAGGAGACGGCGCTCGCCGAGCTCGAAGGCTGGCTGGCGGCGCACGGAGGTGACGTCGAGCCGCTTCTGGACGCCATCCGCGCCTGCCCCTTCCGCACCCGCGCCTCCGCCATGCTCTCCGTCCTGGCGGAGTCGCTCCCTGAGGGCCGGTCGATACGGGCGAGCCTCCGGCACGACCCGGCGCTGGGCCCCCTCGTCCTCACCGCCCTCCTGGAGACAGGAGAGCTGGGCCCCGAGGATCTCACCGCCCGCGAGCACTCGCTGCTCCTCGCCGAGGGGATGGTCATCCTGCTGGAGCTGGGCGGCCCCGAGGCCGTCGTGGAGCAGCTCCGCGAGTCGGCGGGCAGGGACGCGCCGGAGTTCGTCGCGGAGGTGCTGGATTCCGGGCACCCCGCGCGGGAGGCGCTGGAGGAGCTGCGCGTGCTGGTGTACGAGCCGATGCTGGCCAGGAGCGCCCGGCTGCGGCTCGTGCCCAGCCCGGCGCCCGGTTCACGGGGCCGCCCCAACGGCCGCGGCGGGAAACGCCGCCACTGACTCCCCGCCCCGCCTGCACCACCACGGTCACCGGCACCAGGAACGGGACGCTCGTTGTCCGCTCCGGCGTCACCCGCCTGAACGACGCCCGGATCAACGGCGGGGTGACCGTCTTGGCGGGCACGTCCCTGGTGGTGACCGGCGGCACGATCAACGGAGCGGTCAGCGTCCCGCCTCCGTGTTCTCAGAGACCGTCCCGACCGCACGACCGGACACCGTCCACGGTCACCCCAGGCACCCGGGGCACTCCCGATGTCTCGCTCACCTTCACCGCAGCACGAGCGTGCCGTCCGGTTCGAGGCCGACGCGTGACCCGAAGTTCCGGCTGACCCGGTCGAGAACCCCCCGCAGCCATTCGGAGTCCTCCTCCGAGGCGTGCTGGAGCCGCATCCGGCGGGCCCGCAGGGGCACCATCCGCAGACCGGTCAGGTGGCCCGAACCGGGCTCCACCGACGCGAAGTACAGCAGCCGCAGATCGTCCCGGTACTCCTCGTAGCCGGCGATGCCCTCGTAGTCGTCGACGAGGTCACCGCAGCCGTACAGGACGAGCCGATCCCGGTAGACCTCGACAGGCCGGGGATGGTGCGAGGAGTGCCCGTGCACCACGTCGACCCCGCCGTCGACCAGCCGGTGCGCGAAGCGTGTCTGCTCCCGAGGGACGTGGTAGCCCCAGTTGGAACCCCAGTGGATGGAGACCACCACGACGTCACCGGGACGCTTGACCCGCCGTACCCGGTCGGCCAGCTCGGCCGCGGCGGCCTCCGACAGCTCGGGCACGAAATCGACCCCGGCCCGGTCCGGCGCCGCCGCCCATTCCGGCGGGACACCACTGGACTCCGTCCCGCAGGCGAAGACCAGGACCCGCCCTCCCCCCTCCGCGGGGACGACCGCCGGTCGCCTCGCCTCGCCCACCTCCCGGCCGGCCCCCACCGACCGCAGCCCCGCCCCGGCGAGGACGTCGAGCGTCTCCTCCAGCCCCCGTCGGCCGAAGTCCATGACGTGGTTGTTCGCCAGCACGCAGGCATCGGGCCGGGCGACCGCCAGGCAGGGAAGGTTGGCCGGACTCATCCGGTAGTTCACGGCCTTCCCCGCCGCGAAGTCGTCGCTCCGGGTGACGCTCGTCTCCAGGTTCACCACCCGGACCTCCGGCGCGACCTCCGCCAGCACCCGCAGGGCATCCCCCCACGGCCAGGAGAAGCCGACCGGCCAGGGAATCCGGCCGTTCGCCGCCTCCGCGAGATCAACGTAGGTCATGGCGTCCTGGACATACTCCTCCCGCAGCGTCGGGTCACCCGGATGAGGAAGGATCTGATCGACGCCGCGGCCGAGCATGACGTCCCCACCGAGGAACAACGTCACCGGATCGGTACGCACACCTCCAGGCTAGGCGGCCCTCGCCCGCCGGTCACGGACGTACCGCCGACTCGCACACCGTTCCGGCGGAAAAGGACGGCCGGGACGTGCCAAGTCCCGCACCCGGCTCACGGGGCCGCCCCAGCGGCCGCGGCGGGAAACGCGGACACCGACAAAAGCCCGTATGCGGATCACGTCACCGCCGGACCCAGCGGAAGCGTGTACTCGATCGAACGACGTTCGATCCCGAACCCGGCGCGGGTGTAGATGCCGAAGGCCCCGGTCGGATTGTCGGCGTCCACCCCCAGCCCGGCCTTGTCGTACCCCTGCGCGCGGAAGGCGTGCAGCGCGTGCGCGAGCAGCGCGCTCGCCACCCCCCGGCCCCGCCACTCGCGCAGGGTGCCGATGATCTGAATCCACGCCTCGCGGACCCCGGTCGCCTCGGTGTCGGCCTCGAAATAATGGGTGAGCAGCACACCCACGCTCTCCCCCGCCGCGTCCAGCGCGACGAAGGAGCTCTCCGGCCGGAACACCTTCACCCCGACCAGGGTGTTCCGCCAGGACTCCGCCGTGTGCTGGACACTCCCCCAGTGGTCGACGAACGAGCGGTTGCGCACCTGGAGGACCGCGTCCTCCAGGTCATCCCGGTAGGTGACGATCCGGAGCCCGTCCGGCGGCGAGACCTCCGGTAGCTCGGCCCCCAGGTCGCGGACCATCCCGTAGAACCACCGGGCCGGCTCCATCCCCGCCTTGGAGGCCAGCGCCCGCAGGCCCTCGTTGCGGCTGTCCACCTCGACATGGAGTTCGAGCGGCTGCCCGGGGAACCGCCGCTCGTGCAGCACCGGCGTGTTGCCGATCGCCCACTCCAGCAGGTGCCTGCCCAGCCCCCGGCGCCGATACTCCGGACGCACCCCGCCCCACATGCTCATCCGATGCACCGGCTGAGCCGTGGCCCGGCTCATGGTCATCCCGTACGCGACCAGCCGGCCGGACTCCCACGCCGCCAGCGTGCCCTCGACGGGATCGAGCAGCGGGTTGGCGAGCTCCTCGGCGAGGTCGTCCGCATCGACCCTCCCCCCGACCTGATCGACCTCGTCGATCGCCGCCAGCAACTCCGCCCACGCCTCAAGGTCGTCTTTGGTCAGCGGAACCCACTCGAAGGTCATGGCTACCGAGCGTAGAAGCAGGCCACTTTCTCCGGCCACCCGTTTTCCCGCCGCCTCCCCGCGGCCGAGTGGCACCCTCCCGTGCTCGGGATTCTCCGTACTCCGGGTGGATCGAGCATGGAGAACCTCCGCCCAGACGCCCGCGGTGACCCGTCTTCGAGCAACCGCGCCCACGGACAGCCGTCACCGGGGCCCGGCCGTATTCGAGCCGCCTCCGGGTAGGGTGCCGCTGTGGATCTGGACGTCATCCGGCGCGGCCTCGACGCGCTCCGCGAGTACGACACGGACCTCGACCTCTTCGGTGCCCGCGAGCACCGTTACCAGCTCAAGCCTCCGCTCGACCAGGCCACGCTGGAGTCTGTCGAGACGCGGATCGGGGTGCGCTTTCCCGCCGACTACCGCACGTTTCTGACCCGGCTCGGCAACGGCGGCGCCGGCCCGTACTACGGGGTGCACGGGGTGCGGCCGGACGACTCCTGGACGCGGCTCGGCCCGTTCCCTTTCACGGAGGAGTGGGAGCCGCCCACGGACGACGAGGGCTACGACGACGCCATGGAAGCCGCCTTCGAGGGACTGCTGCCGATCTCCGAGCACGGCTGCGGCTACCGCTCCCACCTCGTCGTCAACGGCCTCGCAGCGGGCCAGGTCTGGGGCGACTGGACATGCGTCGGCGAGGCGCTCGCCCCGCAGGCCGAGTCGTTCGGCGCGTGGTACCACGACTGGCTGGAGGCTTCGCTGCGCGAGGTGCTGAACGAGCGGATCGCGGCCACCGTGCGCGACGAAACCGGCTGGAGCGTGGACCGGCGGTTGCTCAGCCTTCTCCCGCCGCCGCTCGCCGACGGTGACGAGCGGCCGGAGGTGAAGGTCCCGCGGCTGGTCCGCCACGCCTACCTCGCCCTGTACGAACGCCGCGACGGCGACGCCCGCGACCTCCTCGCCCAGGCCCGCGCGGCCGGTGCCGAAGGAGACCACGAAGCGGTGCGCCTCGCACTCGCCGAGGCCGTACTCCTGCGCGAGGAAGGCAGGATCACCGACGCCCTGACCACCGTGGAACACGCGATCCCGCGAAACGGCTGGTGGTACGACAGGTCGTGGCTGCACCGCCTGCGCGTTGAGCTGCTTCTGACACAGAATCGGCTGGGCGACGCGCACACGGCGACCGAGGAGCACATCGCGCGCTGCCCCAACGACGACTTCGGCTACGTACGCCGCGCCCTCCTTCGGGTGCTGGCCGGTGACCCCTCGGCCGCCGAGGAGGTCCTGCGCGCCGACGCCCCGCTCGGGACAGGAGTCCGGTCGGCGGGCCACCCGCGTCCCGCCGACCGCACCCCCGTCGCCCTACGGCTCCGCGCCCGGCGCCTGGCCTGGGAGTGCCGCCGCTGGGAACACGCCACCGCCGCACCCCGCTTCGACGCGATCGCCACCGGCTGACCGGACTCCGACGGCAGTCCCCGGCCCTGCGATCCGTGGTGTCATCCTCGGCGGGTCATCCTCACCCTTCGAGGTAGATCTGCCCGAGGAAAGCCCCCCCGCTCGGCCCGCTTGGCCTCCGCGATCTGAAAAGCAACCGACTCCCCACGGAGCAGGAGATGTTCAGACTGGCGCAGCGGAACGAAGCCATCATGTAGTCGCCGTGTCCGCTCAAGAAGACCCTGGCCCTGACCCTGGAGCACAGCGGATACAAAAACCCCCAGCCAAGCGCTTGGTTCACATTCATTCGGCAGGTGCGTGGCCTTTTTTGAGAAGTAACCGGTGACCACGGTCAGAGATCAGGGTGATGGTTGGGGAAGACCGACACCCACGGTTGCGGGGGAAGATGGACGCCGGCTTTCTGGTGTGGCCTGTCGGCCGGAACAGGGCACTCGGACACGGACAATCTTGGTGGGCAGTGCGAACCCGACGGCCTTTCCGGGGTTCCGATGGCGCACATCCGGGTCAGATAGGCCTTCGTGCCCAGCCGCAAGAACGAACCCAAGGACTTCGCTGAGGAGATCTTCCAAACCCTGCTGAGCACCGATCATACCCAGCTGGGCGGGCCGATCTTACTGGTCTGGGATAGTTTGCCCGAGCACGTCAGTACCCCGATGCATGAACGGATCACCGCGCACGAGGACTGGCCGCGGGCCTCCTGGCTGCCACCGTACGCGCCCGATCTCAATCCGGCCGAGGGAATTTGGTCGGCACTACGCACCAAGCTGTTCAACTTCACCATCGGCGACATCGACCAGCGCCAGCCCGATCAGAAGTCGGCTCGAACCCATGCAGTACCGTTCCGCCCTGCTCAACGGGTTCATCGCCGCGACAGGTCTCACGCTCGACTCGCTGCAACCTCCGACTTTCACCCCAAGTAGACTTAAATCTCTCATTCTTGAGATTATAGGCAGACCGAAAATTCGAAGCGGATAGATTTATGTATAGGTTTCCTCACTCGCTTCTACGTCGTGAAGCCATGCCTTGTTCGTTTAGTATGGCCAGCCAGCGGAAGCGACAAAAAGGATGATCTATGTCGGCTGGCTGGTATCGCAGGCGAGGCGCACACGAGCCAAGTGTTGAGGATCACCTGAAAGCACTGCTTCCGTATCTGATCATCATTTTTGTGGGAGTTGCAATTGGCTGGCTCGCCGACTCCAAATACAGCGGGTGGAACTTTGATAATTGGGTCGACCTAGGGTACGGAACATTCGTGGCGCTCGGCCTGACATTCATAGGTAGAAGACAGCAGTCCATGCAAGAAGCTCTTGCCAATCTCCAGCTACGCGAGAAAATCGGCGTAGTTGAAGGTCACGCGCTACGTGCAGGATGGAACACGGAGCCATTATGGTGCATATATGTGGCGTCAGACGCCAGGGCTGCAATGCATCTGTTTCATCTAGCCAGCGATCGACAGCGTACCGACATGCTCAATGCCATTTCTTTGGCCTATGAAGCTATGACCTACTACAAGGCCTACCAAAGATTTTCCGGTGTCGACCATGACTGTGTCCTGGCCGGCACTGAAGCACTTCTGGAAGAAATGGACGGTCTAGTGAGCAGGAGGGCCACGGAGGGGCGCACGGCTTTCCGTAAGGTTTCCGAATTTCATACGCACCTTTTGACGAACTCTACAAGTTCAATCGGGCCGGAGAAGTTCTCTCACAACGAGACCGTCAAGGATGCCGGAGATTAGTCGTTGACACCAGAAGAGTTTGAGATTCTGTTCCGTCCGTCCATGCGCGTCCTCTTTGACTGGGGCAGGCTGAAGAATCTCCACCTCGGCATTCATGTTGAAGTAGTGCCGGATGCAGATAAAGCATCTGGCTGGTACGCACCCTGGTATACGGTCGAGGAGCAAGCCGAAGATTATGCGAGACGAGAGCCTCCCTTTCGCTTCGGTGACGCACTGAGGAAGCCTGAGACCGTGTCGAAAAGGCGGCTCTCCAAAGCTGCCGCTATTGCCGATGCTCACAGAAAACGACCTCAGGTGATGCTCGTAGCTGCCTATGATTTTGGTTCCGGGACAATCGTGCTTGATGGAAATCACCGTGTTCTGGCAGCCCTTTTGCACTTTCCCCAGAACCCGATCATGGCCGTAAAAATATCCGGAGGAATTGATCCTAAAATTCTTCCCGATCTGGCTAACGTCGACCTTCCTTAATCTTTAAACCGCGACGGCGACGCCCTCTGATCACCTCGTACGCCGTCGACTCACCACGTACTGAGGGTAAACGCCGGGGGTTACGGCGAGTCGAGCGTGAGACCTGTCGCGGCGATGAACCCGTTAAGTCGGAGTGTGACCCGTGCGGGCCCGGGTGCGGCCCTTGGGCGGTCTCGTCGGCGAATCCTGGAATTCAACTCGACCGCTTGGGGCGTCCCGGGCGGTGGCGACATACAGGCCACGTTCGGCCAGCTCCGCGGCAGCTCGGCCATGGCCGCGGTTGGCACCGGTGACGATAGCGACGCGTCGAGGTTCGGGCACGCTCACACTGTCAGAGTGGACAACCGCTGGTCGAGGTCACTTCGGCGGGTGTCCTTAGGGAGGCGGTCACGAACGGCGAGCAGCTTGCCGATGTTGCGTTGGGAAGGAGCCTGCTCGATCAGCGGTACCGCTTGGTGGAGCAGGTCGGCGGCCTGGTCGGCGTTGCCCAGGCCATTCTGGACCCGGGCACGCCTGATCAAGTAAGTGGCATAGTCTCTGCGCCGGGTCGGAGAGAATCCCGCTTGGGCCTTCTCCAGGTGGGAGTCAGCGAGTCGCAGGTTACCCAGGTCGAGGTGACACACGCTGACGTGGTCGTGGAAAGCCCCCTCATCGAACCACCCCACCCATGAGGGATCTTCGTCGCGCGTGCCGCGCTCGAACTGGGTGTCGGCGATTCCTATGAGGCGATGGGATTCGGTCGTGTCGCCCACGGTCGCATAAGCCGAGGCCAGACGTACGGCCAGCATGCTGGCGGTACGCGGCGTCACGTCCCCTGCGCTCGCGTAAGCGGTCCGGGCGATGGCCAGGAAATCGGCGAACTTCCCGAAGTCATAACACTGCAGCGCTATCGACTTGAGGATGTTCGCGCCCACCGCGCGATCGCCGGCCGCGTGCGCGGAATGGACGGCTGATACCCAGTAGCGCTGAGCCGCGGAGTGCAGGCCCGCGTCGAACGAGGCGAAACCGGCCAGGCGGCCGAGTTCGGCGGCCAGACCGTGAAGACGTTGGGCAACGGCCGGGGTGTAGGAGGACTTCTCCATCACCTCGACGACCATGCCGAGCTCGGCATCGAGGAGCTTGCGGGCGTGTTGGCCGCCGTAGTTGTCTCCCAGCAGGCGCAGGCGGGGCAGGCCCGCCTCGATCTGGGCCACGAATTCTCCGGTGATCCGGCCGCCGCGCAGCACGGACATGAGCTGGGTCGGTTCGACGTTGAGCCAGTCGGTCGCGAACGCCGTCAGGCTCATTCCGGTCAGTTGCATGAAGCCGCGTCGGTCCATCATCGCCTTCTCCAGCGCTTGGTTGAGAGCGAGCATGCTGCCCGCCTGGTCCCAGGAGAAGTCGACGCTGATGGGGTCGCCGACCGGCAACCAGTCGGGCCAGGGGTGCGTGATGAGCAGCTCCTCGCCGACACCGAGCTCGGCTGCCAGGGCGAGCTGCGTGTCACGATCGGGCGTAGTGCCCCAATGCTCCCAGCGCCACGCCTTCTCTCTTCTTCGCGCCATGTTGCCGACTCGCCTGGCAATTATGGTCACCAGATCCTGGTAGGTCCATCCGCGTTCGGCACGGATGTAACTCAAAGGATGAACGAAAACTCCGCCGGGCTGCGGGGGCACTCGTCCGGACATTCGCATCTCCTCCTTTCTTGGACTGTAAATCCGATTAATCCACCCGCACAGGCCGCGCCGGGCCTCCAATCGGCCGGACAACCTTGGACAACGAGAATCGCCTGTTCACGAGGTGGGTAACGAGGTTTTCTTGAGGCCATCGGGTCCGACCTGCCACCATCACGCTACTCTCCGCAATCGATCCATTACAAGCGGGCGAGCAGAAAAAGATATTCCGCGAACGCACCAATGAGAAGCGTCTCAACCCGCCTTAGCCGACCTACCGAAGCCGGTTCCCGTCCGCCGGTTAAACGTCTCCATTTCCCACCCGTTAGGAGCGACCATGCTCACACGTCCCAGGCCCCGGTAGGCACGACAAACTCCACAACCACTTCCGGAGGAAGGAAAGCGATGACCACACCACAGCGGCTGCTCGATCCCACGACATCGGTGGAGCAGGCCGGAGCGACCGTCGCGAGCGTCCGCGAGACGTTCCCGATGGTTCCGGGCGCAGGGGCAGATCCTCCCGAGCGGCGAGCAACCCTCCACAGCCGGGTCTCGGCCATGGATGCTGAGATTCGCCCGTGTTCCCGACCGCACACAGGCCACGCGGGTCTCCGAGACGTTCTACGACGACGAGCGACAGATCTCTCTTCAACTGGGTGGCGGCCTGCCGCCCTACATGGCCACGAACAAGCCGACCGTCGTCGACGGTGACCCGAGCAACCCGCCGAGCCTGGACGAAGGTCCGAAGGACTGATGCCGAACCCCATCCTGGTGCTGGCCGAACGGGGAGACTGGCCGACCGACCGCGTGGTGCACACCCTCACCGAGCGGGGTGCGGAGGTGTTCCGGATGGATACCGCGGAGTTCCCCCAGGACGTGGCGTTGGACGCGCGGATCGGCGCAACCCACTCCTGGGCGGGTTCGCTGGTCACCGCTCACCGTGATGCCGACCTCAGCCGCGTGCGCGCGGTTTATTACCGCACCCCCACGGCGTTCCGGTTCGACGCCGGGATGAGCGGGCCTGAGCGACGGTTCGCCGCCGCTCAGGCCCGCTCGGGCTTCGGCGGAGTTCTCACCGCTCTGGAGTGCCGACGGGTTTCCCATCCGGCCGCGATGTCCCGAGCGGAGTACAAACCCGTGCAACTCGCCATGGCCCGCCGAGCCGGCCTCCGCATACCGGAGACACTCATCACCAACCGACCTGACGTGGTACGTTCCTTCGCCGAGCACGTCGGCGGCCCGATCGTGACCAAGCCGGTCGCCTCGCCAATGCTGATCGAAGGCGACTGTCTCAAGACCGTCTACACCCGTCGCCTGACTCCCCCGATGCTGGAGGACCTGACGGGCATCAAGACCACCGCTCACCTGTTCCAGGCGTGGGTACCCAAATCCCATGAGGTACGACTGACCGTCGTCGGGGAGCGCCTGCTCGCCGCCGAGATCCACGCGGGCAGCGAAACCGCACATGAGGACTGGCGGGCCGACTACGGATCGCTTCGGTACAAGGTCACCGAAGTCCCGGCCGAGGTCCGCGCCGGTGTTCTCACGCTGATGAACCTGCTGGGGTTACGCTTCGGAGCGCTGGACTTCATCGTGGATCCGTACGGGCGGTACTGGTTCCTGGAGGTGAACCCGTGCGGCCAGTGGGATTGGATCCAGCACGCCACCGGCCTGCCGATCTCCGAAGCCATCGCCGACGAGCTCCAGGGAGTCTCCGCATGAACACTCAGCAGCCGCTCCCACCCGAGGTGCGACGCAGACTCGAGGCGATGGTCGCAGGGCTGAAGCAGAGCGGAGCATTGGTCTCCCCACGCTGGGTGGACGCGTTCACCCACGTTCCCCGGCACGTGTTCGTACCGCACCTGTTCACCCAGGAGATCGACGGACGGGGGATCACGGTGTGGTGCCCCCTGGACGGCGGCGACCGCGAGGCATGGCTGGATGCCGCCTACAGCGACACCACCCTGGTCACCGCCCTGGACGAGGACACCGTCGAGCCAACGGACAACGGCGGGATGACCGGGTTCGCCACCCCTTCCAGCACCGCGCCGTCCCTGATGGCGCGCATGCTCGAAGATCTCCGGGTGGAGGACGGGCAGCGGCTCCTGGAGGTGGGCACCGGCACCGGTTACAACGCCGCGCTGCTCAGCTACGTACTGGGCGACCAACGGGTGCACTCCGTTGACATCCACCCAGCCCTGGTCGAGGCCGCCCGAGAACGACTGGCGTCGGTCGGGTTCAAGCCCGCCCTCGTCTCCGGCGACGGACGCCACGGTTTCCCGGAGCACGCCCCGTACGACCGAATCATCGCGACCTGTTCGGTGACGGCCGTCCCGCGGGCCTGGCTGGAACAGACCCGTCCGGGCGGGGTGATCCTCACCGACGTCGCATCCGGCATCGAGGGCGGTCTCGTCCGTCTGAGCGTCGGCGAGGACCTGTGTGCCGAAGGCCGCTTCACCCCCACCACCGGCCGCTTCATGCCCTCCCGCCATGGCGAACGCACCTACGAGCAGCCGCGACGGCCCACGTACGCACCTGTCTCGGGGACCAGATACAGCATGGTGAACGCGGCGGTGTCCAGACCAACTACGCCTTCCGCCTACTCCTGGGAGGACTGCTTCCCGGCTTCGAACTGGTCCACCACCACAACGACGCCACCGGCGCACTCGCCCTCCAACTGCAGTGACCCGACGTATCTTGGGCCCGCGCCCCACTGTCCGAACACCTTGCAGAGGGCACCGTCACGTGGGGCGGCGCCCACGACATATGGCAGCGAGTGCAGGGGGTCTGACGATGGTGGACCGACCATGGCCAGCCGGACCACACCCGATTCGGAATCACCCCGACATTCACACCACCTGCATGTGGTGGCAGCCTCGCGACGAAGACGAGCGTGTTCCGATCGACACTCTGACCATCTGACAGCCACTTCGACCGAGCGCCGGGCCCTCGCAAGTGGGACTCGTCCTCACCGCGATCTACCACAAGGGATAGCGTTCGGTTCATGAGTGAGAGCCAGGCGGCCGTGTCACCAGCTGAGCAACCGGGATCTCTCTTCACCCTTGAGAGCACCAGGATCACGCTTCTGCGAGCATGCGCACGAGTCGGACTCGATCCATCGAACGCCCGGCTGATCCGACTCGGAGAGAACGCGGTCTACCGCCTGGCTTCACCCGTAATCGCACGCATCGGCCGAACGACAGCGTACGTAGATGACGCGCGAAAGGAAGTCGCGGTGGCCGGCTGGCTGGCCGTCGGAGATTTCCCCTCTGTCCGCGTGCTCCCTCTCGATCAGCCTCTTATCGTGGACGGGCGCGTCGTCACCTTCTGGGAGTCGATCTCTGAGACTGAGGACTATGCCTCACCTGCTGAGCTGGGCACCCTGCTCGCCAGGCTCCACACGATGAAGGCACCGACGGGACTTCGGCTCCCCTCGTTAGAACCCTTCGCACGGGCAGAACAACGAATCGCGGACAACAACTGGTTCAGCCCGGAAGACGCCTCGTTTCTGCACGAGCGACTGGCCCAGCTTCGTGAAGAGTACGCGGCGCTGAATTTCGAGCTTCCCCAAGGCGTGATTCATGGGGACGCGAACGTGGGCAACCTCATCCGCGACCGCACTGGCCGCCCGGTGCTGCTCGACCTGGACGGTTTCGCGCTGGGGCCTCGCGAGTGGGATCTCGTCCTCACCGCGATCTACTACGAGCGCTTCGGCTGGCACACCGCTCAGGAGTACGACGCCTACACCCAGGCCTACGGCTTCGACGTGATGCGCTGGCCCGGCTATCGGGTCCTGGGCGACATTCGGGAGTTCCTCATGGTCACCTGGCTCAGCCAGAAGGCAGATCAGGACGAACAGGCCGCCGCAGAGGTGCGCAAGCGGATCCGGACGTTGAGGACCGGTGCCGACCGAAGAGATTGGCAGCCCTGTTGAGCCGTCGTCATCTGCTGGCACAGAGAGAAATCCGCCGCCCGTCTCGTCCAAGTGGGGCTGGAAAGTTCAGGGACGTCGGAGTTCGCCGCGTGCGATGCCTTCGGTGAAGGCGTCGTACTCGGCGTCGGTGAACAGGTGCGGGGCCTTCTCCGGGTTCTTGGAGTCGCGCAGGGCCACGATGCCTCCGTCCAGGAAGGCGACCTGGACGCAGTTGGTGCCGCCGCTGCTGAGGCTGCTGGTCTGCCAGCGTGCGTTACGGAGCTGGGTCTCGATCCAGGCGGCGTTAAGGCTGTTCTTGTTCACGAGAGATCCTTAGCGATCGTGGTGAGCAGCGGTAGCGATGCCTTCGGCGACAGGGCATCGGACTTCAGTAGGTCACTGGCGGTGCGGTAGAGCTCGACGGTCTCGGGCTCGTTCAGGTGCAGGGAGGCACGCAGGGACTCGACACACACGAGGTCGCGGCCGGCGGGAAAGGACATGAGCATGAAAGGGCCGTCCATCCCCGCATGCGCTCCGGCGGAGAACGGCAGGACCTGGATCGTGATGGCGGGGTTGGTGCGAGCGAGGTGCATCAGGTGCTCGACCTGGGCTCGCATGCAGGATCGTCCGCCTACTTCCTGCCGCAGCAGCCCTTCGGGGAGTACCGTCCAGATCTTCAGTGGGGGTCGGCGCTCCAGCATGGTGCGCTGATGTTCCAGCCGTAGCGCTACGAAGTGGTCGATGTCTTCGGAGGTTTTCCAGACCCTGCTGCCTTCGGTCACCGCGCGGGCGTATTCCGGGGTCTGGAGCAGGCCGTGGACGGCGAGAGGGTTGAAGACGAACAGGCCGCTGGCGTTCTCCACCTGGGAGAGGTAGTCGCCAAGTGGGTCGTCGACCACGCCTCCGTAGCGCTGCCACCAGTCGGCTTCACCGGCCCGGCGTACGAGGTCGCGGAGTTCTTCCCGCAGGGCGAGGTCGGTGATGCCGAAGACCTCGAAGAAGTGGGGAAGCTGCTGGATCTTGAGCCCCTGTAGTCCGTTCTCGATCTTACTGACCGTTGAGAGGGACTGGTAGCCGAGGTGACCGGCCGCTTCCTCCTGGGTCCAGCCGAGGGCTTCACGGATGCGTCTGAGTTCCGCACCCAGGCGCCGACGTCGTGGGGTGGGTTCGACGGGCATGGCCACCTCCTTCCTCGTGGGGAGCGTAGTGCTCGAAACAGCTTGAGGAAACGCCATCCTCCTCAGAGGAAAGACTTTCTTCCAGGAATGACTTGCCTGGAGGGAGCTTCCACTGCATCATCAATGCGTGACAGCTGTGAGTGTTCGCACAGTCACAGAAAGACATGACCGCTGGCTCTGTCCGCACGCCTTCGTGGAGACATCCCGTATGCGCCACCGGTCCTGGAAGCACCGTCGATCTCAGGCTTTCCCACCGGGGCAAAACCAAGCGAACCCGCCGAGTACCTGTCGGCCTGCCCCCAGTCTCACCCGTTAGGAGCAACGATGCTCATCGAGCGCGTTCCGGACCCCGGCGAGTGCGGCAGACCTCACAACCGCTTCCGGATGACCGCCTGGTGCTTGCCCTCCGGCAACGCGCCCCGCCGCGCCCGGGAGCTGTTCCGCGACCAACTGGCCAAACAGCTCCCGGACCTCGACGTGCTCGACGACCTGGAGATCGTCGTCTCCGAACTCGTCACCAACGCCACCCGTTACGCCCCCGCCCCCTACGAACTACGCCTCCTGCACGACCACAACCTGCCCGTCCGCGCCGAAGTCGTCGACGCCGGAGCAGGAACCACCCTCATCGACCACCTCCTACGCCGCCCACCGACCATCCCCGAACACCTCGACGACCTCGAACCCGGCGGCCGAGGTCTGCGCATCGTCACCGAACTCACCCACGGCCACTGCGGCACCCAATGGACCCGGCTGTGCGGCACCGGCCAACTCGGCACCGCCGTCTGGTTCGACCTGCCCACCCGACCCCACCAACCCTGACTTCCAGACCTCCGGGCAGCCAGGATCGTCCCCCGATCCCCCTGACCCCGGAGCCGGCCCACGCCCACCACTCCCCCCTGCCGAGCGTGGGCCGTACCCAGAGGCCGGCGTCCACGGACCCGATCCCACCCCCGTCCGGGACGCCGGCCTTTCCACTCCCACCACGACGGAAAGCACCGGTTCTCATGGTCGTACCAGCAAACGACCCCGTCCGCTCCCGAGGCCGCCGCCGCCGCGGAGCGGACCCCGTATCCCACCTCCTCGATCCGGGACCTGCGGCGAGTAGGGACAATGCCACCGACCTGGCCCACGACCTGGAAGCTCGTCATCCCGGATGGGTCATACTCTGGCGCCGCTGGGCCCGCCGTTACTGGGCCTTCCCGACCTGGCTCCCCAATGCCCCCGGCCCCATCGAAGCCAGAAACGTCCAGGACCTACTGGCCCAGATGAATGACGTGCACGACCAAGGGAGCAAAGACCCCAGATAGAAAAGGCCGAAGGGACGGCACAACACTTTCCCGGGAGCACTGACGCCGACGTGGAAGCAGCCCCTCTCAGACCGATAAGTTGCGGAATGTTGCGCTATTTCGCGGAGGGCAACTCCTGGGCAACTGACGTGATGATGTGGCGCGCGACCTTCCCATGGACGGCGACGCTCGCGAGGTGACCGAACATGCGCAAGTACAACTTGACCTCGGAAGGGCGAGTCACTTCGATGTTCGCGGTCGGTGTCTCCAGGCACACCAGTTCGTCATCGAAGATCCAGAAGCCGGTGGAGGACACACAGGGCCGCTCGATCATCATGGGGATGATGCCGAGCGAGACCGTTGGCAACGACATGACGGTGAGCAGGCGGTCGAGTTGTCCGGCCTGCACTTCGGCCGTACCGAACCACGTCCGCAGGGACTGCTCCTCGATGAGCACGCTGAAGTGCTTGCCCGCCTGGTAGATGATCCGCTGACGCTCCATGCGGGCGGTCACGGAGGCTTCCAGGTCGTTCGGGGTTTCGAGAAACGAGATCCAGAACGAGAGCATCGCGGCTGCGTAGTCGGCCGTCTGAAACAGGCCGGGGATCACGTTGTGCTCATAGATCCGAAACAGCGAAGTCTGCTCGTACAGGGGAACATGCACCTGCATCAGGCGCTTCATCCCGGCATGCGTCTGACGCCGGAACTCCTGGTACATGGACTGGATCGACCGAAGGGTGGCGATCAGATCCGGGGTCTGGTCCTCGGTGTCGCAGATTCGACACCAGATCCGGAGCTCTTCCTCAGTGGGGGTCTTGCCGCCGTGCTCCAAGCGACTGACCTTGGTGTAGTGCCAGCCCGCTTCGGCCGCCAGGGCACGGCCAGTGAGGTTGGCGCTTGTACGAATCTCACGAAGGCGCCGCCCGAGAGCTTCGGCGGCCTGCCGGGCGGGGCTAAGTTGGCGTGTACTCACTGTGGGGGATCGCGAATTTCCAGACGGTCTCAAAAGCGCTCTTGCATAGTGCTATGTGGCCCGGATCGGTAGACGCCACCTTCGCTTCTCCCAGGCCGTTGCCAGCGTAGTGGAGGAACACCGTCAGGCGGTCGTCGAACAGGTAGAAGTCGTTGCCCGGTAGGGGGACCGACGAGACCAGACGTCGAGGAACCCAGCGGATGTCCTCGCCGGCTTCGACCATCGGATGAGCAATGCTGTACGACCAGCGCTGATAGTCACTTAAGGGCTCCGAGACGATACGTGCCCTTCGTATCGTCTTGCCGGTTTTCGCGTGTTCGCGCAGTGTGGAGCACCAGCCCTGCAGCCACTCCAGGTCATCGGGTTCTCCAGCCGCCCACTTGGCCATGTAGGGCAACTCCACCGCAGTGCCGTAGGCATCCCGCATCTCCAGGTGGACAGCGCTGTGCTCGAAGCCGACCAACAGCTCCTCGAACGCGTCGTCAGAGATATTCATGAGCCTGCCGGCGCGAAGAACTGAAGCATTCGATCGGGGATCTCACAGGCGACCTCCCCCTCGGGGATGTCCATCTGGGCGAGGGTTTCCGGGTCGGTGACAACCCAGCCCTGGACCACCCAGCTACCACGGTCGGTTCGGTAGACGGTTGGCGATCCGGTCGGGTTACTCTCGGGATCTTTACCTACGAACGTTAGACGCATGATCGGCTCCCCCACTCTCATAGTGCGGAATGTTGCGGACCTCTGAGGCGGTCGTGGCTCCCTCACGCAACATCTTCAACCTTCGTGGACCGGCTTGTCAGCCGATCCCTAACGTCGGAGCGAAACGATCCCATCACACGGAGGTGTGCTCATGGCACCCGACCTGTACGGAAGAACGGACCTGTCCACCGCAGAGTTCACCCGCATCCCTTGCGGCGGGTCGAACGACGACGACGGCGAGGGAGAGGCGTGCCCGGAGATGGCCGTCGTCGGTGACGGTGTCTTCGCCCTGCGCGACAGCAAGAACCCCGGAGCGGGGACTCTCTTGTTCGACGGTGCCGAGTTGGCTGCTTTGCGCGACGGAATCGGCAGCCTGATCTAGCACCACCACAATACGGCCTTGCCTGTGGTGCCACAGGCAAGGCCGTTAGTTGTATAGGGAGAGGACCAGTGCATCATTTTCACGGATATACATGGACAGGCCAGGCAGCGCCATACTTAAACGGCGAAGGCATCCGCAGACCGTTTCATCCGGAATTTCGATCTTCCCCCCTTCCGCCGATGAGATTGTGCGACTGGCTACTCAAACCGCGCAACCGCATCGTCATCTCGTTCGACCAGGCCAACGACGCCGCGACCTGGCTCGTTGACCAGTACGACATCGCTTGCCCCTCGTTCCATCTCCCCGATCAAGAGGCGAAGATCGGCCGAGCGCACCGACATCTGGGAGCGACGGAGGTACTCCCCGGTGGCACCGATATCCAGTGGGGATTCCATCTCAAAGGGGAGCGCTTTGTTTCGATAGGGGTTATCTGCTGCCCGAACAAGCACGCCCCCGACTACAAATGTCCGGCAGGTCAGTAGTAACTGACATTGGCGGGATCAACACGGGTTTAGCTTCCCGCCGCAGCCCGTGTCACGGAGACTATAGGCAAAGAAGAAACGGGAAGAGAAGGATTTCTTCTCGGTGGCCGAACGAGAGGCCGCAGATCACCGACAAGCATCGCCGCCGATCGATCGCCGACGTCACGTACATGGTCATTGGCTTTCAACGCAGCCTGGACCTCAACACACTGGGCATCACGGCACCTTCCTTACCCATGTCCGC
The DNA here is from genome assembly GCF_040635605.1 of Streptosporangium sp. NPDC006930. Lineage (NCBI taxonomy): Bacteria > Bacillati > Actinomycetota > Actinomycetes > Streptosporangiales > Streptosporangiaceae > Streptosporangium > Streptosporangium sp. NPDC006930. Next base: position 417,492 of record NZ_JBEYID010000001.1, on the reverse strand, counting down.
CTACTGCGCGGTGACTTGAAAGCGGCGGTCGACACGGGCCAGGCCGCGCTCACCCGACTCGACGAGGTCCAGTCGATCCGCGCACTCACCTACCTACGCCGCCTGCGCCCAGCCTTCGCCCGTCGCAGCCGCTCCCCGGCAGTCGCTTCACTCCTCCCCCGCCTCGAAACCGCACTGGCCCAGACATGATTGCCACCCGTTTCCTCATCCGCCCCCGTCCTTACGACCACCCGGACGCCACCCGCCTGGTCCGCGCCCTCTTCGACGACCAGCAGGGGCGCTACGGCTACGCCGACCCCTTCGAAGCCGACCCCGCCTCCTACACCCCACCCCACGGCCTGTTCCTCGTCGGCTACCTCAACACCGTCCCGGTAACCTGCGGCGGCTACCGCACCTTCGACGAACACACCCGCACCATCGAGATCAAGAAGATGTACACCGTCCCACGCCTACGCGGCCTGGGCCTGGGCGAACGCATCCTGACCACCCTCGAAAACCACGCCGCACAGAGTGGGGCACAGCGCTCCATCCTGGAAACCGGCGTACGCAACACCGCAGCTCTCGCCCTCTACACCGGCATCGGCTACCAACCCGCCGCCCGCTACGTCAACGGCCGCGACCCGGCCATCAACCGGGCGTTCATCAAGGAACTCGCCAGTTCCACCCCCTCGGCCCAGCTTCCAGCGCGTTAAACGGTCGGCTGTTCCTTCATCCACTGCTGTGCAGGTCGGCCACTGGCGGGCGACACATTGCGTGACCTGCGTCTCCTGTCCGAGGCAACCAAGTCCTGCCAGTGACTCACAACTGATCCACAAGGTCGGCTGAGGATCATGGTTCGTGTCCGACGACAAAGGAGATTCACATGAACAAAAAGCGCACAGCCGCAATGATCATGGCCGCGTTCTTCGCAATCGGTGCCGCGCAGCTCATCGGCGCCGGTCCCGCAGCAGCTGCGACCCTTGACCACGGGAGTGTTTGGTCGATTTATCCCGACCTCGACCCCATCGACTGCGACACCCACCCGCACCACTGTCGCTGATCTGGCCGCTGGGGCTGTTTCATAGATTGATCTTCGTGTGACCTGCGGCTGAGATCCTCATCGTGCGGGTCGCGGGGATCTGACAGATGAGCAGTGGGCGGCGCTGAGGCCGCTGCTACCGGGTACGGTCGGGCGGGAACGTCCGACCGTATGGCCGAAGCGGCGACTCATCAATAGCGTGCGCTGGAGGATACGGACGGGTGCGCCGTAGCGGGACATGCCCGATGAGTACGGTCCATGGCAGACGGTCCACGGGTTGTTCCGGCGTTGGCGGTGTGCGGGCACCCGGGCGGCGATTCTCACAGCGTTGCAGGCTAGGGCTACAGACGGTCCACGTCCACAGAGACGGTGTCCTTCGCCTCCGAATAGGTCTGGAAGAGAAGGGCTGAGGGGCCGAGATCATTCCGGACAGCGGAAAAATTCATATGCTTGGCGCAGGATGGTCGGTAACCGGCCCCGTTGTTCCGGCTATGACGATTGCTGTCTTCCTACGGCTGTCCTGGGACGAAGCAGGCTCGCCGCGCGAATTCAACCTTTACCTGGTCGACGAGGACGGCGAATCGGTTACGACACCGTCCCCGGAAGGGGGCAGGCCGATTCAGTTCGGCGGAAGTGTCGGATTGGACAAGGCGGCGCAGGTGGAAGTCGATGAAATCCTACAGAAGACGGGCCTGCAGACCAGCTTCACAGTGAGCGTGCCGCCTCCCCCTTGAGTCCAGGTCAGCATTACAAATGGATCTTCACCGTGAACGATGAAGAGCTGTCCAGCATTCCTTTCAGCGTACGACCTCTTCCAGAGGACTGACATCGCCTCCCCCGTGGACCCCGATTTTGGCTCCACCACGCCCCCGCCCCATCGAAGCCGGAAACGTCCAGGACCTACTGGCCCAGATGAACGACGTGTACGACCAAGGGAGCAAAGGTCCCAGCCAGGAAGGGCCGAAGCGACGGCACCACGCTTTCCCCGGGAACGCTGGCGCTGACGTGGAAGTGGCCCCTCATCCAGGCCGATGAGCTTCTGGGATCCACTCCTCGGTGTCGCAAATCCGACACGAGATCCGGAGCTCTTCCTCGGTGGAGGTCTTGCCGCCGTGTTCCAAGCGGCTGACCTTGGTGTAATGCCAGCCCGCTTCGGCCGCCAGGGCACGGCCGGTGAGGTTGGCGCCCGTACGAATCTCACGAAGGCGCCATCCGAGAGCTTCGGCGGCCTGCCGGGCGGGGCTAAGTGAGCCCGTCCGGAAGTTCGTCGGGGGTCAGTGGTTGAGGTAGAGATCGCAGGCGCAGTCGAGGGCTTCTTGGGCGGTGCCGATGGGTAGCCCGGCCGGTACGCCCCTGCGACCCTGTTGAATTTCCAGGCGCATGACATGGCCGGAAGCCCCCCTGCGCTCGGGCTCCTGCACAGCTGTCGATGTACCGTCTAAAACGCATTGACCGGTAGCATGTAAACGTCTAAATTCATGTTCAACAGGATATTTCCGCGAGGCGACACGAAGAAGCTACCTTCATCATCCCGAACGATGGTGAACCAGTGAGGAGACCGCGTGCAAGAACGCTTCGGAAGCAAGTCGGCGATCGTCGCACTGACCGCTCTGACCCTGGCGGTGTTCATCTACGTGACCACCGAGTCGCTGCCCATCGGCCTGCTCCCCCTGATCGCCCAGGATCTCGGCACCAGCCCGTCAGCGGTCGGGCTCCTGGTCACCGGATACGGCCTGATCATCGTGCTGGTGTCCCTGCCGCTCACGCGACTGACTCGCCGGCTGCCCCGGCGGCGGCTGCTGTGCGTTTTGTTGGGCATCTTCGTCGTGGCGACCTGCCTGTCAGCCATGGCGGGGAACTACTGGCTGCTCATGGGCGCCCGGATGGTGACAGCGTTGAGCCAGGCACTGTTCTGGGCCATCGTGACGCCCGCCGCCGCCGGCCTCTTCCGGACCGAGGTGCGCGGCCGGGCCCTGTCCATCCTGTACGCCGGCGCCTCCAGCGCCGCGCTGACCGGCATCCCGGCCGGCACATGGCTCGGCCAGCAGACCAACTGGCGGGTGGCGTTCCTCGCGCTCAGCGGCCTGGCCCTGCTCGTCCTCGCCACGATCGCGGCCGTCCTGCCCGACACGCCCGCCGGGCAGGGCGCGGCGGACCGGGGCAGCGCGCCCGACCGCGGCCGGTACCTGTCGATCGTGGCCACCACGGCGGTCGCGGTCACCGGCGCGTTCACGGCGTTCACCTACATCAGCCCGTTCCTGAGCGACGTCAGTGGCTTCACCGAGTCATCGATCGGCCCGCTTCTGCTGGTACGCGGGATCGCGGGCCTGACCGGAGTGTTCATGGTGGGCTACCTCGTCGACCGCCATGGCTGGAGCACCATGACGGGGCTCATAGGCCTACAGACGTTGGCGCTCGCCGGGCAGTACGCGTTCGGCGCCTCCCCGGTCGGGGCCGTCATCGCGATATCCCTGTCCGGCTTCACTCTCGCAGGCCTGACCGCCGTACTGGGATCGCGGGTGCTCGTGTACGCGCCGGGCGAGTCGGTCATGGCGAGCGCCGCTACCTCCATGGCGTTCAATGTGGGCATTACCGCGGGCGCGTTCCTCGGCAGCGTGCTCCTGCCCGGTCCGGGCGTGCGCAGCACGGCACTGGCCGGGGCGCTGCTCAGCCTGGCGGCGTTCGCCATCGTTCTCGCCGAGCCGTTCCTGTCCAGCCGACGGAAGGGCGCACCGGCCATGGCCGCCGCCCCCCTGCCCGAGGGCGCCCGAGTCACGTGATCCAATACTCAACGCACCAAACCGTGCAACCTCCTTTTCTGTCTTGAGTGGTAGCATAAAGGGCATGACGCTCGACGTGGGACACCTTCCCCTGGTCGGCGGGCACCCCGCGCTCGATCTGGTCAACACGCTCGAACGAGGAGTACCGCTCGACGGCGGGCCGCCACACGACTATCTGTCCGACGCCCCCGCATTGCTGCGCTGGGCGGCCAGGGCAGGTTTGATCAGCGACGCGGAGCGCGATCGGGCCGACCAGGCGTGGCACGACGATCCCGCGTCGGCGCAGGCGGGGCTGGCCACCGTACGCGACATCCGGGAAGGGCTGCACCTCGTGGTGCTCGCAACGATCCGGCCCGCCGACGGCGGGTCGGTGGACAACGCGGGCGAGGGGGATCCGATCGCGGCCGGGGCCGCCCTGGTCGTGCTGCACGAGCGATGGGCCGGGGCAGCGGCCAGAGCCACGCTGGTGCTCGACAGAGGCGACCCGCCGCAGGTGCGGCTCACCTACGGCACGATACCCGCCATGCTGATACCCGACCGGGTCACCGAGGCCGCACTCGACGTCCTGCGGACGGCCGACCTGCCCCGGGTACGCCGCTGCCCCATACGCGACGGCGGCTGCGGATGGCTGTTCCTCGACCAGAGCCGCAACGGCTCCCGCCGCTGGTGCCGCATGGCCGACTGCGGCAACACGGCCAAGGCCCGGCGGCTCACCGAGCGCCGCCGCGCCGCCCGGGGCGGCACCCCGTAGGACTCGTACGCGATCAACGGTCGACGCCGCACCCAGACCGCGAGCAACACGCCGTTCGCGCCCGGCTGGAATGTTATCGGCGGCTTGGTGCGACCCTGCCCACCGATGATGGCGTCCCCGCCCTCGCCCTGCCGGGAAGAACCTCGGCTCAGCTCTGCTTGGCGATGTTCTGCCGGTGGTAGTCGAGGTGATCCTGGCTGATCTCGTGGTTCTGGACGACTCGGAGACGGCCGAGCGAGGCGCCGGACACCGTGTCCTTCGCCGTAAGGTCCGCCTGGATGGTGATCATCCCTCGGTCCAGCAGGACGTGGTGGTTGGGGCAGAGGCAGAGCAGGTTGCCGGGCTCGTCGGGGCCGTTGTGCGGCTTTCCGAGCGGGCGGATATGGGCACCCTCGGCGTAGAAGCCCCGGTGGAGGGCGAGCCGGTCGCCGCAGATCTGGCAGTGGAAGTCGTGCGCGCCCTTGATCTGCTCGGAGAGCAGGGAGTCGCGGATGATGCGCTCCACGATCATCTCGCGGCGGCTGGCCGGAGAGGACACCGCGTCGAGTCCGACCCGCGCGAGAAGCCTGTTGTGGTCGACGCCGTGGAAGTACGCGCTGAGCAGCCTCACGACGATCTGGGCACGAACGTCCTCCCGGTCGGTGACGATCTCGTACGCCCATGGCAGCAGGCCGCTGTCCGGCTCGTGCTCTTTCATCCACTGCTGCGCGTGCCGACCACTGGCAGCCGGTATGTCGGCGTGGCCCGGCAGGTCCCAGAGACCGTGGTGGTGAAGCCACAGCACGGGGAACTCCGGGTTGGGCCGGTCCTCTTCGAGACCGAACTCCTCGATGAGCCGCCCGAGTTCGCGGTAGGTGCTCTCCCACCGCCGCAGGCGTGGCTTGCCCTGGGCCGCGCGGCCGATCGCCCAGAGCAGGGTCAACGGCTGATGCCGTTTCCGCGCACCGGTCGCGGGAGAAACGGAGGGTTTGAGCGAGTCGACCTTCTGTAAGAGGTCTTCGACGGAGGGCACTTCGGCAGTCTGCCCCGGTTTCGTCACCTCAAAGCCCAGGCCGCCGAGCACCTTGGCAACGGTTGCGTTCCCACCGGAGAACTCCCCGGGATGCAGGGGCGTACCGCTGACTCCCCGGTACGCGACTCCGGCGATCGCCTTGGAGTCGTACCGCTTGCCGTCATACACGAGGAAGTAACCGAGGGCGGGCCGGTAGCCGTACTCCTTGAGAAAGGCGTCGCGGCCCAGCTTGTCGAATTCGTCGATGGCGTCGAGCACCATCTCCCGTCGAAGTTCGGAAAGCGCCACCCCACAAGCCTATGCGGACGTCGTCGGAACCGCTGCTGATTTCAGGCGAAACCGGACTTAAGGTCAGCCGCAGCGTTGACCGAAATCCTCTGCATCGACAGCGGTGACTTCCTGAAATTGACCGCACACCATGGGCGACAGAGTTCAGGCTTTACTTGTGACGGCTGAAGCAAAGGGCATGGATCACGGCGAGCGGACCCGTGCCAGGCGTACGGGACCGGTACGCATCTCCAGCAGGAACCAGGTGACCCTGCCTGCGGCGGTCCTGCGCACGCTCGGCCTTCATCCGGGAGACCTGGTGGACATCGCCGAAGAGGGTGGGCACATCGTCATCCGGCGACACCGCAGCCGCCTCGACGGGGTGACCGGTGTCATCCCGGGCTTCACCGAGTCCATGGATGTCGAGGCAAGCCGCGCGAGCTGGAGGTGACGGGTGCCGACAGGGCGTAGCGAGCGGTTGATCAGCGATGGGCCGTTGCGATGAGGCGTCGTAGTGAGGCGTGGGCGGGTGGGCCCCAGGTGGGCTTGCCGCCTGGGCGGCCGTGGACGCCGGCGTCTCCGATGAGGATGCCCGCCAGGGCGCGGCCCACCGCCCATCCGCGGGCGCGGCGCAGAGTCGCGGCGTCCGGGGTCGGCTGGTAGGCGGCGTGGAAGCGGTCGACCGCTTCGTCCGGCAGCAGGATCCAGGCGGCGGCGAGGTCACAGGCCGGGTCGCCCGCGCAGAGGTCACCGAAGTCGATCACGCCGCAGATGGTGCCGTCCTCGGTGAGGATGTTGGCCGGATGCAGGTCGCCGTGAAGCCATCGTGCCGGTCCGGCCCAGCCGGGCGCGGCGACGGCGTCTTCCCAGACCGCGCGGACGGCGTCCGGGTCGGGAATGAGCCCCAGCTCGGTGGCCGAGGCGAGCTGGGTGGAAACGCCCTCGGAGTGGTCGGCCAGCGGCCCTCCGCGGAACCGGCCGGCGGGCGCCTGTTCGGGGGCGGGTTGGTGAAGGGCGGTCAGGAAGGCGGCCAGGGCGGTGGCCGCCTCCGCGGCGCGTGCGACGGGAGCGCGGTCGGCCGGTGTGCCCGGCACCCAGGTGGTGACGATCCAGGGGCGCGGAAATCGTGCGGAGGGCTCGCCGAGGCGCTGCGGGACGGGAACCGGCAGCGGAAGGCGAGGGGCGAGAGCGGGCAGCCAGGTGTATTCCTTGCGCAGCAGCGCGTCCGCGGACCGCGTCGCCCAGGGCAACCGGACGGCAAGGTCGTCGCCGAGCCGCCAGAGCTGGTTGTCCCAGCCACGCGCGCCGAGCCGCACAGGGTGATCGGCCAGGTCGGGGTGCTGGTCGCGCAGCAGGTCCCGCACCAGTTCCGCGGTGATCTCGATCTCGGTGTGCGTCATGCGAGGCAACAGTAGCCGGACCCCGTTCGCAGGGTCAGGTCACTTCTGAGCTGCATGGAGGACAAGAAGAGCCGGTCAGAGGAACTCGAAGCTGTGTCTGCCCACATGCCCGTCCGGCAGCGAGCACGCGTCCTCGCTGATCGGCTCGGTGGCCAGACAGTTCGGAAGCACCTTGAGCTCCCCGTGGATGTCCTCGGTGCTCCAGGTCGCCCACCAGTCCGTGACCGACGAGCCCTGCGCCAGGGTGACGTGCCGGCCGCGATGTCCCGCCTCCAGAGAGCACCGCATGTAGGGCTCCACGATGAGTCCTGGGCACGGAAGGCTGGAGAGAAACTCCCCCTGGACCTGGGTCAACTCCACGATGGCCGTACAGAACGGCAAGGGCACCATGCGCTAACAGTAGGCACAGCTCAGCGGAGGTGTCCTCCCTTTTGGGCGATGACGCCGATGGCGTTGCCAAGACGGCCTTCACGCTGGTCATCGCCCGGACGGCGACTGATTGTCAGTGCTCTCTGGTTGGGTGAGCGGCACCGATACGAGAGGGGCGACAAGCGTGAAGACCGAGGAAGGTCTCTGGGGCCTGGTGGAGGCGGCCTGGGCGCCGCTGGGGGTGGAGGTCAATCAGGCGCGATGGGAGCTGACACATCGGACGCCTGCCCCCGATGAGGATCTTCACGGCAAGCCGCCGCTTGTCGTGGTCGAAGCCGCCCTGAAGGAGTTCCTGAGCAACCTCGGCTCTCTCAGCGAGGGGTTGTCGGCGGACGAGCTGACGGATCTCGATCGGGTGGTCGAGGCGAAGCTGTACGACATCGACCGCGCGGACATCCAGGCGGTCACCGACGGTTCCGATGACGGTTTCCTCTACGCGCGTGGCTTCATCGTCGCGATGGGCCGCGACTTCTACGCCGCGGTGGCCGAGGATCCGAAGAAGGCGGTGCTGGATGCCGACTGCGAGAGGATGTGTTACTTCTTCGCCCATCTGCACAACGAGCGCCATGGGACCTTCCCTGACACCGGATCGGGAATCTCCCGCGAGTCGTGTTCGAACCCGGCCGGCTGGCCTCGCTGACCGGGTTCGGCTCACCCCGCAGACCACTCCTTGCCAGGAGCCCTTTCGATCGAACTTCGGCCGGGTCCGATCAGGAGAGCCGCAGGTCGATCCAGGGGATGGTGTCTCCGGGCAGCAGGTATCGCTCGATCTCCACGAAGCCGTGTTCCAGCGCGAACCGCAGTCCGTCCTCGTTGGAGGACAGGACGACGGTCTCGATCACCTCGGCCCCCAGCTCACGGGCCCGATCGAGTCCACGCGCGTACAGTTCCTCGCCGAACCCCCGCCTGCGGTGAGCGGCGAGTACGCGGGCGATGACCGTGGCCGTCAGGGTCTCGCCCGTCGGCGGGCGCACCGTACTGCAGCCCACGAGCTCGTCATCGAGGTACGCGATCTCCAGATGGTGGCGCCGGGCGCGTTCCCGCACCTCCTCCAGGGAGAGAGGGTGGGTAGGAATGATCACGTTATGGACGTACTGCCAGCTCTTGAAGGCGGCGTCGCCGTCCGGCTGCTGAATGCGAAGATCGGACACCGCAGCAGGAGATCCCAGCGACGCCTCGGCCGTCAACTCCGTTGAGTGTGGCCGCATCGTGATCAGGAGGCCCTGCCACGTAGCACGGGGCGTGCGGCCCTCTGGGCGTCGTTTGTCGAGAAAGCCTGACACCCCGGCCGGGGTGTCAGGCTCGGTGACCGTCGGGCTCAGAGCTTGCGGATCGATACGGCGTTGTCGCCGACCCCGCCGCCTCGGACGTACACGCACAGGTAGGACTGCACGACGGCGGTGACCGTCCAGCCGGGCGGCGCCGACTGGACGCCGCAGATGATGAGTGTGCGGCCGGAGGGCAGCCCGTTGAGGTTGGTCAGGTTCTGCTGGTTGTTGAGTACGCCGTTGGGGGTTTTGCTGATTTCACAGCTGTTGGAGTAGGACAGCTCCGTGGCGTAGAACCCGGCCGGGGGCGGAGGCGTGATGCAGGTGGTCACCGTGCCGCCGGCGGGGGTGTCGCTGATGACCTTGACGGTTTTCGCGTTGTAGTAGATGGTGCCGGGCTGACCACACTGGTACCAGTCGAAGTAGGCCGTCGGCATCGAGCCTGTGGGGATGGGGGCGTTTGCGCAGACGTTCGAGCTGGGGCCGAGCATCTGTGTCGATGCTCCTGCCGAGGAGGGAGAGAGGCACATGACGGTGGCCACCGCGACGGCGATGGCGGTCAGCAGTCTTCTCATCGGCGCTCCTGACGAGTCGATGTCGGAGAACATTACAACTCATCATTACCAGAAACACGTCTTCAAGAAATGCGCATTGTTACTTAAATGCACAAATGGCATTCTTTGTCACATATATTGCTCATTTCATCAAAAAATGCGACACTTCCGTCGAAAATAGGGCATGCGTATCACCTGCTTAAGGGAGCAGCCTCAATGCTCACGCTCTGACGGCCGGCGGCGACGGGACGGCGCGGTTCCGAAACCCCGCCACCGGCGAGCGGCGAACCGCGTCGAGACTCCGCCGGCAGACTCGTTCCTATGAGAATCACGCTGGTCCAGGGGGACATCACCGCGCAGCGGGTCGACGCCGTCGTCAACGCCGCCAACTCCTCACTGCTGGGAGGTGGCGGGGTCGACGGGGCCATTCACCGGCGTGGCGGCCCCGCGATCCTCGCCGCCTGCCGCGAGTTGCGCGCCTCGCACTACGGCGAGGGACTGCCGACCGGCCAGGCCGTGGCCACCGTCGCGGGTGAGCTCCCGGCCCGCTGGGTCATCCACACCGTCGGTCCCGTCTTCTCCGCCACCGAGAACCGCTCGCACCTGCTCGCCTCCTGCTACCGCGAATCCCTGCGGGTCGCCGACGAGCTGGGTGCCACCAGTGTCGCCTTCCCCGCGATATCCACCGGCGTCTACCGCTGGCCCATCGACGACGCCGCCCGCATCGCGATCGGCACCGTACGTGCCGCACCGACCGGGGTCACCGACCTGCGGCTCGTACTGTTCACCTCCGACGCCTACGGCGTCTTCGAAAGGACACTTGAGAGCGAGGGCTCCTGAGGGGGCATGAGCGTCGAACGGTCCGGCTCGACCGATCGACCCGCATGCCGTACACCTCGACCGCCTCGCGCCCACCGGCTCAGACCGAGGTGTCCCGGTGGCGATACCGTACGAGAACGAAGACGCAGGCCAGCCCGATGGCCAGTTCCAACGCGGTCGCGAGCACCAGCCCGCTCGCCGGTATCCCGTCCAGGGTGATGCTCAGCAGGCGGGACAGGCCGTAGGAGAGGTAGATCCCGGCACCGGCGAGTGTGGCGGTGAAGGCCAGTCGTGCGACGAACGCGCCGAGCGCGATCAGTGCGCCGGCCGCGAGCAGCGCGCCGCCCGCGGCCCTGATCTCGCTGAGCAGGCCGGCGTCGCTCCCGAGTTCGATGCCGTTGGTGCCGTGGAAGGCCGCGGGCGCGAACAGGACGGCCGCGCCTATTCCGATCATCACCGCGCCGGACACGAGCAGGACGAGTCTCAGCGGCCTCGCGTGCCGCATCCTCGTCGCGCCCTCCGGCTGGTACGGCGGGCTCGTCATCTCCACGCCCCGGAGTCGGCGGCCGTACGGCAGAAGTCGGTAAAGGTGACGAGGGTACGGCGCATGGTCCGGATGCTCCCTTGGTTGCTGGTGAGTCCAGTCTTGTGCGACATACCTGGATCAACAATAGAAAAAGGTCCGCCTTATTTTGCCGTTCGTCCAGATTCGTGGACGGTCAATCAGGCATGATGAGGTCTGTGCCGAGCGTCCCCCGCCCGTTCCCCGCCCCCGCCGACCTGCTGGGCGAGAGCCTGCACCTGCTCCGGCTCACCGGCACCCTGTACTGCCGCGCCGAGCTCACCGCGCCGTGGGGGGTCGACGTGCCGACGCTCGACGGGTCGATGGCGTTGCTGGTCGTCACCGCGGGCCACTGTCTGCTGGAGGTCGACGGAGCCGAGCCGCGCCTGCTCCGGCAGGGCAGCCTCACCCTGATCCCGCACGGCACCCCGCACCGGTTGCGGAGCGATCCCGGAGCCGACGTCGAACCGCTCTTCGACATACCGGTCGAGCAGGTCAGCGAGTGCTACGAGATCATGCGCCACGGTGGTGGCGGGGACCTCACACACGCCACCTACGGCGTCGTACGCTTCGACCACGTGGCGGCCCAGCGTCTCGTCGCGCAGCTTCCCGAGGTGCTGCACATCGACGCCTGGGACGAGGACGCCGCCAACTGGCTCAACAGCACGCTCCAGCTCATCTCCCGCGAGGCTCTCACCCTGCGGCCGGGCGGGGAGACCGTCATCACCCGGCTCGCCGACATCCTCGTCGTCCAGGCGATCCGCTCCTGGCTCGACTCGGCGCCCGAGGCGAACCGGGGCTGGCTGGCCGCCCTGCGCGACGAGCAGGTGGGACAGGCGCTCGCGTTGCTCCACCGCGCGCCCGAACGGCAGTGGAGCGTCGCCTCGCTCGCACGGGAGGTCGGCATGTCGCGTTCGGCCTTCTCTGCGCGGTTCACCGACCTGGTCGGCGAGTCCGCCATGCGCTATCTCGCCCACTGGCGCATGCAACTGGCCCGCATGCACCTTCGGCGCACATCGGAGCCGCTCTCGGTGGTCGCCCGCCGCTTCGGCTACCAGTCCGAGGCGGCGTTCTGCCGGGCGTTCAAACGGGCCTTCGGTGTGCCACCGGGCAACGTCCGCCAGTCGGCGGACGAGGTGATCCTGACGGCGCGAGGGTGGGACGGCGCCTCGGCGCGTTGAGCCGCGTGGGTGGTGAAGGCGTTGGGAGTCCTAAGTCGGAAGCTCTGAGTCGGGAGTTCTAAGCTGTCCGATCGTGCGCTTCCTCCCGCTCCGTACCGGTTCTCCGCGACCTCTTCGACGCTTGCCCCTGTTGTCCGCCGTGTGTCTTGCCGTCCTGCCCGCCGGAGCCGCGCAGGCCGCCTCCCCTGAGCCCATACCGGTGACGAACGCCGCCTCCTCCCTGAAGCGTGCCGCCGCGCCCGGCTCCTCGTCTCCGAGGCAGGCCGCCGCACCCAAGCCCTCGTTGCTGAAGTCCGGCAGGTTGGCGGCCATCTCGTGCCCGGAGCCGCCGCTCATCGACAGGGGCATCCCGCGGCCGGGCGAGTATCTCACCGCGGTCACGAGATGTCTGAGAACCTCGTGGTCCGCGCACTTCGCCCGGGCCGGGCTGCGGTTCCGCACGCCCACGGTCCGCATCTACTCCGAGCCCGGGCGGCGCGTCTGCGGAATCCCCTGGCCCACGGGCGCGGACGCCTTCTACTGCACGGAGCGGGCCACGCTCGTGTTCCCGCTCACCGGCCTCTGGATCGAGGACAGGACCGACCTGTACCCCTTCAAGGTCGCGGCCCACGAGTACGGCCACCACCTGCAGAGCCTCACCGGCATCAGGAAGCATTTCGAAAGGCGCGTCCGCGCCGAGCGCACCCGTCATTTCGAGCTCCGCCGCCGCTACGAGCTCCAGGCCGACTGCCTGTCGGGGGTGTTCCTGGGCAGCGTACGAGACTCCCTGCCCCGTACCGAGCAGGACTGGAAGGCACTGTCGGAGACACTCCGCGCCAACGGCGACGAGGGCGAGTACCGCACCCACGGCAGCGGCGCCAACCGGGTCCGCTGGTTCGAACGCGGCTACCGGGCGGTCTCCCCCGCCGCCTGCGACACCTGGACCGCTGTGCCGTCCCGGGTGTCCTGACCCGCGAGCCTCGGCCGACGCGGCGCGGTGAGGGCTTCGGCTCCAGCCGGTTGCCCGTACCGGCCGGAGCCTCCGGGGTTCGGGCCGGCGCGGTGTCTGCCGACGGGGGCGACCGGCCGGTCGGCGTATCCGCCCTCGGGGCCGGAGCCGTTCCGGCCCAGGCGCTCCAGCAGCGGCGACACCAGTCGCACCACCTGCGGCGTGAACGCGAGCAGCACCGCCGTCACCACGCCTGCGGCGAGGATCACACCGGCGAGCACGTCGTGCGGGTAGTGGACCCCCACCATCACCCGGAGCAGCGCCGCCGCCGCGGCCAGCGGCAGGGTCACCGCGGCGAGGCGGGGACGGAGCAGGGCCAGTCCGACCGCGAGTCCGGCGGCGAGGGTGGCGTGATTGCTCGGAAACGACCAGTCCCCCACTTCGGGGCACTCCGCGATCGCCGCCGCGGCTCCCGGTACCACCCGGCAGGGGCGTTCCTCGACCACCATCAGCTTCACCGTCTCGCTGATCGCGTAGGCGGTGACGGTTCCCACGCCGATCATGACGGTTCCCGCGACGCCGCGTGCGTCCCCCCGGCGCAGGGCGGTCCACCACACTCCGACGAGGAGCAGGCCGAGGATGACGAGGGTGCCCTCGCTGGCGATCTCCATCGCCGTGCTCGCCCAGGTGGGCGCGTTCGCCATCGTCTCGGTCACCGATCGGTAGCCGGAGGCCGAGACGCCTTCGACGACCTTCGCCGGACCGCTCCCGTCCGTTCCCTCCGGCGAAAGCCAGGCGACGGCCCCGGCTCCCAGGGCCAGCGACGCGGTCGAGCCGAGCAGCCGGTTGCGGAGATTGTTCCCACCGTCAGTCTTCATAGCGGATGATCATAAGAAGGAACGCGGCATAACGCCTAAATGAACAACATTTAAAGTTGAGATGAAGGCCGGTGGTCACTCGCGGCCAGATGTCAGGAAAGCCCCCGCTCTCTGCGCGTTCCGCGATCGGCCGCCGTACGCCACCGACCCGTCCCGGCCTCGCCACGGCCTCACGCCGTCCCGCCACGGCCTCGCCTCCACCGGCGGGTCGAACCCGACCGAGACGCCGTAGCCGCGGCCGTCCGCCGGGTGACGGATCCCCGCTCCGCCGTACGACGGACGCGGCCGGCCCGTACCCCGCACGAAAATGGGGGGTGGGCGTCATGGGTAGCATGCTGTGCATGCCTGGCACGACAACCCGTCTCGCGAGGATCAGGCTGGTCATCGCGGACGACCAGGCCATGATCCGCACCGGGCTGCGGTTCGTCGTGGAGGCCGCGACGGACATCGAGGTCGTCGGGGAGGCGGGCGACGGAGTGGAAGCCCTCTCCGTGACCCGGCGGCTACGACCGGACGTGCTGCTGATGGACATCGCGATGCCCCGAATGGACGGCCTGAGCGCCGCCCGGCGACTGCTCGCGGACCCGCATCCGCCCAGGATCGTCATGCTGACCACCTTCGACACCGACGAGAACCTGTACGCCTCGCTCCGCGCCGGAGTGAACGGCTTCCTGCTCAAGTCCTCGCCCCCCGAGCAGCTCATCGAGGCGGTGCGGGTGGCGGCGGCCGGCGAGGCGCTCATCGACCCGGCGGCCGCCATGCGGGTCATCGCCTCGTTCGCCACGCACCACGAACCGGTCGCGCCGCCGGAGCTGGCCACGCTCACCCCGCGCGAACTGGAGGTACTGCGCCTGCTCTCCCGAGGACTGTCCAACCCTGAGATCGCACGGGAGTGCCAGGTCGGCGACGCGACCATCAGAACCCACGTCGCCCGGGTACTGCACAAACTCGGCCTGCGCGACCGGATCCAGGCGGTCGTGTTCGCCTACGAGGCCGGGATCGTGCGGCCAGGACAGCAGGACCGCTCGTGCTGAGGAGACTGCTCGGCGACTGGCGGCCGACCTGGCTGGATCTCCTTCTCTCCCTCGCCGTGGTGATCACCGGTCTCGTCGAGTCCTTCGGCCGTCAGGGCTCCCAGCCCGGCCAGATCAGCGATCCGGTGCCGCTGGCGGTGGGGGCGGTCGTCGCCGGGACACTGCTGCTGCTCCGGCGCAGGTTCCCCACGGCCCTGCTCATCGCGCTCGTCGCGATCGGTCTGGCCGTACGGGCGGTGGCGGGTGACGGCTACTACGCCGCCTGGCACTTCTACTCGACGCTCATCCTCGTGCACACCGTGGCGAGCGCCGCGGAGCTGCGGAGCCGCCGCGGGCTCGCGGGGCTGGCGTGCGTACTGGTGGCGTACGCCGGCCTGCAGACGTTCCAGCGCAACGACATCGCCGAGTTCATGATCAGCGCCGTCTTCATCGGGGTGGCGTACGGGAGCGGCATCCTGCTGCGTCGCCAGATCGACCGGACGTTGCGGCTGGCGGAACGCACCATCCGCCTTGAGGTGGAACGCGAGGAGCGGGCCCGGCAGGCGGTGGCGGAGGAACGGGCCCGGATCGCGAGGGAGCTCCACGACATCGTCTCGCACAACGTGAGCGTGATGACCCTGCACACGGGCGGGGTGCGGATGCGGCTCGGCGAGGAGCACCGGCGGGAGCGCGACATGCTGCTCGGGGTCGAGAAGGCGGGTCGCGAGGCGGTCGAGGAGCTCCGGCTCATGCTGGGAGTGCTCCGCGGGACCGGCGATCCGGACCCCGGCATCTCCCAGCCGAGCCTGGAGCGGCTCGACGAGCTGGTCACGCAGGTCAGGGCGGCCGGATTGGACGTCCGCCTCCGGGTCACCGGTGAGCCGCGCCCCCTGCCGCCGGGACTCGCGCTCTCCGCCTACCGGGTGATCCAGGAGGCTCTGACGAACGTGCTGAAGCACTCTCCCGGCGCCGCCGCCGAGGTCGTCGTCACCCACGGGCCGACCGGGCTGGATGTGGAGATCAGCGACGACGGCACGGGCGACGGCACTTCCCCGGCCGACGTACCCGGCTCGGACGGACGGCACTCGGACGGACAACGCTCGGACGGACGGCATTTGGAAGAGCGGCACTCGGAATGGCGGCCTTCAGAAGGGCGGCGCTCGGGTGGGCACGGGCTGATCGGTATGCGTGAGCGGACCGCGATGCACGACGGCGAGCTGTCCGCGGGTCCCCTGCCCGGCGGCGGTTACCGGGTGGTCGCCCGGTTCCCACTGGACACCTCGGTGGCGACCGGCTGAGCCGTTTCCTGCCGGGCCCACTCCGCGTCGCTCATCCGCAGCATCCGCAGCCCGATCGCGCCGGAACCGGCCAGGTAGAGCAGGCCCCCCACGACCGTGCCGATCGGGAAGACCGGGGCGCCGAGGATACCCGCGATGATCGCGAAAGGGGCCCACCACGGCCCGTGGCCGGCGTGGGCCAGGACCAGGCCGAGCAGGAACAACCCGAGCAGCCCGAGGAAGCCCGGGATCTGGAACCCGAAGACGGCCCCGGGGTCGGCGAACGCCTGTTCGGCGAGCTTCGCGCCCTCGGCGGGCGGCAGGGCGCGTTCGAGCCGGGAGTAGAAGAAGTCCCCGAGCATCAGCCCGGAGAAGTTCACCACGCCGAGCAGCGCGAGACCACCGGCGAGATGGCCGAAGACGACTCCCCGGTGCCGGATGAGGTGGATCATCCCGATAATTCCCGGGATCAGCAGCACCCAGCTCCAGTGCAGCAGCGAGGCACTGACCGAGACCTGCTCCGGATATCTGCCGTAGACGCCGGTGGTGTCACCCCCCTGCCGCAGGGCCGGGTCGACGATGACGCCCACGATGTAGAGGAGCGGCGCGACGATGAGACACACCCCTGCGGCCCATCTGCGGAAGCCGAGTGGATTGGAGAGCGATGGCATGAGATCTTCCCTTGCGTTCCGGCCCGCACCTGGACCGGCGGGCGAGGACGGGAACGCTAGGCAACGACGCGGCGCGTGTCGTCCTCCTCATGGTCTATCGCCGCTCCGCCGTCCGGCGGACCGCCGTAATCGATTTGACTCTCCAGTTACTGGAGGGTTGATGCTGCTGTGGTGAACGACCGCGACCAACTGCTCACCATCGGACAGCTCGCCGATCGCACGGGCCTGTCGGTGCGCACGATCCGCTTCTGGTCCGACATCGACGTCATCCCGCCGACGCGCCGGTCGGCGGGTGGTTTTCGTCTGTACGACATGGAGGCGGTGGCCCGGCTTGACCTGGTGCGAACGCTGCGCGAGTTGGGGCTGGACCTCGACACCGTTCAGAAGGTGCTGACCAGGCAGTGCACGGTGGCCGATGTCGCGCGGGCGCACATGCGGGCGGTGGACACCCAGATCCGCTCCCTGCGGTTGCGCCGGGCGGTGCTGCGGTCGATCGCCGAACAGGAGAGCACGACCGAGGAGATGATACGCATGCACAGGTTGATCCGCCTGTCCGCTCAGGAGCGGCAGCGAATGATCGATGACTTCGTCGACCGTACGTTCGACGGCATCGACCCGCAGGCGCCGGGGGCCCACATCGCGGCCTCGATGCGCCGGCTTCCCGCGGAGCTGCCGGACGATCCCACCCCGGAGCAGGCCGAGGCGTGGCTGGAGCTCGCCGAACTCCTGGGCGACGCCGGCTTCCAGGAGCGCGCACGGCAGATGGCGGTGGCCGGTGCCGCACCCGGCGCCACCTCCGGCGACGAAGGACCGCAGCCGTACGACCCCGCCCTCGTCCTTGAGCACGCGGGGAGAGCGGTGGCCGCCGGCATCGGTCCTGAATCTGCCGAGGGCAGGGCGATCCTGGGTCTGATCGTGGATCCGGGGCTGTCCGCCGCGGACCGCGCCCGGTTGGCCGACCAGGTGGAGACGTTCACCGACCGCCGGGTGGAGCGGTACTGGCAGCTCGTGGGTGTGCTGAACGGCAGGCCGCCGTTTCCGCCCAGGGTCCCCGACTTCGAATGGTTCATCGCCGCGTTGCGCGCGTCCTGATCCGCGACCGCCCTCGGAGACGGGCTCCGGGGGCGGCCGGCACCGTCCGGAGGTGAGAGTCCCCGGGTTCCGATCCCGGGCCGGTTCGCCTTCGTGGTCGTCAATACGGCTTCGCGGCGGACCGCCACGAGAGGAAGAACCTCGTCTTCATCGTTGACGACGTTTACCGCTCTCCCTTAACATCGTCTCTACCAAAGACGACGTTTTACGCATCCCGTGGACGTGGGGCTTCGCCTCGGGCGAGGCGGCGAGTGGTAGTAATGAGACCCGTAAAGGAGGCCGAACAGACAAGTTGGTGCGCCATGACCGAACACTTCCTCGGCGTTCTCGGCATCGGCGAGGCGCTGGGGGTGAGCCGACACGCGGTGCACAAATGGCGCTCCCGCTATCCGAGCGGTTCGAGCCACCCCTTTCCGGAGCCCGACGTCGAGGTCGACGGGGCTCCCGGCTGGCGGGCCGACCGGCTGGAGGAGATCACGCGGTGGCGTGACGGCCTGCCGGGCCGCGGCGCGGGCGGAGGCCGCCCCTCAGCGGCACGCCAGGAGTATCTGAGGGCGGCGACGGCACGCGGCCTGCATCGGGACGAGGCGATGCGCGCGCTCGTCACGTTCACCGAAGAGTTTCCCGAGATGACCGAGCCGGAGATCTGTGCCTGGCTCATCGAGAAATGGCGCCGGTAGCACTTTTCGGCGACACACCACAAACGAGACGAGAGGCGATGACGCATGCCCGAAATCGGTGGGAGCACCGCACCGGGATTCGAAGGGGTGCGCGAGGCGTTCGCGGCCAACCTGGCCGGTGGACAGGAGGTGGGCGCCGCGGTCGGCGTCTACCTGCACGGCAGGAAGGTCGTGGACCTGTGGGGCGGGATCGCCGATCCCGAGACCGGCCGCCCCTGGGAGCGCGACACCGTGCAGGTCGTGTTCTCCACCACCAAGGGCGTCACCGCCGCCTGCGCGCACCTGCTCGCCCAGCGGGGCGAACTGGACCTCGACGCACCCGTCGCCGCGTACTGGCCGGAGTTCGCGGCGAACGGCAAGGAGCGCGTCCCGGTCCGCTGGCTGCTCACCCACCAGGCGGGACTGCCCGTGATCGACCACCCGATCACCCCGGCCGAGGCGATCGCCTGGGATCCGATGGTGACCGCCCTGGCCGCCCAGCGTCCCTCCTGGGAGCCGGGCACCGCGCACGGCTACCACGCGCACACCTACGGCTGGCTGGTCGGAGAGGTCGTCCGCCGGGTGACCGGCCGCAGCCTCGGCACGTTCCTCGCCGAGGAGATCGCCGCACCGCTCGGCCTGGACCTGTGGATCGGGCTGCCGGAAACCGAGTCGCACCGGGTCAGCCGGATCGTCGCCGACCCGATCGATCTGGACGCGTTCACCCGGATCGACCTGGACGCCCTTCCCGTGCCCGCACGCGAGGTGATGGCGGCGTACGCGGACCCCACGTCGCTGACCAGGCGGGCGATGTCCGTCATCACGCCGCTGCCGGACCACGACGACCCCGCCGAGCAGGCCGCCGAGATGCCCTCGACCAACGGCATCTGCACGGCCCGCTCGCTCGCCCGTTTCTACGCCGCGCTCATCGGCGAGATCGACGGACATCGCGTCCTCACGCCCGACACCCTGGCCGCGGCGACCGCGGAACAGGTCGCCGGCATCGACCGGGTCCTGCGAGTGCCCGTCCGGATCGGCACCGGTTTCGGCCTGCCGACGCCGGACGCCTTCTGGTACAGCCCGACCGCCTTCGGGTTTCCCGGCTACGGGGGATCGCTCGGCTTCGCCGACCCGGCGAACGGCCTCGCCTTCGGTTACGTGATGAACCGTCTCCAGGAAGGCGTACCGGACCACAGAGCCGCCACCCTCCTCGGCGCGGTCCACGACGCACTCGAACTCCGGGCCCGGTAGGCCCCGCTAACCGTCCCGCGACGGCCCTCCGGCGGTGATCCGCAGGCGCCGAATCGGTTTCCTGGTCACGAAGCGGCTCGTCATGCCGTTCGGAGACCTCGCCCCGAAGCCCCAGGCGCCGATGAACAACAGCTCCCTTCGTACGGTTTCGGGGTTTGATACCGGTTCGCTCGGTGATCGCGGATCATCGCTAGATTGATCTCCGGTCAACCTCACCTCCCGACAGACCTGACACCAGGTCGTGCACCGGCATCAGCCGAAGGAAGGAAGATCCGCCATGCCCACCAGGACACTGCAGATTCCCACCCCGGACGGCCACGCCGACGCCGTGGCGGCCTTCCCCGACGGCGGCGAACGGCATCCGGGCGTGCTGATGTACACGGACATCTTCGGTGTGCGGCCCGTGCTGAGAGAGATGGCCCGCGAACTGGCCGAGCACGGGTACTACGTGCTCGTACCCAACCTCTACTACCGGCACGGGCCGGCACCGGTGGTCGAACTTCCGGAGCACATCACCAAGGAGGTCCGGCCCGCGCTCTTCGCCCAGCTGCTGCCCCTCGCCCAGGCGCACACCACCGAACGCGTCCTGGGCGACGCCGACGCCTACCTCGATTTCCTCACCACCCGGCCCGAGGTCGGCACCGGGCCGGTCGCCGTGGTCGGCTACTGCATGGGCGCCGTCCTGGCGATGCGCACCGCGGCGGCCCACCCCGGCCAGGTGGCCGCCTTCGCCGGATTCCACCCCAGCCCGCTGGTCACCGACGCGCCCGACAGCCCGCACCTCCTCGTTCCCGAACTCACCGCCCAGGTCCACCTCGGCCTCGCGGAAACCGACATGTCGCCCGAGGCCATCGGCGAGCTCAACCAGGCCATGGATGCCGCGGGGCTCACCTACACCACCGAGGTCTACCCCGGTGCCGTCCACGGCTTCACCATGTCCGACACCGATGCCTTCGACCCCGCCGCACTGCGGCGCCACTGGGACCGCCTGCTCCCCCTCCTCGGCCGCACCCTGGCCGACGGCTGAGACTCCGGCTCGGAGACCACACCTGACGTACGCCCGGAGTCCCTGGCCCGCACGCCGGCGGCCGGGACCCGGTGATCACGGTCATGAGGATTTCCTCAGGGGACGAGGATGATCTTGCCGCGGGTACGGCCGGACTCGGCGTCGCGGTGTACCGCGGCCAGGTCGGCGAGCGGGCGGGACTCGGAGATGTCGAGACGGACGACGCCCGCGTCGACAAGCTTGACCAGGGCGGCGAGGTCGCTCGTGTCGTTGCGGGCCACGAAGTGCTTCGCGGTCACCGGGGAGTCCGCGGGGAGCCTGAGCGGAACGGTCATGGACACGACGAGGCCGCCTGGCCGGACCAGCGGCACCAGTGGCCTCGCGCCGACCGCGACGATGTGGAGGGCCACGTCCACCGGTTCGTCCAGCGCTTCGGCGACGGGCGTGGCCGTGTAGTCGACGATCTGGTCCGCGCCGAGGCGGCGGACCGCCTCGGCGCTGCGTGGACCGGCCGTGGCGATGACGTACGCCCCGGTGTGCTTGGCGAGCTGGACCGCGAACCCTCCGACGCCGCCGCCCGCGCCGTTGACGAGCACCCGCTGCCCGGACGTGAGGTCCGCGTGCTCGAACACCGCCTGCCACGCGGTGAGACCCGCGATGGGGAGGGCGGCGGCGTGCGCGAGAGGGACACCGGCCGGCGGCTTGACCAGGGTGTCCGCGGCGGCGGTGACGTACTCGGCCGCGGCGCCTCCGCCGTCGAGCCGGCCGACGACCAGGTCGCCGACGGCGAGGGTGCGCACGCCGTCACCGACCTCGACGACCGTACCGGCGACGTCCCCGCCGAGCGTGTACGGCAGGTCGAGCGAGAAGACCGAGCGCAGGAGCCCTCGGCGCAGGCCGATGTCGGAGGGATTGAAGGAGGTCGCGGCGACGTCGATCAGCACCTCCCCCGGGCCGGGCACCGGCCTGGGGATGTCGTCGTGGCGGATGACGGAGGCGTCACCGTACTCGTGGATTCGCATGGCTTTCACGCGGTCGAAGCTACGGGCAGGCAGCGAGACGAACCATGCTTGTCGATCCCTTATTCATAATCGATCGTCTCCGCAGGGATATCCTCGCCGTATGGACGTGCTCAGCGACGTGATCGCGGTCATGCGGGCCGGACAGCCGCGCTCGGCGCGGGTGGCCTGGCACGCCCCGTGGGCGCAGCGGTTCGCCCCGATACCCGGGGCCATCGGTCTGCAGGTGATCCTTCAGGGACCGTGCTGGCTCATCGGGCCGGACGGCGACCCGGTGCAACTGGTCGCCGGGGATGTCGTGTTCCGGCCCCACGGGCGCGGGCACACGCTGGCCGACAGCCCGTCGACCTCGCCGGTCGCGCCCGACTGCGACCCGGGTGACCCCCGGTTCCTCCAGCGCTACGTCACCGACACCGTCGGCGCCCCCGAGGGCGCCGGCGCTCCGGCCGCCGTGACGCTCTGCGGCGGGTATCACCTCGACCCGGCCCGCACCCATCCGCTACTGAACGATCTTCCCGAACTCATCCACCTTCCCGCGCACCTCGGGCGACACCCCGAACTGCGCTCCACCGTCGACCTGCTCGCGCGCGAGGTGGAAGGCCCCCGCCTCGGTACGGACGCCATCGTGCCCGCGTTGCTCGACACGCTGCTGCTGCACATCCTGCGCGCCTGGCTCGACCGGCGGCCGGTCTCCGAGAGCACGGGCTGGGCTGCGGCGCTCAACGACCCGGCCACCACCGCCGCGCTGCAGGCCATGCACAGCGACCCTGCGCGACCGTGGACCGTCGCGACGCTCGCCGCCGAGGCGGGACTGTCCCGGGCGCCGTTCGCCCGCCGCTTCACCGCTTTGCTCGGCCGGCCGCCGCTGACCTACCTGACCTGGTGGCGGATGACCATCGCCGCCCGACTCCTGCGCGAATCCGACGCCCCGCTGCACTCCGTCGCGACCAGGGTCGGCTACACCTCGGAGTTCGCCTTCGCCAACGCGTTCAAACGCCGGTACGGCACCGCCCCCGGCAGATACCGCCGCAGTGGGTAGAACAACGTCATGGTGCCCCGAGACCACGAACTCCTGCAAGCCGCCCGACGCGTCGCCGTCGCGATGGGCTTCACCCCCGACGAGGTCATGCGACGCGTCGTTGAGCTGGGGCGCGGCGAGCGCCTCGGCTGTTCCAGCGGCGAACTCCTGCTGCTCGCCCTCGCCCAGCTCGCGCCCGAGCGGCCGATCTCTCAGAAAGCCGGGGGGCGCGCCTCGGCGGTCGAGACCGTCGAGGCACCACGCCTCGGCGTCGCCGCCGGCGGGTCCACCCCGACGTGGGAGGGAGACATCCGCTGATTTCCGCGCTCGGCCTCCCCGGAGGCCGACGGCGGCCCAGCGGAGATCATCCCTGAGCACGGGGCGCCCCCAGTCCGATCGCCTGAGACGGTTGCGATCGTCCCCCTCGGAAATACTGGAGCGATGTTCGAAGGCTTCGAGGAAAAATCGGTCCAGGTCGAGGAGGCGTCCATTCTCACCCGCTACGGCGGGGAGGGCCCGCCGGTGCTGTTGCTGCACGGTCACCCCCGGACCTCGGCGACCTGGCACCGCGTCGCGCCTCTACTCGTCGAGCGCGGTTTCACGGTTGTCTGTCCCGATCTGAGGGGATACGGTCGCTCGCGCGGTCCGGCCCCCACCCCCGACCACTCCGGGCACTCCAAGCGCACCGTCGCGAACGACATGGTGGCGGTGATGCGTTCTCTGGGACACGACCGGTTCGCTCTCGCCGGACACGACCGAGGGGGTGCCGTCGCGTTCCGCCTCGCCCTGAATCACCAGGACGCGGTGTCCCGGGTGGCGCTCCTGGACTGCCTGCCCATCAGCGAGCACCTGTCCCGTATCACCGTGAAGTTCGCGACGCAGTGGTGGCACTGGTTCTTCTTCGCGCAGCCGGGCACTCCGGAACGCGTCATCAACGCCGACCCCGACAGCTGGTACCACGGCGATCCGGAGAGCATGGGCCGGGAGAACTACGACGAGTTCCGTGAGGCCACCCGGAATCCCGACGTGGTGCGGGCCATGCTGGAGGACTACCGGGCCGGTCTCACCGTCGACCTGCGCGACGAGGAGGCCGACCGGGCCGCCGGCGTGCGGCTGCGGTGTCCCGCCCTGGCCCTGTGGTCGCTGCGCGACGACCTCGAAGACCTGTACGGCGATCCGCTGGAAATCTGGCGGGACTGGGCCGGCGACGTACGCGGCCATGGGATCGACTCCGGCCACCACATGGCGGAAGAGGCCCCGGACGCTCTCGCCGCCGCCCTCGGCGACTTCTTCCACGGCTGACCTCGAGGGACCGGTTTCCTGCGTGACCGTCCGGTGCGGGGTCGAGGGGTCATCGCCGTCAGGGCCCGGAGGTTCGCCCTGCTCTCGACGCGCACGCTCGAATCCTCGCTTTGATGGAATCGAAAATCTGTAGTGACCGAGGTAGACATCCGCGTCGAGTGAGGATAGAGTTCCTGACATCGCAAGGAACGGTTCCACGAGGGCAGAGCAGGACGTAGGCATCACGACGAACTGCCCGGACGAGCGTGGACATCGCAGGACGACGAAGAAAGACGGGCAGAGAAGGTCGGACGTGCCAGGACCGAGCAGTTGAAAGGGTCCCGGCCGTGGACACGCTGCCACCGCAGTGAAACGAGTACCAACGTCGGACGTGCCAGGACCGAGCAGTTGAAAGGGTCCCGGCCGTGGACGCGCAGCCGCCGCAGTGAAACGAGTACCAACGTCGGACGTGCTGGGACCGGCGGTAGATGAAGGGTTCCGGCCGTGGACGCGCAGCTGCGACAAGTGATGCATGAGCTCGAAGAGGACAGATAGCGAAAGGAGTGTTGAACGCCATCAGGATCGCCCGTTGCCGGTTGATGTTCGCCGCACGGGTACCGCAGTCCCACAGATTGGAAGGTGGTCTACGGTCACGCATACGCGATCCCCGCATCCCCGCCCCCTGCGGGCGGCCAATGCGGAAGAAACAGGTTGGCCCCAGGGCCGATAGATGGTGTTGAACCTCGTGGGTCCCGGCGCATCATGGCGCCGGGACCCCTGTTGGCGTTACAGGAAGGTTGTATGGATCAAACACCGATGGCGTCGGCCGTACGCGCGGAGCCCAGACTTCGCGACACCGCCGATAAGGCTGAAACGGCCGGTAAGGCCGACACCGCGGGCAGAGCCGACGAGCTCCCCGCCACACCGGGCGAGGTCTCCGCTCACCGGTTCGACGACGAGGACTACCCCGCCTACAGCATGGGCCGGGCCGCCGAGATGCTCGGCGTCACCCCGGCGTTCCTGCGCAGCCTGGGCACCGCCAGACTGATCGAGCCGCAGCGCTCCGAGGGCGGCCACCGCCGCTACTCCCGCTACCAGCTCCGCCTGGCCGGCCGCGCCCGCGAACTGGTCGACCAGGGCACCGCCCTGGAGGCCGCCTGCCGCATCATCATCCTGGAAGACCAACTCGCCGAGGCCCTGCGCATCAACACCGAACTCCGGCAGGCCCGTGACCGGCAACAGCCCGACAGCGCGGACCGCCGCTCGGCATGAGGCCGGCGATCCGCGGCACGGCAAGACGAGCCATGGGGCGACTCTCGGTCGCCCCGCCTCCGGCTAGAGGTCGATCTGGTAAAGGATGAAACCCCTGTTCACGGCGACCTTTTCGTAGAGCCGCCGGGCCTCGGTGTTGGTCTCCTTGGTCGACCAGTAGACCCGGCTGCAGTCGCGGGCGCTCGCCCACTCGGTCACCGCACCGATCAGCGCCCGCCCCGCCCCCTTGCCCCTGGCCTGCGGCGCGGTGAACAGGTCCTGGAGGTAGCACACGTCCAGCGCCGTGGTGCTCGAGTGGATGAGGAAGTGCGCGATGCCGACCAGCTCGTCGTCGAGCTTCGCGCCGAGGGCGTGCATACGAACGTCCTCCCGGAACTCGTCCCAGGCACGGTCGTACAGCTGGGGCGGGAGCGTGCGCTCGTAGAAGTCGTTGTAGCCACGGAAGAGGGTTTCCCAGCGGGGACGGTCAGCGGGGGTGAGCTTGCCGATCCTGAGCATGCGATGTCCTTCAGGCGAGGGTCGGGAGTTCAGACTCCGTATCCCCCGTGAGGACCGTCCCGAACGTTGACCGGCTGTCGCTTCCCGACAACCCGGGGAACCGTCCCGAACGTCGACCAGGTATACCTTCCCGACAGCACGGGGGAACCGTTCCGAACGTCGACCGGGTGTCGCTTCCCGACAACCGGCCACCGCTTCTCACTCCTCGCCCGACAACCTGCCACCGCGCTTTCCTCCCTACTCGGCCCCGTCCCCACCGAGATCCCACCGCACTTCCTCCCCCACCTGGCGGCGTGGTATCAATTAAATGACCATATACGGATATACGGTCAAACTTTCCCGAAATGACGGGGGCTATGAAACCGGAGACCAGAAGGGTGGGGCGACCTCCGCAGGACGCCTCCCAGCGGCTCGCGCGGGCGCACCGCATCCTGGACGCCACCGCCGACCTCGTCCTGCGCTGGGGGTACGACAAGACCACCGTCGAGGACATCGCCCGACGGGCCGCGGTCGCCAAGGGCACGATCTACCTGCACTGGAAGACGCGCGAGGAGTTGTTCGTCGCGCTGCTGCGCCGCGAGCGGGTCGAGATGATCACCGAGGTGCGACGGCGCGTCGGAGACGGCCCGGCCACCCTCCGCGACCTGCTCAGGCTGCTCGCCCTGGAACTCCTCGGCAGGCCCCTGATGCGCGCGAGCATCCTGGGTGACTCGGAGGTGCTGGGCAGGCTCACCCGCCAGAAGTGGGACGGCACGGCCGAGGCGGAACTGGGCGGCGGTTTTCAGACCTACCTCGGCACGCTGCTGAAACACGGCGCGCTGCGGAGCGACCTGTCGCCCGCCGAACACGTGACCACGTTCGTCTCCGTCCTGTACGGATTCCTGACCGTCTCGCCGATGATGCCCGCCGGGTACAGGCCGTCCGACGAGCGGCTGGCGGAGCTGGTCGCCGATGCCGGCGGCAACGCGATGGAGGCCACCGGCCCCGCCACCGTCTCCGCCACCGTCTCCGGCACCGTCTCCGGCACCGATCCCGCCTCCGCCGCCGTCACCCGAGCGGTGACACGGGCCACCCTGGAGTACGTCGACGCCGCCCTGGAGGCCGCGCAGCGGAAACTTCGCGTCTCCCTCGGCTTCGAGGAGACCGACCGGTTCGAGGAGCACGAGGAGAACAAGGAGAACGCGCGGTGAAGACCCTCCCCCTTGACGGCGAAGCGGCCGATCTCGCACTGGCGGGCGGCAAGGGAGCCTCGCTGGCCCGGATGGCCCGCGCGGGCCTCCCGGTCCCCGACGGCTTCCACGTCACCACGGACGCCTACCGCGACTTCGTCTCCCGCGACGGACTGAACGACCAGATCATGGAGGCCGTCTCGGGCATGTCCGCCGAACAGGCGTCGCGGCGGATCGCGGCCTTGTTCTCCGAGCGGGAGATCCCGGCGGAGACCGCCGCCGAGATCCGCGCGGCCTACGCGAGGCTCGGCGAGGACGTGCCGGTCGCCGTACGCTCGTCGGCCACCGCTGAGGACCTGCCCGACATGTCGTTCGCCGGACAGCAGGACACCTACCTCAACATCCGGGGTGACGGCCTGCTGGACGCGGTCCGACGCTGCTGGGCCTCGCTGTGGACGGCGCGCGCCATCGCCTACCGGGCCTCGAACGGCGTACCCCAGGACGACGTGGCGCTGGCGGTGGTGGTCCAGGAACTGGTGGCCGCCGACGCGGCGGGCATCCTGTTCACCGCGAACCCGGTCACCGGCGCGCGGGACCAGGTCGTGATCAACGCCTCGTGGGGACTGGGCGAGGCCGTCGTCGGGGGGCAGGTGACACCCGACACCGTCGTCGTCTCCAAGGACGGCGGCGAGATCGTCGAAGAGCGCGTCGGCGACAAGACCGTGATGACGGTCCGCACCCCCGGCGGCACCCGTGAGGAGGCCGTACCCGAGAACCTGCGCCACCGGCCCGTGCTCACCCCCGCCGAGGTCACCCGGCTCGCGCGGCTCGCGACGCGGATCGAGGAGTTGTACGGGACGCCCATGGACGTGGAGTGGGTCAGGCGCGAGGGGGTGTTCCTCGTCGTGCAGGCCCGCCCGATCACCCGGCTCAGGCAGCCCGTCGAGGAGTGGAACGACAGCCTGACCGGCGACTACCTGTGGACCGGCGCCAACCTCGGCGAAGCCATCCCCGACGTGATGACGCCGTGCACCTGGTCACTCGTCCAGATCTTCATAGGGGAGGCGATGTCGACGTCGAAGGTGCCCGGCTTCGGCCTGGTCGGCAACATCGGCGGACGCTTCTACATGAACCTGAGCGTCGCGTTCTCGGTGGCGCAAGCCCTGGGCATGCGGAGAAGGCTCGGCGCGATCGAGCAGGTCTTCGGCAGGCTCCCGCGCGACCTGGACGTACCGTTGCTGCCCGCCTCGCGCCTGCGGATCATCAGAGGCGTGCTGCCGCTCGCCTTCACCCTGCGCAGGCGGGTCGCGGTCAACACCAGGAAGATGCCAGGTTTCCTCGCCACGGCGCGACAGCGCTGCGAGGCGCTGCGCGAGCGGATCGCCGCCACCGCGACAACCTGCGAGCTGGCCGGGCTGTGGGAGGGGGAACTGCTTCCGTACTTCGTCGAGGCCTGCCAGATCCTGGAGGCCTCCGGACGGCAGGGCGGCGCCGCCCTGGTCATGACCCGCGACAGGCTGCGCACGCTGGTGGGTGAGATCGACGCCGAGGCCATGCTCACCGGCGCCAACGCCGACGGGGAGCTCGCCAGCCTCGGGACGATCGTCGGCCTGGAGAGGCTGGCCGCGCGGGAGATCGACAGGGAGACCTTCGCCCGCCTCTACGGGCACCGTGGCGCGCACGAGTTCGAGGTCTCCATCCCCCGGCCCGGCGAGGATCCGCGATGGATCGACGCGCAGCTCGCGGCCATCTCCGAGAGCAACGGGCACGCCGGTACGCTGCTCGACCACCAGCGGGAGGCGCGTGAGGCGGCCTGGAGGCGCTTCGGGGAGCGCCACCCCCGCGAGGTCGCGAAAACGCGCCTGCGGGTGGCGCGGTGGAACGCGATCGTCCGTGACCGGGAATCGGCCCGCTCGGAGGTGATCCGCGCCTTCTGGGCGTTGCGTACCTTCGTCCTGCGGGCCGGTGAGCTCACCGGCCGCGGTGACGACCTGTTCTTCCTGTCGATCCAGGAGATCCTCGCCGTCCTGCGCGGCGACGACACTCCGACCGCGAAGGTGGCGGTCCGGCGGGCGACGTACGAACGGTACGCGGCCCTGCCCGCCTACCCCACGCTGATCATCGGCCGTTTCGATCCGGAACGCTGGGCCGCCGATCCCGACCGGCGCGGCGACATCTTCGACGCCAGGGGCGGCGGCGCCCCGGTGAGCGACACCGTGACCGGCTTTCCCGGGGCGCCGGGCGTCGTCGAGGGCGTGGCCCGCGTCATCGCCGGTCCCGAGGACGGTGACAGGCTCGCACCCGGCGAGATCCTCGTGACGACGCTGACCAACATCGGCTGGACCCCGATGTTCCCCCGCGCCGCCGCCGTGGTGACCGACATGGGCGCTCCGTTGTCACACGCCTCGATCGTCGCCCGTGAGCTCGGCATCCCGGCCGTGGTCGGCACCGGCAACGCGACCATGCGCCTGCGCGACGGCGACCGGATCAGGGTCGACGGCGAGCGCGGCACCGTCGAACTCCTGGAGCGGTGATCCCCCGGAAACCGAACCCCCCTGCCCCCTCAGCACCGCCCGGCTTGACCACTTCGGCGCCCCGGCCTGTCGACCTTAGCGCCGCCCGACTTGGCCTCTCAGCACCCCTGACTTGACCTCTCAGCACCGCCCGGCCTGATCACTTCGGGGCCGGCTCCGGCGCGGGATCCGGCCGCCAGGGGCCGCCGTGGTCGAGCAGGCGTTCCAGCCTCTCCGCGTACGGCCGCCAGTCCAGCCCTCTGCCCGCGGCCCAGGTGTCGTCGTGGCAGGTCCGCAGGTGGCGCGGATCGGCGTCGCCGAGCACGGTCACCACGTCACCTCCGACACCCTGGGCGCGCATACGCGTGACCATCTCCAGCGCGCCCCACAGGTTCGTTCCGGTGGCGGCACCGACCGGGGATCCGATGTCCCTGCGAACGCGGCGGGCCGCGGCCACACTCGCGGCGTCCGGTACGGGAATGACCAGGTCGACGAGGTCGGGGACGAACCCCGGCTCCAGGCGCGGCCGGCCGATCCCCTCGATCCGGGAGGGCATGCCCGTGCCGTAGTCGGCGGCGCCGCTCGCCCAGCCGGGGAAGTAGGCGGAGTTCTCGGGATCGACCACGGCCAGCCGTCCCGGCAGGTCATGGGTGCGCAGGTGGCGGCCGACGGCCGCGGACGTGGCGCCGGTGCCGGCGCCGACCACGACCCAGCGCGGGCACTCCTCCACCTGCCCGAACAGCTCTTCGGCCAGGCTCCCTCCGCGCCAGTCGACGTCCGCCGCCGAGGTGTAGTGGTCCAGGTAGTGGCCGTCCACCCGCTCGGCCAGCTTCGCGGCCTCCGCGTAGATCGCGAGGGGCGGATCGACGTGCAGGCATCTCCCGCCCAGCCGTTCGACCCCCTCCCCGGACGACCTCTTCGGCATGACGGCGACATACGGCAGGCCGAGCAGCCGGGCGAAGTACGCCTGCGCGACGGCCATCGCGCCCCCGGTGGCCTCCACCACGGTGGTGCCCTCCACGATCAGGCCCGCGGTGATCGCCCGCGCGAAGAGTGCCCGCGCCAGCCGGTGCTTGAGATTGCCCGTCGGCTGCGCGGACTCGTCCTTCAGCCACAACCGCACCTCCCATCCGGCGGGCAGCGGGAACCGGTGCAGCGGTGTGGGAGGGGTCCGCTCCCTCTCGCCGTCCAGCTTCGCGATCGCCTCCACCGCCCACGTACCACCACTCATGACGGCAATCTAGTGCGATTCACCCGTCTGACGGTGACCGAAGATCCGCGGGGATCGGCCGGGTCAGCGGCCGAATGCGCGGCGCTCCGGCGGGGCGAGGGTGAAGGACCCGGTGAACCAGGCGGCGAGCAGCGCGCGGTCGATCAGTGTCAGGTCGGTGCCCGCCGCGTACTCCCTGGCGGGAGCCGTGAACGTCGCGGAGGTGACGAGCACGCCGCGGTGACCGGGGTAGGCGTGGAGCGCGCCGAGGAGGTCGCGGATCTGGGGTGAGCCGACCGAGGTGCCCCAGCGCTTGCACTGGATGACGAAGCGGTCGCCGCCGGGCGCGGTCGCGACGACGTCGACGCCGCCGTCACCGCTGCCGCCGATCCTGCGCACCCCGCGAAAACCCTCTCGCCGCAACAGAGCCTCGACGAGGGCCTCGAACCGGTCGCCGGTCATGCGGTCGACGCTTTCGAGGCGCGCGTTGACCTCCAGCCATTCCCGCTCCCGGGCCTCGATCACCCGATGACGCAGCAGGAGTGCCCCGGCCAGAGCCGCGATCAGCGCGATCGTACCGCCGATCACCAGCGGCCAGTTGGCGATGACGACGTCGACGAGCCACATCCCGACCACGACGAGGGCGATGGCCGCGACCGCCCACAGGAACGGGCCTCCGTCGTCCTTGCCTCGGCGCGATCTTCGCCCGCCGGGTGCCCGCCGTCGCACCGCCTTGGCGGGTGTCCGTCGCCGTGCCATCGCGCACCTCCGGGGGACGAGGTTGGAACGTTGCCGCTGACCCTGCCGACTCTGACAACGGGCACCGACATTTTTCAGGGTGACGTGCCTGAGGCGGCATGCCTCAGGGGGAACGTGCTTCGGGGTAGCCGGTGGGCGTGGAATCACGTCGGCCGTGCCGGATGCGCCCCACCCGTGGCGATGCCGCGTATCCCTCCCGTTCGGACTCGGGGTCTGGAAGGGCGTGAAGTGTCCGGGAACCTCACGGGTGCCGGGTAGGAGCGGGCGCATCCTCGTGGAGTGTCCCGCTCACGCCCCCGACAGCGGCGAGGCGCTCCGCGATGTCGGTGACGAGTGCCGCCTCCTCGTCCCCCGGACGGAGGTGATCCCCTGGAAGGGTACGCAGCTCGAATCCGGACGCCGCGACGCGGCTCCAGGCGCGCATCTCCCCGTGGCTCACGCACGGGTCGCCCGTCCCCAGGTAGCCGGTGATCGGAACGGTGACCGGCGGGGTGGACGCGGGCCGGTAGGCGTGCAGGAGGTCGTGGTCGGCCCGCAGCGCGATCATCGCCAGGTCCATCAGCTCCGGAAAGCGCAGGAGCGTCGGGTCCGCGGCGGCGGCCCACTCGGTGAGCTGACGGTCACCCACGGGGATCCTTCGCGCGTCGTCCGCGCACAGGTGCGGCGCCGCGTGCGCCGACACCAGCAGCGCCACCGGGGAGATCCGGTACTGTCCGGCGAGCCTGACCGCGACCTCGTACGCGACCACGGCGCCCATACCGTGCCCGAACAGGGCGAGCGGCCGGTCCGAGAGAGGGAGCAGTGCCCGGCATACCTGGTCGGCGAGAGGTTCCATGTGGTCGATCGGCCGCTCGTTGGCGCGGTTCTGCCTGCCGGGGTAACACACGGCGGAGAGCTCGATGTCGGCGGGCAGCCGGTCCTGCCACCCCTGGTAGGAGGTCGGGGCACCTCCGGCGTGGGGAAAACAGACGAGGCGCAGGCGAGGCTCGGCGAGCGGGCACTGCCTGCGCAACCACAGGCGGGAGTCCACCGAGTGCGTCATTTCGGGAACTTCCCACTCAGGGGCGCCTAGTTCGGGGGCATCCGAACCAGGGACGTCGAGATCGGGGCCGGGGACATCGGATCTCGACGTCCCAGAACCAGGGACATCGAGATCGGGCCCGAGGGCAACGGAACCCGAGACTCCGGAACCTGGAATATCGAGATCAGGAGCGCTGGGATCGGGCACTCCCGGACCTGGGAGACCTGGCCTTCGAGGACCGGGATCCGGGCCCCCTGGACCGGGGCCGGGAAGTCCCGGGCCGGGACCGGGGATTCCGGGGCCGGGACCTCCAGGACCAGGACCTCCGGGACCGGGGATTCCAGGACCGGGGACGGCCGGGTCGGGAAGGCCGGGACCGGGAGTGCCCGGCCTCGGGAAACCGCGTCTCGCCCTGCCGTCAACCGGTTCGAACCCGTGCATGCTTCCCCTTAGCGGTTATGGACGGCCGCTCGGCGGCTGCGGAACTGTTCGGTCAGCACCGCCACGTGCTCGCGCCGGTAGCCCTGCTCCATCGCCCTCAGCACGCGCTCGCGCATCACGCCGAGGTAGGACCGGTCGATCCCCGCCCGTTCCGCGATGCCCGCCAGGTTGTTGAGGACGTCCAGGTGCGAGGTGAGCGGAGCCTGCTCGAAGGTGTAGTCGCGGCGCGCGATGAGGCCGAGTCCGACGCAGATCGTGTTCCGGAAGGCGGGGTCGTAGAGCGGCACGGACTCCGCGAATTCGTGGAGGGGGACGCCGATGCTCTCCGCGATGGCCGAGCATTCGAGGAAGCCGCTGACGAACGCGTAGTGGAAGGCGCTGGAGACGACGTGGTAGGCCTTGGCGTAGGCGGGGTCGGCGCCCAGGCGCACCTGCTTGCCGGACAGCGCCTCGGTCACCCCCGCCAGCTCCTTGAAGTCCTCGGCCGCCCCGCTGTAGACGGTGAAGCAGTCTTCGGTGCCGATGGCGTCCGGGTAGTTGAGGATCGCGGCCTCCAGATATCTGCCTCCGGCGGCCTCCACCCGCTCGCGCAGGGGGGCGACGTCGTCGGGGACGCCTGCGGCGCTCTGGACGACGAGCCTGCCGGAGAGGTCGGCCCCGGCATCGTCGAGGACCGCGTGGGTGATCTCGTAGTTGAGAAGGCACAGCAGCACGATCGGGGAGGTCTCGATCGCCTCGGCCGCCGTCGCGTGAAGATGGACGTCCCTTCCCGCGAGTCTCGCCGAGCGTTCCGGCGTGCGGTTCCAGACCGAGACCACCAGGCCGGAGTCGACGCAGGCCCGTACGATCGCGGAGCCGGTCACTCCGGTCCCGACGACCGTCACATCCGTCATGGCGCCACTCCATCCTGGTGAAGGTCATGCCGACCCCACCGACCTCGACGATGTCCGCCCACTCGGCGAAGGTGTCGAACCGCCGCGCGGTGCCGGACGTAAAGCGAATTACGCCATTAGTCGCAAATCACCGGTCACATAAATTCGTCGGCCGAGCGAAACATTAGCAGCGGACGCCGGAACAGTCGATGACCTCGAATATCTGGTTCCCACCATGCAAGGTCAACATTTCCACGGATATCAACCTTGACATCCCACCCTTTCACCATAAAACCATCCTCCAGCAAAGGACATCAAAAACCACCCCCTCTCGGCCCCCTATTTTCAGGGTCCACGGGCATTCTGGCCACGCAAATCATATGTTTCAAAACAGAGAATCAACAAATATCGACATTCCTCCCAGATGAGAATTTATGCTCATCTGGGAGGTCGGTGACCCATGACCGGCAGGTGTCATGCGCCCCGTCCGGCCAGATCACCCGGTCCCGCCGCCGCCTCGAACACGGTCGCCCCTTCGCGGCCGTCTGGCGCCTGCTCGACCTTCTCGCTTCCGGAGGCACCTCCTTCTCGCAGCCAGGCCCCTCCTCGTCCGCGGCCAAGTGACAAGTAACTTTCTGTAGTTGCTCTTTGGTCGACGCCCACCTGCGAATCTGACGTTCTGACCTGCGATAACCGCCGTTATCAGGAGCCAGAGTCTCGAATGGCCGACGCATGACGCAGGATTCACCCGCCGACGTCGCCGGCCCGGTGGCGGCCGAGTACCGCGGCGATCGGCAGGGAGACGGCCAGGCCACTGAGCAAAAACGCGGCCAGTGCCCCCAGCACGGCCGGTGAATCGTCGAAGGCGAGACCGACGGCGGCCAGGGCCGGACCGACGTTGCGTACCGCTGTGACGCCTCCCATGGTGCTGCGGCGCTGCGGCGTGCCGGTGGCCAGCAGCGCGCCCGTGGCGAA
Source organism: Streptosporangium sp. NPDC006930 (assembly GCF_040635605.1). Lineage (NCBI taxonomy): Bacteria > Bacillati > Actinomycetota > Actinomycetes > Streptosporangiales > Streptosporangiaceae > Streptosporangium > Streptosporangium sp. NPDC006930. Next base: position 382,628 of record NZ_JBEYID010000001.1, on the reverse strand, counting down.
GGCCGTGACGGCCAGGACGAATCCCGCCAGCAGGGTGCGTGAACCGGTCAGCGCGGCGATGTCTCGCCAGTTGCCCAGCAGCATGCCCGCCAGCACGATCAGGAACGACACGTTCGACACCGCCACCGCGGCCGGATGCCACGAGCGCGCCATGGCCGGCGTGTAGTGGCGCGTGATCAGCCCGACAGCGAACGGGATGAGCTGCAGGACGGCCACGGTCCGCACCAGGGCGGCGACGTCCAGGGAGACGCCCCCGCCGACGTTCGCCGCAGTGAGGACGGCGTTGACCGTCGGACCGAAGGTGAGGCTGCCGACGGCGGCCAGCAGCACCTGCATCGCCGCGCCCGCGACCACGTCTCCCTTTTGAATCATGCCCAGCTTCGCCCCGAACGGCCCGCCCGGGGAGGAGGCGATCAGTACCGTCGCGACGAAAGCCGCCGTGGGCAGGCTGAACAGGGTGGCGACACCCCAGCCCAGCAACGGGACGGCGATCAGGTTGGCCGTCAGTGCGAGTACCAGCAGCAGCGGGGCGGTCAGGATCGCGCGTAGCGCCGGCAGAGTGGTTCCCAGGCCTGCGGCGAACATAGTGGCCGCGATGAAGATCACGGTGATCGCGGTGAGCAGCAGATGCAACGTGTCCATGATGCTCCCGCCTCGATGGCTTTTGCGGATGACCTGCCCGAAGCGGTGCCGTCCGTCTGTTCGGCTGGTTCTTTGATCAGTCTTCGAGGTCGCCGAGCCAGCGCAGGGCGCTCAGCGAGGGCAGAAAGCAGTACTCGCCGCCACGCGTGACGACGAACCGTGGCAGATCCTGCAAACGTCGCCGCAGCGGCTTGCGGGGGATGGTGAAGTCGCCGGAGCCGATGACGGGGTCACGTGCGTCGCCCGCGCCGAAGAAGACGCCGTCGTTCATCCATTCGGACTGGACGAACTCGAACTGCCGTCCCAGGTGCGCGCCGATGAAGGCGAACATCAGGCCGCGGTCGGTCCCGTCGTCCTCTAGGACGCCATCGGGCAGCGGCGGACCGTAGACGGTGCCGCGCCGGATCATCCGGTGCAGCCGCGGCACGCCCGCCACCACCGCGTCGCGAGGGTTGCCCCGGCGGATGTGACTGCCGCCGGGGGTGATAAAGCCCGCCGGGTCGTCCTGCCGATAGAGGAAACTGTTGCGGTAGGGGTCGGCGTCGAGGGTGGGATCGTCGCGCTCCGGGCTGAGCGCCAGGGGCGCTCCGCTGCGCCAGCGACCCATGATCTTCGCCGCCAGCAGTTCCTCGTCCGCCGGATCGGCGGCGTTGTCCCGCAGGTAGCGGCGGAAGACGCCGACGCGCTGGTGGAGTTTACGGAAGGCCGCGTAGCTGCCGTTGCGTCCCAGCACCTCGGGCCGGAGGGTCTGGACGCCGCCCAGCTCGTCGGGGTAGCCGAGTATGAACTCTCCCGCCTTGAGCGGGACCTCCAGCGTATTGGAGCCCGGAATGCCGCTGCCCTCGACGGCCGGGTGGCTGATGCCGTCGCGGTAGCCGAACGGTTCGGTCTCGGTGGGCAGCGCGTGGCAGTCCTGGCACCAGATCGCGGTGATGCCGGGCAGCGCGTGGTAGGCGGGGCGGGCCCGGTCGATCGCCTCCTGCAGGCGGGCGCTGTCGGGGGCGAGGGCCACCAGCACCACGTGGACGTCGGGCGTGCCCAGTGGCTTCTCCCAGTTCTCCGGAGCGCTGTCGCCGATGTCGCCCAGCGCTTCGGCGCGGGCGGCCATGCCCTGGCGGAACTCCCAGGCGAAGGTCTCCAGCGACTGCCGCGGCACGCCCAGTGCCGCCAGGCCGTGATAGGTGAGCGCGACGCTGACCCAGGTCTCGCCCAGGGGGCTGACGGTGTCGGCGGCCGAGGTGACCACCGCGGCAAGGCGCCGTATCAGCTCCCGCCCGTGCGCGCGCTCGTCGATGCGGAACAGGACGTAGGTCGCGGCGTACGGGCTCGGCCGGGGGCTGAGCACCCCACGTTGGATGTCGTGCAGGTCGAGTTCGGGTGCGATGTGGGTCTGTGCGGTCACGGCCGCCACCTGCCTTCCCGGGCGTTACCTCGCCGCGACGATGTTCTTCCAGAAGGTGCGCAGGCTCTCATCGCCGCCGAACAGCGAGCTGAAGATCGTGGAGTCGGCCAGCAGCACGTCGCCGGCCCGCTGTCCGTCGGGAGGCATCCACAGGAACATGTTGAACTCGGTGTTGCCGGCTTCGGTGAACGGGTGCGGCGGCCTGGAGAGGTCGATCGGCTGCCTGCCCAGCACGTGAACGACGTCCGGCGCATCGGTCGTCACGGCGTAGTGCGGCAGGTGCATGTGGAAGTTGAAGGTGCTCACCCCCTCCAGCCACCCCTTGGTGTCAAGGTCCCGGTTGATCGACAGCGGTGCGATCTTCTTGTTTTCCTGTACGGCGGGCCGCAGCCCGTAGCGGTTTTCCACCGGCACGCCCAATCCGGCCATCAGGCCGCGGACGTAGCAGGCGAAACGCTGCTGCCGGGGCACCAGCGCATCACCGTGATGGTGGTATTCGGCGTCGCGCACGGCCAGATCGTCGGAGGCTCCAACGTCGTGGTGCGGCCCCAGCACCAGGCAGGTTCCCTCCCGGGACAGGAACTCCCGCAGCGCCTCGACCTCCCCGGGCTCGGTGTCCTGCCCGGTGACCATGTGGTCCAGACCGAAGACGAACAAGGTGTCGGTGTCGGCCAGTACCCGCTCGTCCAGCACGGTACGGAAACCGGCCTGGTCGATGCGCTGGTACACCGGCACGGGGTGGCCGGTGCTCTCCTCAACGAACTGCTGGAAGGGGGCCCAACCCCAGAAGAACAGCTCCAGCGCTCCGGCGATGTCCTGCTGGAAACATCGCGGATCAGACCAGCGGGGGTCCTCATACGTCGGCCAGTTCACCCGCCGCACCTCGGTCATCGTGGAGAACCGGTTGTCGAGCTCGGCCGTGTTCCTGCCCGCCTCGGCCGGATAGCTCCACGACACGTAGATGCTCACCCGCTGCCCGCCGGGGGTGTAGGGGCGCGATGCGTGGTTCTGGTTGTAGACGCGGGCGGTTCTGGGCTGGCTCATCTGGCCTCCGATCGGCAGCGGGACACACCGGGCACCGGCCCGGCCTCCCCGGTTCTCACTGCATCTGGTCGAGCATCTCCGACAGGGCGCCCTTGATCCGCAATGCCTTCTTGATCTCGTCGGCGGTGACGTAGGGGTACTCCCCGTACTCGATGAAGCTGGGACAGTGGTGCTCGCGGACGAACCTGACGAACGCCTCCGGGTTGGTCTTCCAGTCCTCAGGGAAGCCCACGAGGTTCTCGAAGGTCGTGCTGACCCCCGACTGGCTGAACAGCGCGACGGCGTCCTCGGTGTACTTGTCGAAATCGGTGTCGAAGATCCCCTGATACATGAAGCGCCTGTCGTCGTCGAACAGCACCCAGCGCAGATAGTGCAGCTTCAGCGGTGCCAACAGATGCGGATCGGCCTCCAGCGCCTTGGCCAGCGTGTAACCGTGGTTCCTGATCGCCTCAGCCCGCCCCGGCTTGACGTCGGCGATGATCGTGAACCCGTAACACGCCGGGGTGCGTGGGAAGACGGGACCGTACTTGCCCTGTTCGAGGTGGTCGGTCTCCTTGGGGATGACCATCGCCTTGGGCGTGATGTCCATGCCTGCTCCTCCGTCACCAGCCAGGGGGGAGCAGGCCGAAAGCCGCCTGACCTGCAGAATTATCTCATACCGTCGGGTCTTCGGCCCGGCAAGCGCGGCCGGATCGGCTCACAGCGGCCATCCGTTGCGGGCAGCAGGGGCTCGATCCGTTGCCAGGCCTTGTCGGTCAGCTCACCTCGTCGCACCACGAACGATCATCTAACCGCATCCACCCTGATCATTTATCAGACATCACCTAGGGGCCTCTCACGCGCCTGTGCTGGAAAACCCGGTCCCCGGCACAGGCCCTACGGAGATCAGACGGCCTGCGAGGTGGCGGCCTCGGGGCGCAGGTCGGCGAGGCTCAGCTGGTGCGCGGGCTCCTCCGGCAGGACGATCCGGCGGGTGGGGACGAGATCCGGTCCGACGTGGAGCAGTTCGCCGGGCTCCATCGGGCTCCATCCGGGATGGTCGTCCATGTGCTCGCTGGCGACCACGTAGGCGGGGGCGTCGACGAGGTCGCGGGAGCGGACGCGGATACGGCCGTCGGTGCCGCTCTGGTCGAGGTGCCGGCCACTGTGGCACCCGCCCGCGGCGCGCTGGAGCACATACAGCCGGTGGGTGTCGGGATAGCGCAGCGCCCACAGATCCCGCGGGGTGGTGAGCACCAGATTGAGGCCGTAGATGGGCAGGTGCTGGGCGACCCAGCGGGCCGCGGCCTCGATACCGGCGGCGACGTCGCCGCCGTGCGCCCTGGTCTCACGGGTGATCAGCGCGAAGAAGCGCTCGGAGTCGGTCTCCCCCTTGACGAGCTTCCGATCCTCGCCCAGCTCCGCGTCGAGGTCGTCCAGGCCCTCGACCACCCCGTTGTGCGCGAAAAGCCGCCCGTCCTGCAGGAAGGGATGCGTGTTGCGTCTCTCCAGGCCGCCGGTGGAGGCGAAACGTACGTGGGCCACGAAGGTGGTGGACTCCACCTCCTTCGCCTCCTCGGCGAAACACCGGTCCCGATAGGCGGCGATGGGCGCCTTGTGCACCTCCGGGGTGCCGTCGGCGTCGAAGTACCCCAGCCCGGTCCCGTCGGGGTCGCGGTGGCTCTGCTCGCTGAGGCTGTCCGGCGCGTCCAGGAGCCAGAAGGTGGCATGCGTACGCCGAGGCGCGCTGCTCAGGCCGAACAAACGGCACATCTCAATGTCTCCTTCTCACTTGTCCTTCGCCCGCACCGGCCCTCCCCCGGCCGACGCGAGCGCCTGCGCACACCCTCAGCCGTGGTGTCGGTGTCTCTTCCCGGCACCGTGCGCGAAGCCTCCGGCGTCGTCGGCGGTGCGATGCCCGCCTTGCGCCTCCAGGCGGGGCAGGATCCTGCGCAGGTCCTCCATCAACAGATCGGCCAGGTCGTGGCTGAAGCCGTTGCGGACGACGATGCGCAGTACCGCCAGGTCCGTACGGTTCTCCGGAAAGGTGTAGGCGGGCACCAGCCAGCCGCGCTCGCGCAGCGCGGCGGAGACGTCGAAGACCGTGAAGCCGTCGACTCCCTCACGTACCCGAAAGGCGAACACCGGAGCCTCGCCACCGTCGGTGAGCAGCTCGAAGTGGTCCAGCCCGGCGATCTCCCCGGCCAGCCGGGTCGCCACGTCCCGGCAGGTCCGCTGCACCCGGCGGTAGCCGTCGAAGCCCAGCCGCAGGAAGTTGTAGTACTGCGCGACCACCTGGGCGCCCGGCCGGGAGAAGTTCAGCGCGAAGGTCGGCATGTCCCCGCCGAGGTAGTTGACGCGGAAGACCAGATCGTCGGGGAGCGCCTGGGAGTCGCGCCACAGCACCCAGCCCACCCCCGGCATCACCAGCCCGTACTTGTGTCCGGAGGTGTTGATCGACGCCACCCGTGGCACCCGGAAGTCCCAGTGCAGATCCGGATCGAGGAAGGGCGCGATCATCGCGCCGGAGGCGCCGTCCACGTGGATCGGCACGTCGAGTCCGGTGCGGGCCTGCAGGTCGTCCAGGGCCGCGGCGATGTCGGCGACGGGCTCGTAGCTGCCGTCGTAGGTCGAACCCAGGACGGCCACGACCCCGATGGTGTTCTCGTCGCACCGCTCGACGGCGGTCTGCGGGCTCAGGTGGTATCGATCGCCCTCCATCGGCACGTAGCGGGGTTCGATGTCGAAGTAGTCGGCGAACTTGTCCCAGCAGATCTGTACGTTGACGCCCATGACGAGATTGGGCCGGTCGTCTGGGCGGCCCTCCGCACGGCGCCGCTGCCGCCAGCGTCGTTTGAGCGCCAGGCCGCCCAGCATGGCCGCCTCGCTCGACCCGGTCGTCGAGCAGCCCGTCGCGCGGTGAGGGTTCTCGGCGTGCCAGAGCCTGGCGAGGATGTCCACGCACCGCGTCTCCAACTCCGCGGTCTGTGGATACTCGTCCTTGTCGATCATGTTCTTCTCGACGCACTCGGCCATCAGCCTCAGTGCCTGCGGCTCCGCCCAGGTGCTCACGAACGTCGCGAGGTTCAGCCGCGCGTTGCCGTCCAGCATCAGCTCGTCGTGAACCAGCTGGTAGGCCGTCTCCGGCTCCATCTCCCCTGCTGGCATGGCGTGGCGCGGGACCCGCAGGGGCTCCCGGCTGAAGATCGGATTGATCTCCAGATCCCGGCTTCCGCGCCCGGTGTGACCTGGCCGCCTCAGAGGCATCGTCCACGTCCTTCCCCAGCTGATCAAACTGCTGTGAGCTGGGGTTTTCCCCTTGAACGGGGTACCCAGGCCACCGCCGCGCGACACCCTCGCCGCAGTGGCCCCGCCGAGACCTCACCGCCTGACCGGGAAACCGTGACCGTTGACCGGGACCGTTGCCCGTGTCCGTGGGCCGGGACCATACGTCGGGACCGTGGGCCGAGAACGTGGGCCGAGAACGTGAAAGCAGATCGACGGATCGGGTGATGAGGGATGACCGCTGATCGCGTCCGAAGGGTTGCACATGACGGGAAGACCATCGTGACCACGATGTCCTGGACCGATCGTCCAGCGGACGACGCCGAGGTCCTCCGGCTCTCCCTCGTCGAGTCCGAGCGGTTCAGCGCGATCTTCGACCTCCACTTCCACGAGATCCACCGCTACGTCGCGCAGCGACTCGGCGCCGACAGCGCGGAGGACGTCGTGGCGGAGACGTTTCTCACCGCGTTCCGCAAGCGGGCGCTCTACGACCCGTCGCGCGCCGGCGTGCGGGCCTGGTTGTACGGGATCGCGACCAACCTCATCGGCAAACAACGTCGCGTCGAGGTGCGCACGCTACGCGCGCTCGGGCGCCACGGCCCGGACCCCGACTCTCCGGGACACGAGGAACAGGTCGCGGCGCGGGTCAGCGCGGAGAGCCTGCGTCCGAGCCTGGCGACGGCGCTGGCCGGGCTCCACCGGCGAGACCGCGACGTCCTCCTCCTGGTGGCCCTGGCCGGGCTCAGCCACGAGGAGATCTCCGGCGCCCTCGGCATCCCGTACGGGACCGTCGGGTCACGCCTGAACCGGGCGAGGAGAAAACTGCGCACCGCGCTGGGTGGCACCAACCCCATGCTCGAACCCGAGGAGACCGATCGTGGATGAGCTGGAGAAGGTTCGCGAACTGTACGGCGAGCCGCGGCCCGACCCGTTTCTCAAGGCCAGGGTGTTCGGGCGGTTGCAGGCCGAACCCCGGCGCCGCCGGTGGTTGCCGTGGACGGTCGCGCTGACCGGCCTCGCCACCGCCATGACCGTGGTCGTGATCGTGGCCGTGCTCGTTCCGACGACGACCGTGGACCGGGCCCCTGAGATCTCCGGGCGGTCGGTTCTTCTCGCGGCGGCGACCAGGGCGGAGGCGGACCCCGCGACGACGGGAGCGTACTGGCGCGTCAAAAAGTCGCACCGCAGGACACACCCGGAGCCGCTGGGAAAGGGGAAGAACCGCTACCGGGTGGTGGAGTCGTGGCTCACCGAGCAGTGGGCCGCCGAGGACGGCAGGATCTGGGCCGGTTCGCGGACGCTGGGGGCGCGTCCGGGAAGCGCGGCCGACAGCGAGGCGTGGCGCCGCGACGGGTCTCCCAGCGAGTGGGCGGGCGTGGCCCCGTCCTGGAGTCCTTCAGGAGGGGAAACCCTGTCCTCGTCGCCGGGTGAGGGCCTGCTCAAGCCCGTCACCGGCAGGACGGCTTTCAGCGTGGCCGGCCAGGACATGACCTTCGAGCAGATCCGGGAGCTTCCGGCCGACCCCGCCGTGCTGAAGGACCGGATCTCCTCGATGGTGCGAGGTGCGCCGCGCGGTTCGGACAGCGGCGTCCTGGCGGACGCGCTCAGCGGTCTGCTGTGGAGCAAGCCGTCGTCGCCCGAGGTGCGGGCGGCCGCCTATCGTGCCCTGGCGGAGCTGCCGAACGTCCGCTACCTGGGCACGGCGCGGGACGAGCGGGGCAGGAAGGGTGCCGCGTTCTCCTTCACCGTGCGGACCTCCCCGACCGCTCCCGCCCTCGTCCAGCGGACGCTGATCATCGATGTCGCCAGCTCCCGGGTGCTGTCCTCGACCGATGCGGGCGGGCCCGGAGAGGAGGAGGTCGAGGTGGTCCTGGAGGCGGGCTGGACGGACGACAAGCCCGCCCCTCCCTCACTCCCGTAACCCGCCCGACCACCGCCTCCACAGCCCACCGGACGCCCGCGGGGCGGTCACCGTCTCCACATCCCCATAACCAACCGGACGTCCCGGGCCTCGCCCGACCGATCACGTCTCCTTAACCCACCGGCCGTCTTCAGGCTGCGCCGGCCCTCCCACAGCTCACCGGCTCTCTTCGGGCTGCGCGGAAACGGCCCGGCCATCCCGGTGTACGACCGTTCGCGGGCTCGTGAGGACGTCCGCACCTCACCCTTTGGAGCGATCACGTGTTTCAGCGCGCCCGCAGGGCCCTCGGCCTGGTCACGAGGCGTCCCGCCCCGTCATCCCCCGTGCCGGAGGACGGCCCGGTCGTCTATCCTGCCGGGTGGTTCCCAGCGATCAAGGTTGACGAGGTCATGCGGGGCCGGGTCGCGTTCGTCGGCCTGCCCCCCGCCGACCTGGGCTCGGACATCGACTGGCGCGCCGACCCGTACGGCAACCGTTCCTGGGCGCTGAACCTCCACGCGCTGAGATGGATGGGCCGCCTGGTCGGGGAGTACGAGCGGTCGGGCAGGCAGGAGTATCTCACCCGCGCCACGAAGATCGCCGGCGACTGGGTAAGGAAGAACCCTCGCGGCGGGACCCGGGTCAGCCCCTGGGCCTGGGCCGAGCATCCGGTCGCACTGCGCGCACCGGCGCTGGTCTGTCTCAGCGCGTACGTACGCGCCACCTGGCTGTTCGACAGCCTGGCCGAGCACGGCGGGATCCTGTCCGACCCCGCCCTCTATCGTCAGGGCCACAACCACGGTCTGGACCAGGACATCGCGCTGCTCGCGGTCGGCTGCCGTCTCCGGCGGGAACGATGGAGGGACCTGGCCGTCCGGCGGATGACCGAGTCGGCGGAACTCTCCATCGACGCGCAGGGAGCGCTGCACGAGCAGGCCCCGAGATACGGCCTCTACGTTCACCGGCGGCTGGGGGCGGCCCTGGAGGCGATCGGGAGGAGCGGGGTCGCGGTCCCCGCGAGCCTCGCCGTGCGGCGGACGTCGCTGGAGGCGTACGTCAGCCACGCCACCCAGCCCGACGGCCGTCTGGTGCCGATCGGTGACAGCCCCGCCGACACGCGCCCGGAGGGTTTCCCGCACGAGAAGGACACGGTGAAGGTGTTCGACGGCGGCTACGTCTTCGGCAGGACGGCGTGGGGCGACCCGCGATCCGCCTACTACTCGATCAGGTTCGGCCCCGGACGCCGCCTGCACGGCCACGAGGACCATCTGGGCGTCACCTACCACGCCCACGGCCGGGACATCCTGGTGGAGGCGGGCTTCCACTCCTACGAGAGGACGGCCTACCGGGAGTGGACGACCTCCCCCGAGGCGCACAACGTTCCCGTCGTCGTGGGCGCCACCTTTCGCGAGGAGACGGTGACCCATCTCGTGAACTCGTTCGTGGAACGCACCCGCCAGTCCTACACGTTCGCCGACGACGCGTACGGCGTCCGGCGCACACGCTCGGTCCTGGTCTGTCACGGCACCGATCTGATGGCCGTACTGGACACGGTCCCCGCCGGGTCGGCGCTGCGCAACCTGTGGCACCTCGGTCCCTCGCTCAGGGTTGTCTCCAATCGCGACGGCAAGGTGGTGCTGGCCGACGGGAGCCGGCGCGTGACGCTGCTGCAACTCACGATGCCCTCCCTCCAGCCGATCGGCGGCCAGAAGGTGCGCCCCTGCGCGATCTCGACCGGCTATCTCAAAAAGGCCGACACGGTGACGGTGCTCTCTCCCCCCGCCGCCTCCCTGCTGACCTTGATCGTCCCCGGCGCCGAAGATCCGGAGATCAGCCTCTCCGAGGGAAAGGTGACCGTCCGCACCCCCGGCGGCCCCGTCTCCTTCACGCCCTCACTCGACCGTCCCTGACCGGTACCGCCCCCTGTCCGAGACCGACCTCTGGGGAAGTGATCATTATGGCGGCCGAGCCGAATCGCTCCCAACAGGTGCCGACCACACAAAAGATCGGCATACCAATGCCGGATACGCGATCCAGAAGGGCCCGCACACAGAAACGCCTGATGCGAGGCTCTTTTCCATGTAAATCTGATCGCGTGCATCCAATCACAACTCTCCCCGTCGCCATTCCGTCCGGCGAAGTAGCCTCCGAGCCGGCCGTACACCCCCTCATAATCCTCGCAGGCCTCCTGATCATCGGATATCTCATCTCCTGCGCATTTCATCCATACATGAGATGTAAAACCTGCAACAGGTCCAAAGAATCGCATTCCACAACCTTCAAGGGCGCATTTGGTAAATGCCGCGCCTGCGACGGTAAGGGGCATCACATACGGCGAGGCGCGCGATTCCTCGGGCGGAAGGAGTAACTGGATCGCCCGCGCCGTCCTGTCGGCTCATCTCCACGGGCGGGATCCGGCTCCGCCGTACTCCGCGAGCGAGAGGTGGACTCGTGCGCGGTCGGAGCACGCGGGGCCCCGCCGGCGCACGCCGGCCCCGAAGGGCTCCCGCACCGCACGCCGTACGGGTGCGCAGCCCTTCAGGCCGTCGCCGAGTTCGTCGTGGCGACGAGAGGGGTCGGCGGCGATCAACGCCATTTGCTTCGAATTCGAAGCAGCAGTAGCATGCTCCGCAGTTACTTCGAGTTCGAAGCAACTGATCCGGAGTGAAAGCGAGACCCCGATGAAGGCAGTGCGTTTCCACGAGTACGGCACCCCTGACGTCCTGCGCTACGAGGAGGTGGAGCAGCCCGTCCCCGGAGCCGGTGAGGTCCGGATCCGCGTCGCCGGGACGACCTTCAACCCGGTGGACGGCAACATCCGTGGCGGCTTCATGCGCGGCCCCATCCCGGTGGTGCTGCCCCACACTCCCGGCATCGACGTCGCCGGCACGGTCGACGCGGTCGGCGAGGGCACCTACAACACCGACAGCACCGGCGGGATCGGCGGCATCGAGGTCGGTTCCGACGTCGTCGGCTTCCTGCCGATGGACGGCAACGGAGCCTCCGCGGAATACGTCATCGCCCCGGCCGAGGTTCTGACACCGGCGCCCAAGAGCGTCCCGCTGTCCGACGCCGCCGCACTGCCATTGGTGGGCCTCACCGCGTACCAGGCCCTGTTCGACCACGGCAGGCTGCGGGCGGGGCAACGCGTGCTGATCAACGGCGCCGGCGGAGCGGTCGGCGGCTACGCCGTGCAGCTGGCCAAGCGGGCCGATGCCCACGTCATCGCCACAGCCGGCCCGCGCAGCACCGAGGCGGTCAAGTCCGCCGGCGCCGATGAGATCATCGACCACACCACCACCCGCGTGACCACGGCGGTGACCGAGCCGGTCGACATCGCGCTCAACCTCGCACCGGTCGACCCGGCAGAACTGGCCGCGCTGGTCACGCTGGTCCGCCCGGGTGGCGTCGTGGTCAACACGGCGGTGTGGATGCCCGCGCCCGCCGACGAAGCGCGTGGCGTACGCGGTATCGACCTCTTCGTCCGCAGCGACGCCGAACAGCTGGCGAAGCTGGTGGCGCTGATCGACCGCGGCGAGCTGCACGTCGCCGTCGCCGAGCGGGTGCCTCTCGCCGAACTGCCGGCGCTGCACGCCCGCGCCGCCGAGGGCGCGGTGCACGGCAAGGTCGTCGTCGTCCCGTCCGCCGCCTGACGCCGGTCCTCCACCGAAAGGAGAGCCGGCGACGCTGCCCCCTGAGGCCGCCGAGGCCGTGGCGGCACATGATCAGAACAAGGTGTCCGTCCTGCCGGGAAAGCTGAAAGCGCGTCGGGTCCAGGCGAAGTCGCCTGGACCCGACGTCTGTCATCGGCTAGCGGGTGGTCATGCCCTGGTCCACCTCTGGGTGGCCTGGCCGTTGCACGTGGCGACGGTCACGGCGGAGGTGTTGCCGGTGCCGGTGACGTTGAGGCAGAGGTTGTTGGCGCCGCTGGTCACGGTGCCGTTGGAGTTGAAGGTCCACTGCTGGTTGCTGTTGGTGTGACAGTCCCACAGTTGCACGCGGGTGCCGGAGCCGGCGTTCGTGGGGGAGTCCAGGCATTTGCCGAGGGTCTGGAGTCTGCCGGAGTCGTGGCTGAAGAGCTGGTTGGGGTTGGTGTGGCAGTCGTAGATCTGCAACTGGGTGCCGTTGGCGCTGGCGCTGTTGGGCGAGTCGACGCAGCGCCCGGCGCCCTCGTTGCGCAGGCGGAAGCTGGTCGTGGGGGTCGGGGTGGGAGTCGGGGTCACCGTCGGGGTGACGGTCGGGGTGGGCGTCGGGTTGGGCGTGGAGGTGCTCTGGAACTGGGAGACGAACTTCCACACCTCCCCCTTGGTCCAGGTCTGGGCGCCGTTCTCGGTGTAGGTCCCGTCCACCGGGGCGGGCGTGTGACCGTTGTCGTACGCGGCCCAGACGACGGGGTATCCGGCTCGGCACCCCGAGTAGGCGGTGACGACGTGCCCTCGGCTGCCCGAGCCCGGCTCAGGCGGGTTCTGGGCGGTACAGCCGTTGTTGCGGACGAACCTGTCCCGCAGCGCCCGCCCCTGCGAGATGTTGAGGACGCTGTCGGTGATGCCGTGCAGTCCCATGTACGCGATGGGCTGGGAGCCGTCGCTGCATCCGCTGAGCTGCGCGCCGGCGAACACCGCGACCGCGCGGAAGACATTCGCGCGGCTGCAGGCGAGGGAGAAGCTCATGCCGCCGCCGTAGCTGAACCCCATGGCGAAGCGCAGCGAGGGGTCGACACAGAGATCCGCCTCCACCCGCCGCATGATGTCGTCGAAGAGGGTGACGTCCTCGCCGTTGGAGTTGGCCCAGCCGTTGTTGAGGCCCTGCGGCGCGATGAAGATCGCGGTGTTGTTCGACAGCTGCCGCTGCCCGTAGTAGGACCAGGAGGCCCCGCTGCTTCCACCGGAGTCGACGTCGTTCATGGTGCCGTTCAGCCAGTGGATGCCGAAGATCAGGCGATAGGGGTTGTTGTTGTTGTAGTTCGCGGGAATTCGCAGAATGAAGCTGCGATTCTTTCCGCTGGACTGGATGGTGTGCGTTCCGCTGCTCAGCGTCGGGTTCTTTCCACATCCCGCGGTTCCCGCGAATGCGGCGGCGGACGCGGAGCTCCCTGCGCTGCTGCCGCTGCTCATCGCCGCGTGCCCCGTCATCAGGACGACAGCCGCCGCGAGCGCCACGGCCCCGAGGATGGACCTATGCTTCAACATTTGCGCTTCCCTCTGGCTGTAGGGACCGGGCCGACGATAAAGACATGTTCTGTTCCTCTCCATCAGCGGCATCCAATTCCTGGAGTTGTGAAACCGGAATCGAATTGTGAGCGCTAACGTTCACCAGAACTTATCGGTATGCCGCTTGCACGCCGTAGGGGGTGTAGTGCAAGGGAGCAAATACGACCCGATTGCGGATGTCAAGTAACTTGCTTCGCAGCCCCGGACGCCCGGGCCCGCGGGGCGCGCTGGCCAGGGAAGGTTCGCGCCCGCTCCCGGCGCACAGCATGAAACTTTCGTAGTGAAGTAGGTCGATCGCGCGCCAGACGGAGGGCGATGGCCCCAACTATGATCATGGAATGCCACCGTCACACGCATTGCGACCCACCGGGAAGTTTCGGCAGAGTTCCGATAGTTTCGGCGCCCATTCGGCACGATCAACCACCGAAAGCCGACGACCGTTGACAGCCGGACGATCGAAGAGCGCCCGGGACCGCGTAAGAACAGGTCACGGGCGCTCTTGTCACGGCCATGAGGGGTAGGGCGGGCGGGACTCGAACCCGCGACCCAGGGATTATGAGTCCCCTGCTCTAACCGGCTGAGCTACCGCCCCTCGCGCACGCCGTACGCGGCATTCAACCAAACGTGGGGGCTGTTCGCACATCTGCCGGGCGGGACGGGTTCAAGATGTGACCTTCGGCGGGAACGAGCGCGGAACCTGGCTCCGGTGGAATCGATACCCTACGGGTGAGCCGTGTTGAGGAGTGTTGGATCATGCGCGTTGTTGGGGCTTTCAGGGACTCGTACGGCGTGGAGCCGGCCGGGGTGTGGCACGCTCCCGGTCGGGTCAACCTGATCGGGGAGCACACCGACTACAACGACGGGTTCGTCCTGCCGTTCGCGCTGCCGTGGGGGGTGACCGCCGCGATGTCGCCGCGCGAGGACGGGGTGATCAGGCTGCGGTCCCTGCAGGCGGGTGAGCCGGTGACGTTGGCGACGGCCGACGAGGCCGAGGGCTGGGCACGCTACGCGGCCGGGGTGTTCTGGGCGCTCGGCGCAGGGGAACGGGAGCAAAAGCGAGAGCAGGGGCGGCCGGTCGGCGGGGCGGATGTGGTGATCGACGGGGACGTCCCCCAGGGGGCGGGACTGTCGTCGAGCGCGGCGCTGGAAGTGGTGATCGGTACGGCGCTGAACGAGCTGTACGGGCTCGGCCTCACCAAGATGGAGATCGCCCTCGCCGCCCAGAAGGCCGAGAACGACTTCGTGGGCATGCCGTGCGGGATCATGGACCAGGCGGCCTCCGCCCTCGGCGAGGAGGGGAAGGCGCTGTTCCTGGACTGCCGGACCCTGGGGACCAGGAGCATCCCGTTCGACCTGGCGAGTCACGGCATGCAGCTGCTGATCATCAATACCGGGGTGCACCACGAGCTCGCCGACGGGCAGTACGCTCGCCGCCGCAAGGACTGTGAGGACGCCGCCAAGCATCTGGGGGTCGACGCGCTGCGCGATGTCACGGATCTGGCGGGTGCCCTCGCGAAGCTGAGCGGCGACGAGCGCAGGCGCACCCAGCACGTGGTGACCGAGAACCACCGGGTGGAGGCGGTGATCGGGCTGCTGCGCGCCGGGGCGGTACGGGAGATCGGGGCGCTGCTGAACGCCTCTCACCTGTCGCTGCGCGACCAGTTCGAGGTGTCCTGTGCCGAGTTGGACGTGGCCGTGGAGTCGGCGGTCAGGGGCGGGGCGCGAGGGGCTCGGATGACCGGGGGCGGGTTCGGCGGCTCGGCGATCGCGCTGGTCGCCGACGACCGGGTGGAGTCGGTACGGGAGTCGGTGACCGGGGCCTACGCCGAGCGCGGCTGGACCGCACCGGACATCTACCCGGCGACCCCGGCCCAGGGTGCCCGCCGGCTCCTCTGAGCGTTCCTCCTGCGCACGGGACGGCCTGGCGGCCGACTCGCTGTTGGGGCACCAAACCGACGGACCCGATTCCGAGGTCACCTGACCGACCGTCTCGCTCCCGAGGTCACCCGGTCGGCGGACCCGATCCCGGGCTCATCCGATCGACCTCTCAGATCCCGATCCTGTCGCCTCCCTGGAACCCGGCCCCGCCCCGGTGCCCGAAACCGCGCCCGAAGCCGTGCCCGAACCCGTGCCTGGATCCGCTCCCGGAGCCGACGGCCAGTCGGGCATCAGCGGCGGGCCGTCCCGCTCCACGGTCTGGACCATCCGGCGGAGGAGATCGTTGAGGACCTCGCGCTCCCCGGAGTCGAGCGGGCCGAGCAGTGAGCGCTCGAAGAGGTCGCCCTGGTCCATGCGCTCCTGCCAGACGGCGCGTCCGGCGGGGGTCAGCGCGACGAGCAGGCGGCGGCGGTCGCCGGGATCGTGCACGCGATCGACATATCCGGCTCGCTCCAGCCGGTCGAGCCGGCTGGTCAGCGTGGCCGGGTGGGTGTCGAGCCATCCGGCCAGTAGCGAAGGGGGCACCCGGTAGGGCGGCCCGGCCGCAACCAGGTGGTGGAGGACGTCGAACTCCCAGGACTTGAGCCCTCCCTCGGTCAGCCAGACGTCCTTGTTCCGTTTGAGCAGCCGCACGAGAGCCTGCATGCGCGTGACGATCCCCTCGATCTGCGGGTCGAGGTCGGACAGTTCCCGGGACCAGTGCGCGATGTGCCGGTCGACGGAGTCAGGCTCTGGCATGCCCACAGGGTAATGCCGCCTTCCGTCGAGCCGTCGTCGACGCTGGGCCATCATTAATATCGATGCGTAAATTATGATTTCGTACTACTTTTCAGTCCATGCCTTCTTCATCCGGTTCCTGGGCTCCCTTACGAGACCCCCGCTTCCGCCTGCTGTGGGCCGGCCAGACCCTCTCGCACATCGGCGACTCCATCACCGCCGTGGCCCTCGCGCTGGCGATCGTCACCGCGACGGGCTCTGCGACCGACCTCGGAGTGGTCCTGGCCGCCCAGTCGATCGCCATGGTGGCGCTGATGCTGCCCGGCGGCGTGTGGGCCGATCGGCTTCCGCGCCGTCGCGTGATGATGGGCGCGGACGTGGTGCGCGGGCTCGCCCACGCCGCCATGGGCGTCGAGTTGATCACCGGTACGGTCGACATCGTCCACCTGGCGGCGCTGGCCGCCGTCTCGGGAGCCGGTTCGGCGTTCTTCCTGCCCGCCACGACCGGTCTGGTGCCCGCCACCGTGGCGGCGGAGCACCTTCCCAGGGCCAACGCGCTCATAGCGCTCGCCCAGCGCGGGTCCGTGCTTCTCGGCCCGGGCATCGCCACCGCACTCGCCCTGACCGCCGGGCCCGGCTGGGCGCTGCTCCTGGACGCCGTGACGTTCGTGGTCAGCGCGGTGCTGCTGGGCCGACTCCGGCTCGCGCCGATCCCGCCCGCGCCGCACGAGCGGTTCGTCAGGCAGCTGACCGAAGGATGGGCACAGCTGCGCCGCCACCGGTGGTACTGGACGAACCTCGTCGGCCACTCCCTGTGGAACCTCAGCCGTTGCGCCCTGATCACGATCGGGCCCGTGATCGCCGTCACGAGCCTCGGCGGCGAGCTCGCCTGGGGCACGATCGTGCAGGGCGGCACGGTCGGCGCCCTGTGCGGCGCGCTGCTGGCCCTGCGGGTGAGGCCGCGAAAGCCTCTCATCGTGGCCAACATCGCGCTCACCCTCGGCGCGCTGCCCCTGATCCTGCTCGCCGCCGAGGCGCCCGTGCTGATCGTCGCTGCGGCCTACGGGCTGATGACCGGCGGCCTGGCGTTCATGTCCCCCATGTGGGAGACCGCCGTGCAGGAGCACATTCCGGCAGAGGCGATCTCACGGGTGTCCGCGTACGACTGGCTGCTCTCCCTCGGGCTCACCCCTCTCGGCATGGCCCTCGCCGGGCCACTGGCCGAAGCGGTGGGCACGGCGCCCACCCTGTACGGGGCGGCGGCGCTGCTGGCGGTCTCCTGTCTGGGGGTGCTGATCCTGCCCGACGTCCGTGGCCTCCGTCAGGGCTCGGTCGACACCAGCTTGGGCACCGCGCCGAGCAGTTCGCGGGTGTAGTCGTGCCGGGGCAGGAAGAACACCTCATCCACGTGCCCCTCCTCCACGACCTGTCCGCCGCGCATGACCAGCACCCGGTCGGCGACGTGGTGGACCACCCCGAGGTCGTGGGAGATGAAGATGAGCGCGGTCCCGTCGGCGGCCTGGATCTCCGCGAGCAGGTCGAGCACCTGGGCCTGGATCGACACGTCCAGCGCGGAGACCGGCTCGTCGCAGACGAGCACGTCGGGGCGGGTGGCGAGGGCTCTCGCGATGGCCACCCGCTGGCGCTGGCCTCCGGACAGGCGCCGCGGGTGCCGGTCGGCGATGTCCGCCGGGAGGCCGACCCGGTTCAGCAGCTCGGTCACCCGGTCGAAGAGGACCTCTCGCGAGGAGCCGCGCCGGAAAGGAACGCCGCGCGGGGAGCCGTTCTCGGTCGGAACGCCGCGCGGGGAGCCGTTCCGGGAAGTGATACGGCGAGGGAAGCCGTCCCCGGAGGAGACACCGGGCGAGGAACCCCTCCCGGAGGGAGCAGCGCGTGAGGGGCCGCGTTCGAAGAAGGCGCCGCGGAGGGGTTCCGCGACCAGGCGGCCCACCGTGTAGCGGGGGTCGAAGGAGTCGAGCGGGTTCTGGGAGATCACCTGGATACGGGACCTGCGGGAACGCCTCCCGCGCTCGCGGATCCCCGACCAGGGCTCGCCGCCCAGCCGGACCTCCCCCGAGGCGGGTTCGAGCAGTCCGAGGACGAGCCGGGCGACCGTGGTCTTGCCCGACCCCGACTCCCCCACGACGCCGAGCGTCTCACCGGGGTAGACCTCGAAGGAGACGTCGTCGACCACCGTGCGCGAGCCGTACGCGGCCGAGAGCCCCGAAACCTCCAGGATCGGCGCGGCGTGGTCGACGGTCCGCTCCGGCAGCGGGGTGCGCAGCGCGATTCCCCCGGCGGCGATGGCCGACAGGCGGGTGCCGCGCGAGACCGCGGAGGGGACGGCGGCGAGCAGCAGCCTGGTGTAGTCGTGCCGGGGCTCGGACAGCACACGTCCCGTCGGCCCCTCCTCGACGACCACGCCGTCCTTCATCACCAGTACGCGGTCGGCGACGGCGGAGACCACGGCGAGGTCGTGGCTGATCATGAGCAGCGCGGTGCCCTCGGCCTTGCGGGCGGCGAGCAGCCGCAGGATCTGGGCCTGCACGGTGACGTCGAGCGCGGTCGTCGGCTCGTCGGCGATGATCAGTGGCGGGCTCGCGGCGATCGCGGAGGCGATCAGGGCGCGCTGGCGCAGCCCTCCGGACAGCTGGTGGGCGTACTGCCGGGCCCGAACCTCGGGTTCGGGGACCCCTGCCGCATCCAGCAGCTCGATCACCCTCTCCCTCCGGGCGGTGCGGGGGACGACGTCGTGGGTGGTGAGCACCTCGGCGATCTCGTCGCCGACGGTACGGAGCGGGTCGAGCGAGGTGAGCGCGTCCTGGAGCACGAGCCCCGCGAACCGGCCGCGCAGCCGTCGCCAGTCGCGGGCGCCGAAGCGGAGCGCGTCCCCGCCGTTCACGACGAACCGGGAGGCGTTGACCTCGGCGCCGGGTCCGGCCAGCCCGACCAGGGTCCTCGCCGTCACGCTCTTGCCCGAGCCGGACTCCCCGACGATCGCCACGCACTCGCCCGCCTCGATCGAGAGGCTCACCCCCCGTACGGCCTGTACTCCGGCCTTGGGAAAGCCGACCCGCAGGTCCTCGACGTCGATGAGGCTCATCGGTTTCTCCCCTCGAAACGGCGCTGCAGGCGGCGCCCGACGAGCGTCAGGCTGATGACGGTGAGGGTGACGGCGAGGCCGGGGAAGAGCACGCTCCACCAGGCGACGCGCAGGTAGTTGCGGGCCTCCGACAGCATCGAGCCCCATTCCGGGCTGGGCGGCTGCGGGCCCATGCCGAGGAAGCTGAGCCCTGAGGTGGCGATGATGGCGGTGCCCATACCGATCGTGGCGAGCACCGGCAGGGGGCCGAGCACGTTGGGCAGTACGTGGCGGGCGACCAGTATCGGCCTGGCCAGGCCGAAGGTGACCGCCTGCTCGACGTAGCCGGAGCGGCGCACCACGAACGTCTGGGCGCGGATCACGCGGGCGTAGTTGGGGATCTGCGCGATGCCGATCGCGAGGATCACGTTGCCGGTGCCGGGGCCGGTGATCGCGATGACCAGCAGGGCGAGCAGCAGTTCAGGGAAGGTCGCCACGACGTCGAACAGGCGGCTGAGCAGCTCGTCGACGTAGCGGGGGGACAGTCCTGCCAGGACGCCCAGCAGGGTTCCGGCCCCCGCGGCGAGCAGTACGGCGGCTGCGCCGATGCTCAGCGAGTGTCCCGCGCCGTGGACGACGCGCGACAGCACGTCGCGGCCGAGGTGGTCGGTGCCGAACCAGTGTTCGGCGCTCGGCCCGGCGAGCGCGTGCAGTGGGTCGGCGGCGAGCGGGTCGACGCCGGTGAGCAGGCTCGGCGCCACGGCGGCGACGGCGGCGACCGCCAGGAACAGCAGCGGCGCGACCAGCTGCGCGCTGAAGCCGTATCCGCGTCCGGCCGGGGCGGGGGCGGCGGTCGCGACAGCGGGGACCTCCGTGACCGTCGTCATCGGCTCCTCCCCTGCCGGTACGGCGAGGGCGCCTCCTGCGGCGAGACCACCGCCGGCTCCTGCCTCGGCGGAACCATCAGTGGAACCGTCACCGGCTCTTCGCACGGCGGGATCGTCATCGGCTCCTCCTCAGGCGGGGGTCGATCGCGAGGTAGGCGAGGTCGACGATCGTGCTGACCGTCACGTAGGCGAGGGCGGATATCAACACGACCGCCATCACCAGCGGCATGTCCTTGCCGTTCACCGCGCCGACGGTGACCTGGCCGAGCCCGGGGCGGCCGAACACCGCCTCCACGATGATCGCTCCGCCGAGCAGGAAGCCGACGAACCAGCCGGTGAGGGTGACGGCGGGGAGCAGCGCGTGGCGCAGGGCGTGCCGGGCGACGAGCCGCCACTCGGTGATGCCGCGCGAGCGGGCGGTCACCGCGAACGGCTCCTCAAGCGCCCGTTCCAGCCCTTCGCGGAGCACCTGGCCGAGCACCCCCGCGATCGGCAGCCCGAGCGCGAGTCCGGGCAGCACCAGAGAGGCGAGTCCCCTGTCCCCGGAGACGGGGAACCAGCCGAGGGTGAAGGAGAAGACGGCGAGCAGCAGGATGCCGATGAGGAACGGCGGGACCGAGACGGTGACCAGCTCCGACAGCCCGACCAGGCCGCCGAGCCAGGGGCGGCGGCCCGCAGTGGTCAGGGCGAGCAGCAGGGCGAGGACGACCCCGAGGAGCGCGGCGGTGAGCGCGAGCTGGATCGTCGGCCGGACCTGGGAGGCGAGGATGTCGCCGACGCCGCGCTGCAGAATGTAGGAGCGGCCCAGGTCTCCCTGGAGCAGGCGGAGCAGATAGTCGCCGTACTGCTGGAGCGGGGAGCGGTCCAGCCCCCACTCGGCGATGATCTCCGCCCGCCGTTCGGGGGTGTCGAGGCCGTCGCCGACGAGCACGTCGACCGTGTCACCCGGGGCGAGCATCAGGGCGAGGTAGGCCGCGGTGGCGGCGGCCCAGAGCACGGCGACGCCCGCTCCGAGCCGCCGGGCCACCGGGCCGAGCCACCCGGCGGCGGCCAGCCCCCGCCGCCGGGTGAGTGAAAGGGTGCTCACGTCCCTGTCCGGATGTCGTAAGCACTGTTGGGGGTGCCGGAGACCGGCTCGAAGGTGACCCCGGTGACCGAGGCGCCGTAGGCGATCTGGTCGGCGGGAACGTAGAGCGGGAGCAGGAGCGCCTCGTCGGTGATCACGGTCTTCTGCGCCTTCGCGTAGAGCTCCTTGCGCTTGGCGAGGTCGGAGGCGGCCGACGCGTCGGCGAGCAGCTTGTCCAGCTCGGCGCTCCCGAACTTCGTGCGGTTGATCGCGGCGTCCTTCGCCAGGATCAGGTTGAGCGCCGCCCCGGCGTCGGTGTCGCCGCGCGAGTTCTCGAAGATCTCGTACTCGTTGTCCTCGACGGCCTTCTGCGCGGTGCCCTGGTCAACGATCTTGACCTGGAAGTCGATCCCGGCGCTCTGCTTGACGGCCGCCTGGACGGCCTGGGCGAGGACGTCGCGGCGGTCGCGGACGAACGGCGCGGCGTTGACGGTGCGCACGGTGAGCCGCTTGCCGTCCTTGACCCGGAAGCCCTCGGCGTCGCGTTCCTTCCAGCCCGCCTCGTCGAGCAGCCGGTTGGCCCGTTCGGGGTTGTTGCCGAAGGTCTTCTCCAGGGAGGGGTCGTAGAACTGCGGGCTGCCCTGGCCGATGACGCTCCAGGCTCGCTTGGCGGTGCCCTGGTAGACGGAGTTGAGCACGGCGTCCACGTCGACGGCGTCGCGGAAGGCCTCGCGGACCCGCTTGTCGTCGAACGGGGGGCGGGAGACGTTGAAGTAGTAGGAGAACGCGCTTCCCGAGTTGAGGCTGGTCTCCAGCTTCAACTCGGGGTCGCTCTTGATGAGGCCGATCTCGGTGGCGGGTACGCCCTCGATCACCTGTACCTGCCCGGAGGTGAGCGCGCCGACCCGTACCGCCGCCTCGGGCAGGAAGCGGTAGGTGATCTCGGCCAGGTGCGCCGGCCCCTGGTGGGCGGCGCCGGTGGGCGGCCACCTGTAGTCGGGGTTGCGCTTGTAGTGGACCTCCTGGCCGGGGGTGAACCGGTCGAGGATGAACGGCCCGGTGCCGACCACGTCGACGCCGCCCGCCTTGAGGTCCTTCGCGCTCTTCAACGACTTCGGGGAGACCTGGCCCGCGTACGGGGAGGAGAGGAAGTCGAGGAACAGTCCGTCGGGGGCCTTGAGCGTGACCTTCAGGGTGTGGGGCGCGGTCGCCTCGGCCTTCTCGAAGTTGCGCAGCTGGATGGCGCCGAGCGCGGCGTTGTAGCCGGGCGAGACGAGCTGGTCGAGGTTCGCCTTCACCGAGGCGGCGTCGAACTTCTCACCGTCGTGGAAGGTGACGTCGTCGCGGAGTTCGAAGGTGTAGGTCAGGCCGTCCGGTGAGACCTTCCAGGACGTGGCCAGCCACGGCAGGAACTCGCCGTTCCCGCCCCGGGCGATCAGTGCGTCGAACTGGTTGTGGACCAGGAGGCGGGCCTTGTTCTGGCCCCACTGGTGCGGGTTGAAGGTGATCGGCTGTGTCTCCACCGCCCACACGAGCGACCCTCCGTCGCCACCGCCGTCCGCACCGGCCTTCGCGCTCGGGGCCCCGCTCTCGGCTCCGCACGCCGCGAGCGCCAGCACTCCGGCGAGCGTCAGGGCGCCCCATCGCAACTTCACGTTCTTCTCCTTGCGCTTCTGTACGACGTGCTTCTCTGCGACGTGCTTCCGCACGGCGTTCCGTACGGCGTTGTTCTGTACGGCGTTGTTCTGTACGGCGTGTTGTGCGGCGCGTCCGGCCGGCTCGACGACACGCCGGGTACGGCGATCGGGGTGGTTCACGCGACGTGCCGTCTTATCCGGGTTCCGGCGGCCTCGGAGAGCACGATCCGGGCGAGGGCGTCGGCGTGGCGGAAGAGCAGGGCGTTGAGACGGGGCCTGGCGAAGCCGGCGGTGGCCCTGCCTCCCACGACCCAGGGGCCGAGGGCGAACCTGCGGGGGTGCGGGGTGCCCGACCTGTCGAGCAGGCGTCGGTCGGCGGTCCTCACGTTCACCAGACCCGACTCCTCGTCGAGTTCGCCGCGGTCGCGAAGGGCGCTGATGAGCGGGTCGACGGCCCGGCTCACGCTGGGCGCGGGCAGCCGGGCCTCGACGAGTGTGGTGGCCGCGACGCCACCGGGCACGGTGGGGCTCTGTGCCCGCCAGCGCCCTTCGTGGTGGTCGACCTTGAGGTTCGCGCCGAGGAAGGTGACCGTCCCGGCCCTGGCGAGGGCGCGCATCTCCTCCAGCCGGGGTCCCGGCGGGCCGCTCGCGACGTAGCTGAAGAACCCGCCGAACCACGGATCGGAGACGCCCAGCTCGGCGAGGACGCCGTAGACGGAGAGCAGTCCGAGGATCATGGCGTGGTCGGCACTGTGCGCGGGGTCGGAGCGCCGCTCCAGGTCGACGGCGAGATAGCCGTGCATCCACCTCTGCAGGCCGGCCTGGTCACCGAACCGGATGCCGTCCAGCGGCCGGTCGAGCCGGTCGAAGTCGAGCCGGTCCGGATGCCGGGGCACGGCCTGGCGGATCAGCTTGCGCATCCCGAGGCTGCGCCACTCCTCGGCCGCGAAACCCTCCTCGAACTCCTCCCAGCCCAGCTTGACGCGCTTGGGGTGGGCGGTGATGAGCTCGTGGTAGTACGCGAAGGCCAGCTCCTTGGCGACGAGCGGCCACACGTCCCTCCGGAAGTCCCACGGCCCCTCGCCCAGCGCCTCGCGGGTGAGGAAGCGCGGCACCGGCGGGCGGGCGCCCCTGAAGAGGTAACCGGTCTTGGAGTGGTACGGCACCCCGCGCCGCGACCCCACGTGCAGGAAGGGCTCTCGCCCGCTGGGCAGGTAGACGAGCTCCCCGTCGTACTCGCGGACGAACCGGCCGCCCCGGCCCGAGGTGAGCAGCACCATCAGGTCGACGAAGGCGAGCCCCATCCCCCGTACGATCACCGGCTCCCTCGTGGGGATGTTGTCGAGGTCGAGGTCCGCCGCGTAGCCGGTGGGCAGGTAGCGCAGCCCCGCGCGCGTGGCGAGGCGGGCCAGGGTGCCCTCCTCGCTCGTCGGGGTCACGTCGCCGTGTCCCTGGGCGAGGATCACCGCGTCGACCTCGATCGTCCTGCCGTCCGCCAGCCTCACCGCCTGGCCGCCGGGGATGTCGGCGAGGTCGACGGCGCGGGTGGCGTGCACGTGCACCCGAACACCGCGCGGCGCGGTCGCCACCGCGTGGCGGAAGACGTGGGAGAGGTAGCCGCTCTGCGCGGGGCGGGTGGCGAACCCGCCGGGGTCTCCGCCGAGCCATTCGGCCAGCGTGGGTCCCGGGCGGATCGGTCCCTCGCACCGTACCGACTCGTCGGTGAAGAGCGTCACGTCGGCCGCGGTGGAGTTCATCCAGAGCAGGTCCGGCTGGTCGCGCCGCCAGACGCGCCCGCCGCCCGGCGGGTGGGGGTCGATCACGTGGACGTCCAGCGACGGCCAGCCGAGCAGGTCGGCGGCGTTGGCGCAGATCCGCTCCACCAGGCAGGTGCCCGTCGGTCCCGCGCCGACGACGGCGATCGAGGCGCTCATACGGCGGCTCTGCGGTGCGGCTCGTCCCAGTCGGCGTACAGCGGCTCGACCGGGACACGCCAGGTGTCGGTCTCGCCGCGGAAAGGGGAGATGACGGTGAAGTCGGTGTTCTCGCGGAAGGCGGGGTGGGCGTAGAGGTCCCTGGCGTAGGCCCACAGGTTGGTGAAGGAGGTCAGCGGGCGCTCGCTGATCCTGGCCGCCGGGTTGTCGCTCAGGTCGAAGCGGAGCAGGGTCGGCCAGAGCCGCACGTCCGCCTCGGTGATTCCCGAGCCGAACAGGTACCTGCGGTCGGCCAGCCGGTCGTCCAGCTCGGCCAGGAAGGCGATCACTCCTGCGCGCGCCTCGGTGTACGCGGTCTCGGTGGTGGCCGACGCCACGCGGCCCGCCGCCGTGTTGACGATCTCGTAGATCCTCGTGTTGAGCTCGTCGATCTCCGGCCTGAGCTCCTCGGGGTAGAGGTCGGCCTCGGGGTCGCCGCCGAACCGGGTGGCGAGGTCGATCGTGATGTCGGGGAAGTTGTTGCTGACGACGCGGCCGCTCGTCCTGTCCCACAGGACCGGCACGGAGACGTGCCCGTCGAAGCCGGGCTCGGTCGCCTCGTACGCCTGCCGCAGGGTGGTGAAGCCGTTGACCGGGTCGGCCCCGCGCCGCTCGCGGAACGCCCACCCGCGCCCGTCGCGCTCGTCGTCGACGTAGGAGAGCGAGACCACGTCCTGGAGTCCCTTGAGGGAGCGCACGATGGCGGCGCGCTGTGCGTACGGACAGACGGCCGCGACGTAGAGGTGGTAGCGCCCCGGCTCGGCGGGGAAGGCGGTTGTGCCGATCCGCCCCTGGAAGGGGTAGCGCAGGCCGGGCCTGCCACCGGGCCGGTAGTGGCCGTGGGTGTCGAGGTCGACGGGGCTCGCGTGGTTCAGTGTGCTGCTCTTCGGCATCTGACGCTCCCGGACATGTCGTGGTGACCCCTGTGCAGGGGTCCGCGCTTGCGGCACGCCCACCGTGCCGCCTGGTCTCCCCCGGGGGCACCCCGCCGCGGTGCGAGGGTTGCCGGTCAGCCAGCCGGGGCTTCGCACTGACACTCTTAACCTATTTAGAAGGTAGGAAATACATAGATCTCTGTCAAGCCTTAATGTCGAGGAATGTCCTATGAGAGCGTGAACGTGGTCTACCGCAAGTACGACGGGTCACTGCACTGGCACCACCGCGGCCTGCTGCTCGGCGAGGACGAGTACGGGGTGTGGACGGGCTGCGTGGCCAACTCCAGCGGCCACAAGGGCGACGGGCCCGCGATCGCCTGGCCGCATCCGTTCGTGATGCTCTTCCCCCGCGACGCCTGGTGGACGGCCGCGTTCAACACGGCCCCGCACAAGCACGAGATCTACTGCGACATCTCCACGGTGCCCCGGTGGAGCGACGGCCAGGTCACCATGATCGACCTCGACCTCGACGTGATCAGGACCCGCGGGAACCTGCTGAAGGGCCGCCGGAGCCGGGTCTTCCTGGACGACGAGGACGAGTTCGAGGAGCACCGGGTCAGGTACGCCTACCCGCCCGACGTGGTCGAGAACGCCCGCGCCTCGGCCGCCTGGTTGATGGAGGCGGTCACCACCCGCACCGCCCCCTTCGGGGACGCGCCGCACTGGCTCACCCTGGTCGGCTGAGCGCGTCCCCTCCGGCGACCTCAGCGGGCGCGGTCGCGGAACAACCTGCCGGACAGCAGCGCCGAGACCAGCAGGAAACCACCGCACCAGGCCAGCGCCTTCCACGGGTCGCTCCCCACGGGCCTGTCGAGCAGCAGGCCGCGCACGGACTCGATGATCGGCGTGGCCGGCTGGTTCTCCGCGAACCCGTGCAGCCACGTGGGCATGGTGTGGACCGGGACGAAGGCGCTGCTCGGGTAGGGCAGGAACATCACCGCGAAGGTGAAGCCGCCCGCGGCCTCCGGCGTCCTGGCCAGCAGGCCGACCACGGCGGAGACCGCGGAGACGGCCAGGACGAACACCACCAGGATGCCCGCCGCCGCGGCCCAGCCCGCCAGGTCCGCGTCCGCCCGGAAGCCGAGCAGGAACGCGACGACGAACACGATGACGAGCGAGGTGAGGTTGCGCACGGTGCTGGCGGCCACGTGCCCGCCCAGGAACGCCCCTCCGCCGACGTCCATCGACCTGAACCTGTCGACGATCCCCCGGCTCATGTCCTGGCTGACGGCGACCGCGGTCAGGGAGGCGCCGTAGGAGGCGCACATGACGAGGACGCCGGGGACGGCGTAGGTGACGTAGTCGGTGCCGGTCTGGATCGCGCCGCCGAACAGGTAGACGAACATCAGCATGATCATGACGGGCAACAGGAACGAGGTGATCAGCGCGTCGAGGTTGCGCAGCGACAGGCGGACGGCGCGGCCGGTCATGACCGGCCAGGCGACGAGCTCAGACACCGGCCCGCCCTCCGCACTCGACCACGGGACCGGACACTCGCCGCTCCCCGTTCATCGAGACGTCCATCACGGTGAGGTCAGACACCGGCCCGCTCCTTGTCCGTCAGGTTGTCCGTCAGGTTGCCCGTCAGGGCGAGGAACGCGTCGTCGAGCGTGGCGCCTCGCACGGTGAACCTCTCGACCGCCGAACGCCCCGGATCCACCTCGTCCAGCAGGGCTCGGATCTCCGCGGCGCTCCCGTCGGTGGCCGCCTCGACGGTGAGCGTGGCGGGATCGGCGTGCACGGCACGCGCCCCGAGCAGGCGCGTCACCTCGGCGAACGAGCCGGCGTCGGCCAGCACGAGGTTCAGCCGCCAGGCGGCGACCCTCGCCTTGAGCTCGTCGGCGGTGCCCTCCGCCACCACCCGTCCGCCGTCGAGCAGCGCGATCCTGTCGGCGAGGCCGTCGGCCTCCTCCAGGTACTGGGTGGTGAGGAAGACCGTCGTCCCCGAGTCGGCGAGGCGGGTGATCACCTCCCACATCGCCTGCCTGCTCCGCACGTCGAGCCCGGTCGTCGGCTCGTCGAGAAAGATCACCGATGGTGCGCCGACGAGCCCGGCGGCCAGGTCCAGGCGTCGCCACATACCACCCGAGTACGTGCCGACCCGCCGCTTTCCCGCCTCGACCAGGTCGAACCGCTCCAGGAGCTCGGCCGCCCTGCGGCGGGCCCCCGCGCGTGACAGGCCGGACAGGCGGCCCATCATCCGGAGGTTCTCCTCGCCGGTCAGCAACTCGTCGACCGCCGCGTGCTGGCCGGTCAGGCTGATGGCGCGGCGCACCCGGCGGCGGTCGCGGACGACGTCGAACCCGGCGACCGTGGCCCGTCCCCCGTCCGGCCCGACCAGCGTCGCCAGGGTGCGTACGGTCGTCGTCTTGCCCGCCCCGTTGGAACCGAGCAGGGCGTACACGCTCCCCCTGGCGACGCGCAGGTCGACGCCCTTCAGGACGGCGACCCTGCCGTAGGACTTGGTGAGGCCGACCGCCTCTATCGCTGTATCCACTACCCCTCCTGTGTATGGCGTACGCTCTACTGTTTATGGCATACACGATATTGCGTAAGATATACACTCGCAGAAAAGGACGGTCAAGCCCGGGAGCGCGATGGAAGTGCCGGAGAGCGTGGAGATCGCCTGGGGCCTGCGCGAGCGGCCCGGCAAAGGCCCCAAACGCACCTTGAGCCTGGAGCACATCGTGGAGGCCGCCCTGCGGGTGGGCTCCGCGGAAGGGCTCGCCGCGGTCTCGATGAGCAAGATCGGCGCCGAGCTCGACGTCTCCACGATGGCGCTCTACCGCTACGTCTCGTCCAAGGGCGACCTGCTCATGCTCATCACGGACGCGGTGCTCGGCCCGCCTCCCCCGCTCCCCGAGCCGGGCGACGACTGGCGCCAGGGCGTCCACCGGTGGGGCGCCGCCATGCGTGTCGCCCTGCAGCGACACCCCTGGTCGTTGCGCATCCCCATCACGGGGCCGGGGATCATGCCCAACCACGTCGCCTGGCTGGAGACCGGGCTGCGCTGCCTGCGCGGCACCGGACTGGAGCCGGACACGAAGCTCGCGGCGCTGCTGCTGGTCAACGGCTTCGTCAGGACCGAGGTGGCGCTCCTCGCCGACCTCCGGGACGCCCTCGACACCTCCCAGGTCACCGACGAGGAGGCGCTGTCCGGCTACGGCAGGTCACTCGCCAGGCTCACCGACGCCCGGCGCTTCCCCGAGATCCACGAGCTTCTCGAAGCCCGGGTCTTCGACAAGCCGGGCGGTGAGGACGACGAGTTCGCCTTCGGTATGGAACGCATCCTCGACGGCCTCGCGGTGCTCGTCACCGGAAAACCGTCCACCTGATCGTCGGCGACCTCACACCGCCCACGCCGTGACCCGCCACCCTGAGCCCGCCCATCCCCCGACCCCACCCACGCCACGACCCCGTGCACACCGGAAACCGGTGACGTTCCGGCCCGGAGAACGGAATGCCACCGGACACACCACCGGGGCGCCTACGAGGCCGCGGGACTACAGCGGCGGAAAGTCAGGAGCGCGACGCTCGACGAAGCTCGCGACGCCCTCGACGAAGTCCGGCCTGGCGAAGGACTCGGCCATCAGGCGCTTCGCGGCCGACTCCGATGCCTCCAGGCTCTGCTGCCAGTCGCCCCAGACCTGACGCTTGATCACCGCCATCGAGGCCGGGGAGCTGTGCGTCGCGAGCTCGCGAGCGTAGGCCAGCGTCTCCTCCATCAGCCTCTCCCCCGGCACCGACCGGCCGGCCAGGCCCAGCTCGCACGCCTCGGCACCGGTGAAGGTGCGGCCCGACAGCAGCAGGTCCATCGCCCTCGCCTGACCGATCAGGCGGGGCAGGATCCACGACATGCCGTACTCGGCGATCAGACCGCGCCGGGCGAAGGCGGTGGTCCACTTCGCCTCGGCGGCCGTGAAGACCAGGTCGCAGAGCAGGGCGTGGACCATGCCGAGCCCGGCGCAGGCGCCGTTCACGGCGGCGATCACCGGTTTGCGGATCGTGGTCGGGAAGGTGGTGGGACGCGGGTCGGGTTGCCCCGCGTAGGAACCGTCCTGGAGGGCGGTGAGCGTCTGGAAGTCCGCACCGGCGCAGAATCCCCGCCCCGCGCCGGTGACCACGATCACCCGGACCTCGGGGTTCTTCTCGGCCTCGGCCAGCTCGTCGAAGTAGCGGCGGCCCATCTCGTCGGTCCAGGCGTTGAGCCGGTCCGGGCGGTTGAACGTCAGCGTCAGCACGCCCCGCTCGATCGACGACAACACCGGATCGACCATTGCGCATCCCCTCGACAGCCCGCCGGGACTCTCCGCCCGGAGAGTCACAGAATATCGTTCTACACCTTCTCCCTCTCCGGCGTCAGCATGTGCGAGCGGACCAGATCCTCGACCGTCGCGCGCAGGCCGAGGAAGGAGGAGGTGCCCATCGCGACGCCCAGCGGCACCGAGATCAGTACCTCCAGCCCGAAACCGGTTCCGACTCTGCCGACGCTCAGGCGACCTCGCGTTCCCAGTTGGTGGTGGGCAGTTCCGCCTCGCGGCCGAAGGGCCATGGCGAACGGGGTCGGAAGCGGACGGGTGCCAGTGCGTGACTCCTCCGCTCCCTGAAGGGAGCGGCTTCTCGTTAAGCCGCTTGCGCGACGTCGCGAAGGGCAAGCCCTGCCCTGAGGATGTTGGTCGCCGCGTTCACGTCGGCGTGCGCGAAGTGTGCGCACCGCCGGCAGTGAAACTCGGCTTGAGTGACGCGGTTCTCCTTCGCGCAGTGCCCGCATCGGGCACAGGTGCGGGAGGTGTTGGCGGGATTCACCGCGATCAGCTCTCGACCGGCGCTTTCAGCCTTGTGCGACAGGATCATCAGGAACACCCCCCAGCCCGCGTCCAGGATGCTGCGATTGAGACCGGACTTGGCCGCCACGTTGCTGCCCGGTGCTTCGAGCGTGCCGGAGGCCGAGCGGGTCAGGTTCGCGATCCGCAGGTCCTCGTGCACGATCACGTCGTAGTCGCGAACCAGCGCGAGGGCGGCCTTGTGCACGCCGTCCAGGCGTTGACGGCGGACCTTGGCATGCAGGGCGGCGACGCGGGCCACCGCCTTGCGGCGCCGCGTGGAGCCACGTTTTTTGCGGGCGAGGTCGCGCTGGGCGGCGGCGAGGCGGTCGGCGGAGGCGGCCAGGTGGCGCGGGTTGGCCAGGTGCTCACCCTCGCTGGTGGTGACCAGCGAGGAGACACCCAGGTCGACCCCGACGGAGGCGCCGGTGATAGGCAGCGCCTCGGCGGGCACGTCGTCACACGACAAGATCACATACCAGCGCATGCCTTCTCGCCTGACACTGATCGTCTTGACGGTGCCGCGCACCGGCCGGTGCCGGTGGACGCGGACGTGGCCGATGCCCTGGAGGCGGACGTAGGTGGCGGTGGGGTGTTCGGGCTGGGAGTCCCACCGGCAGCCGTCGCCGTCTTTCGGCCATTCGACGGTGTCGAGGCGTCCGTTGCCCTTGAAGCGGGGAAAGCCCGGGGTGCGCCCGGCCTTGACGCGGGCGAAGAACGCCTGAAACGCCTTGTCCAGGCGGCGCAGGGTGGCCTGCTGGGAGGAGAACGACCACCGGCCCTGACCACCGGTGTCGTCGGCACGGATGTGCTTCAACTCGGCGGACTGCTCACCGTAGCGGACGCTCACCTTCGCTTTGGCGTAGGCGGTGCGGCGGTGCTCCAACGCGGCGTTGTACAAAGCGCGGTGATCATCCAGGCACGCGGTCAACGCGACGGCCTGGCGGGCGGTGGGACGCAGCAGGAACTTCAACGACCTGCGCACCACACCCCCTCTCGCTCGAACCTTTGTTCCCACCGTATCGAACACCGGAAAGAGACGACGCGGAATGCGCGAACCCGTCAGGCCACTACACGCTCGAGCCTGGGCGCCCCCTCCCGATCCCCATCCTTAAGACAACAGTCCCCTCGGGAGGCTCCGATGGAGCTCCGATCAGCTCGGAACCCGGCCGGAGGGCAGCCGGGATCGGCCGGCCTCCCGGGCTTTTGTCCCGCCGTGGAACGGCCACACGGCCGCCTGCACCTCTCGGACCAGTCCCGCGCCGACGCCGTACGGCCTCACGGTCGTGACGTCCGGCGTCGGCTGCGGCGGAACCCTAGGTGCGCCCCACCATGAGGTGGGTCACTGCAAGTGCATCGCCGGTACGTTTCCCCCGAATTAACCCTCCGTTGCAGTCCGGTGACCGAGTGCACGCTCCAGGGAGTCCGGATGATGGACGAAGTTCGGTGACAGCAGCCGGTCCTCGTAGTAGCGGTGGAAGACGGGTGTGGCCGAGGCCGAGATGGGGGGCACGATCCAGGTCCAGTCGGCCGGGCAGACCCGCCCTTCCTTCTCCTCACGTTCTAGGTGCATCAGGAAATGTCTGGACTCGGTGTGATGGTCCGTCATCGTCACCCCCGCTCGCTCGAAGGAGTGCAGGACCGCCACGTTCAACTCCACCAGCGCGTAGTCCCGCCAGAGTGAGCGGTCGCTCTCGGTGTCCAGGCCCATGCGCCGGGCGATGACCGGCATCAGGTCGTAGCGGTCGGCGTCGGCCAGGTTGCGGGCGCCGATCTCGGTCCCCATGTACCAGCCGTTGAACGGGGCCGCCCGGTAACAGATCCCGCCGATCTCCAAGCACATGTTCGAGATGACCGGCACCGCGTGCCAGCGCAGTCCCAGCTGCTCGAACCACGGATGGACGGGGTGCGAGAGCGCGACCTCCAGCACGGCGTCGCCGGGGATCGTGGACAGCAGCGGAGGCCCGTCCCCCATCGAGATCGCCAGCGGGAGGACGTCGAAGGGACTTTTTGGGCCGCCGACCCAGCCCAGCTCGCGCAGCATCGCGGTGAAATCGGTGTAGCGGGGATCGCCGACGACCGAACCGTCCTTCATCGCGTATCCGGCGTAGCGGATGAGCTGCTCGTTCCAGATCCGCGGCCCTGGAGCCCCAGGCCGATCGGGAGGGAACACCGTGATCGTCGGACGGATCCTGCGGTTCGGCGCCGCGTCCCGCAGGTGGTTCACGCACTCGACGGCGACCCCCTCCGCCGTGGTGACGTGTCGCCGGTCGCGTACCCGCAGCGAGCGCCAGTACAGGCGCCCGATGCACCTGCCGCTGTTGCGCCAGGCCACCCTGGCGCCGAAGATCAGCTCGTCGGGAGTGTGCGTGTACGTTCCGGTCCTGGCGATCTCCTGCCGGACCTCACGCAGGCGTTCCCGCAGGGTTCCCGCCCCGGGGTTCTCGGCGTGGAAAAGCCTGAGGTAATCCTCGGCCGCCGCCACGTCGACCGGGGGCATCTCGGGAACACTCCCGGGAACACCGTCGGGAACACCGTCGGAAATGCCCACGGGTCCGAGTACACCGGGGACGTCGCGCATCAAATCCGGCGTACTCCGCCGGGACCTTCGCCAGGTCAGCACAGAAAAACCACCCATTGGGGCTCACGGGCACGGCGACCGTTCCGGGCGGCGCGGTGCCCTCGACGCGGCGGCCCTTCCCCGCTGCGATCGCTGTTGTCCGCGGCAGCCGCGCACCGGTCCGCCCGCCAAGATCATGGCGGCGCCGGGCGTGGCGTTCCCTATTTTCTGGGATTCACCGTGGTTTGTCCGGCGAACCGGAACGCGGGAGGTTGTCTGAATCAGGACAGAAGACGGCAAAGGCCCCGGAAGCTGGGCTTCCGGGGCCTTTCAACTGGCTCCCGCGATAGGACTCGAACCTATAACCTGCCGGTTAACAGCCGGCTGCTCTGCCGATTGAGCTACACGGGATTGCGCTTCGCGCTGGTCGGACCGGGTCTTCCCCGTTCCTCGCGGCGCAGGAATAGATTAGCGCACTCCGTGGGTGTGTGTCGCATCGATACTCCGGGGTAGGGGCGAGACGAGGCGATCCGCGAGTGATCACAGGACAGGGTCCGCGGAACATGTTTGTGGAGGTGGACATGCGTTATCGACTGATGCTCGGAGTGGGATTCGCGGTTGGCTACATCCTGGGGAGCCGTGCTGGCCGGGAACGTTACGAGCAGATCAAACGACTGGCCCAGCGCGTCTCCGACAACCCCACCGTGCAGGAGACGGCCGGCCTGATGGGCGCCAAGGTCTCCCAGGCGACGGATGTGGCGAGGACCAAGGTGAGCGACGTGGCCAAGAACCGGCTGCCGTTCCTGCGCTCGACCAACGGCTGGCACGGCGACCAGCACGACGACACGGGCACCGGCTGGCCGGAGAACCAGAAGACCAACGCACCCTACTGATCTTCCTGCCGCCGCTCCGTCGGCAGCCACGGGCCGAGCACGGCCCGCCGGTGCGAAGGGCCCCTACGGGGGCCTTTCGCGTGTCCGGGGACCGATCCCACGCGCTTTCCGGCTCGCGAGATTCGGGAAGGGACTGTTTCACCCGCGCGTCCCGACTCGTACGGGAGCCCGACGCGGCTGAGATCGAGCGGCCTCGCCGACGCGCCCGGTCCAGATATCTCAGACGCCGAAGCTTCGGCGTGTCTCCTCAAGCGCCTGCTCCGCGAGGGCGCGCAGGCCGGGATCGTCAGGGTCGAGGCCGGCGTCGAAGACGAACTCCCAGATCAGCCGGTCGGCGTCGGCCTTCCTCGCCACCAGTCGCACTCCTCCTCGCGCGTCCAGCGGGACGTAGTGGTTGACCACGATCGAGGCGATCACCCGCTCCCGCACGGCCTCGGGAATCCGGCCCGGCTCGGGCAGCAGCACCCGGTGCGAGCGCCCGTCGGTGGTGGTGACCGTCAGCCCCTCCTCGTCCCACACCCCGCGATCCACCTGGAACCAGGGCACGCGCTCGCCGCCCAGGTAGAGGGCCTTGTCCGCGGCGATCACGTAGCCGTCGGGGCCCTCGGCGTAGGCGAGCACCCGGTCGCCGGGGACGGCGGCCGCACGGACCTCGGGGGGCATGCGATTGAAGAGCTTCACCGTTCCACGGTATCCGCCAGCAGGTCGAGGGTGAGCGCCGCCGACCAGGAGAAGTCCCGGCTGCCCCGCCCGCTGCCGTCGAAGGGATCGAAGCACTCGCGAAAACCCGCCTGCCGTACGAGGCGCAGGGTGCCCGAGCCGAGCACCCGCACCAGCCCTTCCAGGCCGTGCACGGCCGCCGCCCGGCGCAGCAGCCAGTTGGTGTTCACCCAGGACGGCCCGCGCCAGTAGCAGGACCGGTCGAACTGCGGTGCGCGGATCTCACAGCTCGGCACCGGATATCCGGCGGCCCCCATGAAACGGGCCGACTCCAGCACACTCACCAGATCCGCGACCCGCTCGCCGGGCATCCCCTCGTCGAGCATCGGCCCGAAGCCGCCGACCGTGCACACGGGGCTGAGCCGTCCGCCGCGCAGGTCGCGGGCGCGGAAGACGCCGTCGTCCCAGAGGCGTTCCAGCAGCGCCGCGCGGATCCGCTCCGCCGCCTCCCTGTGCGGTCCCGCGTCCGCGCCCGCCACCGGGGCCAGCTCGGCGAGAGCCTGGCAGGAGGCGAGCCAGATCCCGTTGAACATCGGGTCCTCGACCGCGAACGGGTGCTCGTCCCGCAGATAGGCCGGGTCGTAGCCGGAGTCCCGGCAGCTCAGGGCGAGCGCCATGTAGCGGTCCTGACGGCTGCCGGTACGCCACTCGGAGGGCTCCTCGCGCCGCTGGTAGGCGGGACGGACCGGGGGCATGGCCTCCAGGGGCGCGTCCCAGGCGGGGCTGTCGTCCATCCCCGACTCCCACGGGTGCACGATCGCGGCGAGCCCTCCCCCGCCGAGGTCCCTGCGGGTGGCGAGGTAGTCGTGCTGGGCGACCAGCATCGGATAGAGCCGCCGCACCAGGGCCACGGCCGTGTCGCGGTCGGCCGCGTGCCGCCATATCCACCACAGGGCGAGCGCGTGCAGCGGCGGCTGCGTCAGCCCTGAGGTGCGCACGGCGCGGGGGGAGGCCGGGTGGTCCCGAGATCGCCAGACCGAGGGGCCCGGGAAGTATCCGTCCGCGTGGACGGGATGGAAGACGATGTGCGGCACCATTCCGGTCGCCCACTGCCCGGCCAGCAGGCTGATCAGCTCGGTCCCAGCCCTGCGGGTGTCCCAGCGGGCCAGGCCGATCGCGACGAAGGTGGAGTCCCAGTTCCACTGGTGGGGGTAGAGACCCGGCGCGGGGACGGTCGCGGACCCCGTCCAGTTCGCGTCGAGCACGGACCACGCCTCGCGCCCGAGCGCGGCGTCGTCGACCGCCGCTCGCGACTCCATCCGCCCAGTCTGCGCCTGTATCGCCCAGGAGAACAGCCCGGCCCCCCGAATGCGCCGAACGGGAACGCCGTACGCCCCGGAAAACCGGGGCTTTCGAAGTGATCACCACGACAGGACTCCCCGGTGATCGGCGCCGGACCGCCGCCCGCACGAACCGGGGACCCTCGGATGATCGACGCCGGACCGCCGCAAGGGTACTCGGCAGGGAAGCGAGGACTCCGGGTGATCGGCGAGAGTGACACGGGCCCGGAGAGGGGGATTCCCGGCGGCCGCAGCGGTGAGGGCGCCGAACGGCGCGGGCCCCGGGAACGGAGGTTCCCGGGGCCCGCGCCGTGTGGCTCCTCAGTCGAGGTAGTCGCGAAGCGTCTGCGCCCTCGTCGGGTGCCTGAGCTTGGCGAGGGTCTTCGACTCGATCTGCCGGATGCGCTCGCGCGTCACGCCGAACTCCCTGCCGACCTCCTCCAGGGTCCGGGGATGTCCGTCCGCGAGCCCGAAGCGCAGCTGGATGATGCGCTGCTCACGATCGGAGAGGGTCGCGAGGATGTCGTCGAGCTGGTCCTGCAGCATGATGAAGGCCGCGGCCTCCATCGGCACGACCGCGTCGGCGTCCTCGATGAAGTCTCCGAGGTCGGAGTCCTCCTCGCCGATCGGCGACTGGAGCGAGACCGGCTCCTGGGCGATCCGCTGGATCTCGATCACCCGGTCGATCGGCAGGTCCATCTCCAGGGCGATCTCCTCCGGCGCGGGCTCACGGCCGAGATCCTGGTGAAGCTGGCGCTGGACCCGCACCAGCTTGTTGATCGTCTCGACCATGTGCACCGGAATCCGAATGGTGCGCGCCTGGTCCGCGATGGCCCTGGTGATCGCCTGGCGAATCCACCAGGTGGCGTATGTGGAGAACTTGTAGCCCTTGGTGTAGTCGAATTTCTCGACCGCCCGGATGAGCCCGAGGTTGCCCTCCTGGATGAGATCCAGGAACAGCATCCCGCGTCCCACATATCTTTTGGCGATTGACACGACCAGCCGCAGATTGGCCTCGATCAGCCGCTGCTTGGCCCGCGTGCCCTGCCAGGCGAGCTCCTTGAACTCCGGGAAGACCATACGTGAGACGGCGCTGGTCAGTTTGTCCTCGGCGAACAGGCCCGCCTCGATGGACTTGGCGAGCTCCACCTCCTCCTCTGCCGTGAGCAGGGGGACGCGACCGATCTCCCGCAGGTATATACGGACAAGATCGCTGGTCGGGGCTCTTTTTCCGACATCCTCCTCATCGGCCCGGGCGGGTTCCTCATCGCCCTGGGGCTCAAGAACCTCCACTCCGTTCTCGGCGAGCATCCGGACGACGCGTTCGAGCGCGTCGGACGGCAACTCGGATTTGTCGAGAGCGGCGGCCACGTCATCGACCGTGACGCTTCCGCGCTCTCTTCCCTTCGTGACGAGGTCGGCCACCTGGTCTACCGATGGCGGCCCACTTGGCAGCACCGATGCACCCACGGGAGACAGTCTGCTGTATTGGGTCCCCTAAATGGCAGACCTATTTTTGTCACCGAAGGTAAGGCGGCGATCATTATCGGATCGAGACCTTATTCGGGTTTGGTGTAATCGGCGTGCGGATATTAATGCCATTTATGCCGTCAGCTCCCGGCCGTCAGCTCCCGGCCGCGCGCTCCCTGAGCACGCGCCGCTGGTGCTCCAGCGCGACCAGCTCTCCGAACAACCGGTTGTACTCCTGCTGCTCGTCGACCGGGTTCGTCCGCTCCATCCTCGACTTGAGCCGCTCGATGGCCCGCGTCACCGAGACGAGTTCCAGGGCCGCCAGCATCGCCGAGGCGTAGCGCTCCTCGCTCGCCAGGTCGGCCCGCAGCTCCTCGACGGCGAACCGGGTGACGACCCCGCGCAGGGAGTCTTCGGCCCCGCGCAGCAGCAGGTCGACCCACTCGCGTCCGCCCTGCCCCGCCACGGCGGTGCCGCCGGAGTCGACGATCAGCCGGTAGAGGGCCGTGTGCTCGGCGAGCGTGAACGCCTCCGCCCCCAGCGCCTCGAAGCCGGGGCCGAGCAGCGCGGGACGCTGCACGGCCAGCCGCAGCACCTCCGCCTCGGTCCTGACGCCGGGGTCGGTGAGGTCGGCGACCTTGCGGGGTCCCGCGGGGCGCTGGGCGCGCGGCTGGGCCGCCGCGGAGACCTCGGTGATCCGGTCGAGGACGAACTGTTCGTTGTTGAAGCCCAGCCACCGGTCGAGGTCGACGGCGTACAGCCGGCGCAGGGACCTGTCCTTGATGCCGGCCACGATCGGGGCGGCGGCGTCGAGGGCGGAGAGCCGCCCCTCGTTGGTGCTCCCGTCGTAGCGCGAGATCACGCTGCGGATGGCGAAGGCGAACAGCGGCTCGCGCCCGGCGATCAGGTCGCGCACGGCCGCGTCGCCCTGCCTGACTCGCAGGTCGCAGGGGTCGAGGCCGTCGGCCTGCACGGCGACGAAGGTCTGGGTGACGAACTTCTGCTCGTCGGCGAAGGCGCGCAGGGCCGCCTTCTGGCCGGCCGCGTCACCGTCGAAAGTGAAGATCACCTCACCGCGCGACCCCGACTGGTCGAGCAGCAGCCGCCGGAGCACCTTGATGTGCTCCTCGCCGAACGCGGTGCCGCAGGTGGCCACCGCCGTCGGC
This sequence comes from Streptosporangium sp. NPDC006930, assembly GCF_040635605.1. Taxonomy (NCBI): domain Bacteria; kingdom Bacillati; phylum Actinomycetota; class Actinomycetes; order Streptosporangiales; family Streptosporangiaceae; genus Streptosporangium; species Streptosporangium sp. NPDC006930. The sequence continues at coordinate 344,019 of NZ_JBEYID010000001.1, read as the reverse complement.
ACGCCCGACAGGTGACAGGCCATCACGTCGGTGTAGCCCTCGACGATCACGGCCTGGGAGCGCTTGGAGATCTCGCGCTTGGCCAGGTCGACCCCGTAGAGGACCTCGCTTTTCTTGTAGAGCGGGCTTTCCGGGGTGTTCAGGTATTTCGGCCCGTCTTCGGCATCGTTCAGTTTCCGTGCGCCGAAACCGATGACGTCTCCGGTTATGTCGCGGATGGGCCAGACCAGCCGTCCCCTGAAGCGGTCGATCGGGCCGCGCCGCCCCTCCTTCGCCAGCCCGCCCTTGATCAGCTCCGCGGTGGTGAAGCCCTTCGCCATCAGGTGCCGTGAGAGGGCCTCCCATTCGGCGGGGGCGTATCCGACGCCGAAACGCTCGGCGTCGACTCGCTCGAACCCGCGCTCCGACAGGAACCTGCGCCCGATCGCGGCATCGGGGGCCGAGAGCTTCGAGACGTAGAACTCGGCCGCCGCCCGGTGCGCCTCGATCAGGCGGATGCGCTCCCCCTGCTCGCGTCCGGGGACGTAGCCGCCCTGCTCGTAGCGGAGCTGGACGCCCGCCCGGTTGGCAAGCCGCTCGACCGCCTCGCCGAACGACAGGTGCTCCAGGCGCCGGACGAAGGTGATGACGTCACCGCCCTCGGCGCAACCGAAGCAGTACCAGTAACCCCGGGTGGGGGTCACGTTGAAGGACGGGCTCTTCTCCTCGTGAAAGGGACAGAGCCCCTTCAGGTTGCCGCCGCCGGCGTTGCGGAGCTGGATGTGCTCACCCACGATGTCGGCGATCGGCGAGCGCTCCCGTACGAGCGCGATGTCCTCATCACTGATCCGGCTTGCCACGCCGCGAGTCTAGTCCGGCCTCCCGACAGATCGGGGCGAGGAGCCGGGCCCGCTCCCGCTCCGATCTTCCGGCAGGCCAGGGGTACCACCGAGACGGGAGGGACAGGAGGAACGATGACTTTCCCGAATTGGTCCTGACCAACCAGGACGTCGGTTACAAAGGTAAAGGCGGATTCTCGATAATGTACGCGGGTGGAGATCATGCGATCGGGGCATATAGCGCGATTGGCCGCCGTGACCGGCGCGGCGCTCGTCACCGCGGCCTGTGCGCCGCCAGGCGGGGTGGCAGGTATCGGTACGGCGGCCCCGACCCCCGGAGCGGAGTCCGCGGCCGGGGCGCCGGCCTCGTCGGTCACCGCGACCATGCCCCAGGCGACTCCCACCTCCGCTCCTCCTCCCACGGCCGTCGACCGCCCCAAGGCCGACTCCCCGGTGCAGGTCCCGCCGCCGAAGGTTTCCGACCACACCTACGTCTTCCCGGTGAAGGGCTGCTCGGTCACCTACGAGAGCAGGCTGCTGGTTCTGCCCAAGACCACGATCTGGGCGGGCAAGGGCTGCTCGTTCGTCTCCCCGGTGAACGGCGTGGTCGACGAGGTCAACACCAAGAACCGGTGGAAACCCTCCACCGATCGCGGCGCCGACCGTGAGGGCCGGTTCGTCACGGTGATCGGCGACGACGGCGTCCGCTACCTCGGCGGCCACCTGGACAAGATCGCCCAGGAGGTGAGGCCGGGACTGCGCGTCAGAGCCGGTCAGGTCCTGGGCCAGGTCGGCAACTCGGGCAACGCCCGCTCGACCGCGAGCAACCTCTACTTCGCGATCTCCTGGAAGACCTCGTCCTCGATGTGGTGGGTACGCCGGGGCATGGTCAAGCCCTGGGACTACCTGGACGCCTGGCTGAAGGGCAATCCCACGCTCTCCCCCAGGGAGGAGATGCTCGCCGTGATGAACCAGACCGGGGCGGCTCCCCGCTGCTTCACCCTGTGCGCGTCGAAACCGCGGCCCACGCCGACGAAGAAGCCCGCCAAGAAGAGGTCGGAGCCGTCGCAGGAGCCGGTGCAGATCCCGTTGAACGGCGGCACCTGACGCCGGGAACGCGACAAGGCGGGCTCGCCCACCCACCGCGGCCGGCACCTGACCCGGCACCTGACAAAGGGCCGTCGTCCCCGTCGCCGGAAGGTGCGCGCCGGGAACGTCCAGGGCCCGGTCAGCGGCCGGCGAGGGCGCGGTGCCAGGCGACCGCGGAGGTGTCGGTGAGCGAGGCGATCTGGTCGACGACCACGCGAAGCCGTCCGGCGTCACCGGTGGCCCTGGTGAAGGCGGGCCTGAAGGCGGGCTCCAGGGTCCCCGGGGCGCCCAGCATGATGTGGTGGGCCAGGTCGTGGATCAGCTCGCGCTGCCTGACCTGGTTGGCGCTGTGCGCGTCGCTGCTCATCACGTAGTGGGCGGTGACCCCTTTGAGCAGCGCGCACTCCAGACGGGTGGCCCTGGGCACGATCAGGTCGGCGCTGTAGCGTCCGGCCGCCGGTCCGTACGCCTCGCGGGTGGCGACCTCGGCGGACCTGCAGAAGCGGCCGATGAGCGAGCTGGTGAGCCCCTTGATCGCGGCGAGGTCGGCGAACGAGCTGTCGAAGTGACGGGGCCAGAGCGGCTGGGTGATGAGACGGTGGAAGAGGTCCTCCAGCTCGCCTGGCTCGGCGTCGGGGGCGTACCACTCGCGGGTGGTCGCGCAGACCTCGCGGCGCTCCGCCGGATCGCGCATCGCCTCCAGCACCACGCCGCCGGAGTGAAGGGCGTCCTCCAGGTCGTGCACGGAGTAGGCGACGTCGTCGGCCCAGTCCATGATCTGCGCCTCGAAACTCACCCGCCCCTCCGGAGCACCCTCCCTGATCCACTCGAAGACCGGCATGTCGTCTTCGTAGGCGCAGTACTTGGCGCTTTTCTCGCGGGTCCACGGGTATTTGACGGCGGCGTCCAGGGAGGCCCTGGTGAGGTTGAGCCCGGCGCTGCGGCCATCCTCGGTGACGACCTTCGCCTCCAGCCGGGTCAGCAGGCGAAGGCTCTGCGCGTTGCCCTCGAAGCCGCCGCACCCGGCGGCGAGGTCGTTGAGCGCCGTCTCCCCGTTGTGGCCGAACGGCGGGTGGCCGAGGTCGTGGGCGAGGCACGCGGTCTCCACCAGGTCCGGGTCGCGGCCGAGGGTCTCCCCCATCTCACGGCCGATCTGCGCGCACTCCAGGGAGTGGGTAAGCCGGGTGCGGGGGATGTGCTGGCCGCTGCCGAAGGTCTCTCCCGGACCGACGACCTGGGTCTTGGCGGCCAGCCGCCGGAGCCCGGCGCTGTGCAGCACCCGCGCCCGATCGCGCTCGAACGGGCTTCTTTCCGGGTTGCCGGGTGGTTCCGGCACCCACCTGACCTGATCGTGCTCGTCATAACCATGCATAAGTGCACTGATTTTATCCGCGAAAGGCCCCTGCTATGCAGAACGGCGAGAAAACACCAGGTTATCGGGTATGCGCCGCCGTTCCCCGCCCGTTCGCACGCTCCTTCAGGAGCGCTCCCGAAGGAGCGCGACCCGCGTACCGGCACGCGGCCACCGTTCCCGCCCGCCGGGAGCGCGGGCGTGAGGTGTACCGGTCCCCGCGGCCGCCCCGGGTGAGGGTGGGACGGGCCGCGGGGACCGGCTCCGCGGAGAGTCGCCCCGGCGGCGCCGGAGGCGACTTCCCGCGAAGTCAGGGTGCCGACCGCGAGGGTCAGCGGGTGTCGGAGCCCTCGCACACCAGGGTGGCGCGGGCGGCCTCCAGGCGGGCGACCGGGATGCGGAACGGCGAGCAGGACACGTAGTCGAGACCGGCCTGGTGGCAGAAGTGGATCGAGTCCGGGTCGCCGCCGTGCTCGCCGCAGATGCCCAGCTTCAGGTCGGGACGGGTCGCGCGGCCCTGCTCGACGGCGATCTCCACGAGCCTGCCGACGCCGTCGCAGTCCAGGGTCTCGAACGGGGAGACCCCGAAGACGCCCAGCTCCAGATACTTGGAGAAGAAGGCCGCCTCGACGTCGTCCCGGGAGAAGCCCCAGGTCATCTGGGTCAGGTCGTTGGTGCCGAAGGAGAAGAACTCGGCGGCCTCGGCGATCTGCCCGGCGGTGAGCGCCGCGCGGGGCACCTCGATCATCGTGCCGATCAGCGCCTCGACCCCGGCCTCCGCGAGGATCCGCCGCGCCTCGTCCCTCACGTGCTCCAGCTCCTGAACGGCGGCCACCAGCGGGATCATGATCTCCGGGCGGCTGCCCGGCACGGCCTTGGCCGCCGCCGCGATCGCCCGGACCTGCATGGCGAACACGCCGGGGATGACCAGGCCGAGCCGCACGCCGCGCAGGCCCAGCATCGGGTTCTCCTCGTGGAGCCGCTTGAGCGCGGCGAGGAGCTTGCGGTCCTTCTCCTCCACCGCGTCACCGGCGAGGGCGACCCGCACCGACAGTTCGGTGTAGTCGGGCAGGAACTCGTGCAGCGGCGGGTCGATCAGGCGGATCGTGACGGGCATGCCCTCCATCGCCTGGAAGATCTCCGTGAAGTCCGCCCTCTGCAGCGGCTCCAGCGCGGCCAGCGCCCGCTCGCGCTCCTCGTCGGAGACGGCCAGCACCAGGTCCTCGACCAGGGCGCGACGGTCGCCGAGGAACATGTGCTCGGTGCGGCAGAGGCCGATGCCCTGGGCACCGAACCTGCGCGCTCTCGCGGAGTCCTCGCCGGTGTCGGCGTTGGCGCGTACGGCCATCCTGCGTACCTCGTCGGCGTGGGACATGATCCGGTGCACGGCGCGGACGAGCTCGTCGTCCTGGTCACCCGAGCCCTCGAAGTACTCCACGACCGGGGAGGGGACCACGGGCACCTCGCCGAGGTAGACGGCCCCGCTGGTGCCGTCAATGGAGATCACCTCTCCCTCGGAGACCACGAGGCCGGAGGCCGTGGTGAACGCGCGGTCCCTGGCGGAGACCTCCAGCTCCTCGGCGCCGCAGACGCAGGTCCTGCCCATGCCCCTCGCGACCACGGCGGCGTGCGAGGTCTTGCCCCCGCGGCTCGTCAGCACGCCCTGGGCGGCGATCATCCCGGCGAGGTCGTCGGGGTTGGTCTCGCGGCGGACCAGGATGACGGCCTCTCCGCGCCCGGCGAGCTCGACGGCCCTGGCCGTGGAGAAGACGGCCTTGCCGACCGCCGCGCCCGGCGAGGCGTTCATCCCCCTCGCGATCATCTTGGTGCCGGCGTCGTCGGCGAAGCGGGGGAACATGAGCTGGGCGAGCTGCTCGCCGGTCACGCGGGTCACGGCCTCGTCCAGGTCGATGACGCCCTGGTCGACGAGCTGGACGGCGATGCGGAACGCGGCGCCCGGGGTCCGCTTGCCCACGCGGGTCTGGAGCATCCACAGCTTGCCGCGCTCGACCGTGAACTCGATGTCGCACAGGTCGCGGTAGTGGTTCTCCAGCGTCTCCATCGTCCGCATGAGCTCGTCGTAGACGGGCTTGTCGAGGCTCTCCAGCTCCTGCAGCCGCATGGTGTTGCGGATGCCCGCGACCACGTCCTCGCCCTGGGCGTTCTGCAGGTAGTCGCCGTACACGCCCTGCTGGCCGCTGCCGGGGTCGCGGGTGAAGGCCACCCCGGTGCCCGAGTCCATGCCGCAGTTGCCGAAGACCATCGAGCAGACGCTGACCGCCGTTCCCAGGTCGGCGGGGATGCGTTCCTGGCGGCGGTACAGGACCGCGCGGGGGGCGTTCCACGACGCGAACACGGCCTCCACCGCCATGCGCATCTGCAGGTGGGGGTCGGCGGGGAAGTCCTCACCGGTCTTGGCGTAGACGATCTCCTTGTACGTCGCGACCAGGCGCCTGAAGTCGGCCGCCTCCAGCTCCAGGTCGTCGCGGCCGTCCTTGAGCTCTTCCAGGGCGCTGTCGAAGAGTTCGCCGTCGATGCCCTGGACGGTCTTGCCGAACATCTGGATGAGGCGCCGGTAGGAGTCCCAGGCGAAGCGCTCGTTGCCGCCCGCCTGCTTGACCAGTCCGTGAACCGAGTCGTCGTTGAGCCCGATGTTGAGAACGGTCTCCATCATGCCAGGCATGGAGAAGGCGGCCCCCGAACGCACGCTCACCAGGAGCGGGTCGTCGGCCTGGCCGAGGCGGCGGCCCATCGCGGCCTCCAGGGCGGCCAGGTGCGCGGAGACCTCCTCCTGCATCCCTTCGGGAAGGGTCCCGTTCGCGAGGAAGCTCCGGCACGCCTCGGTGGTGATGGTGAAGCCGGGGGGAACCGGCAGCCCGAGGTTGGTCATCTCGGCGAGGTTCGCTCCCTTACCGCCGAGTAGATCCCTGAGATCTTTGTTGCCCTCGGTGAAGTCGTAAACGTACTTCGGCACGGTTGCTCCTTCTGCGACTTCAGAACGATGTCTGGTTCCGCCTCCATCCGGACTCTACCGACGAACAAGGCAACGAAACGGCACCCACCATGTGAAACAGCATTATCGCAGCTCAGAGCACGTGCACCGGTCTAATCCAATTCAAATCACGGCCAAATACGTAAGGATATCGATCACTCGGAGAATTGGTTTATACCAATTGGTATAAACCAATTTTTCCGGCATTCAACCCCGTTCACGATCGGTTCAGCGACCCGTCAGGCCCACTTCCGCGAGAGGGTTCAGGTCGGGGACATCGCCTTCCGCGGGGCCCTCTCCCGACGGGAGCCACAGCACGAACACGCTCCCCTCGCCCAGCCGGGAGAACAGCCGCACGTGCCCGCCGTGCGACTCCACGATCTGGCGGACGATCGCCAGGCCCAGCCCGCTGTAAGGAGTTCAACGGCGGGGGCGATCACGTGCACCTCCTGGTGCACTACCTGCCCAAGGTGCAGCTGTCGAAGCTGGTCAGCAGCCTCAAGGGCGTCTCGGCCCGACTCCTGCGCAAGGAGTACGAGGCGCACGTCCGCCGATACCTGTGGGGCGGATGCTTCTGGTCTGGCTCCTGCTTCGCCGGGTCAGTGGGCGACGCACCGATCAGCGTCCTGCACCATTACATCGAACAGCAGAACCGTCCGGCTTAGAGCACGCTCGGGCCTTGGAAGCCCTCCCGCGCGGGCCTTCACCCCAGGCCTGAAGGCCGGAGCACTGGCCCGCATTTCGGTGGAGCACGGTGAGCCGGAAGCGGATCGTCTGCACGAAGGAGAACCTCACGTGTCCTCCCTCAGCCGGTAGCCCTTGCTGACCACGGTCTCGATCACGGCGTCGGCTCCGAGCTTGCGCCGCAGGTTTCCCACCGTCACCCGTACGGTGTTGGTGAACGGGTCGATGTGCTCGTCCCAGACATGTTCCAAGAGCTCCTCGGCGGAGACGACGTGCCCGGGACGGGTCATCAGATAGTGCAAGACGCCGAACTCCTTGGGGGTGAGTCCCAGCTCGCGTCCGGCCGAGTGAGCCTCCACCCGGGAGGTGTCCAGCCGCAGGGAGCCCACCTGCAGGATCGCCGTCCCGCCGCCGGGCTCCCCGCGCAGCAGCGCGCGGACCCGGGCCAGGAGTTCGGGGAAGGCGAACGGCTTGACCAGGTAGTCGTCGGCGCCCTCGCCCAGCCCCCTGCCCCGGTCGTCCAGCCGGTCCCGCGCGGTCACCATGATGATCCGCACGGCCTGGCCCTGGTCGGTGCCGCGCAGCGCCCTGCACACCTCAAAACCGTCCCCTCCGGGCAGGTTGAGGTCGAGAAGGACCAGGTCGTACGAGTTGACCTGGAGCTTCTCCCGCGCCTGGGCCACGTCGCAGGCGACGTCGACCGCGTATCCGGCCCGGACGAGCCCCACCCGCAGGGCGTCGACCAGATCTTCCTCATCTTCGACAACGAGCAGTCGCATGGTACGAACCTAGGTCGTGCGCGGCCGGAAACGCGGATGCCACCGCCATACCGCGCTTCTCTTCCCTCGCATTTCCTTCCTTCCGCTTTCGTCCACCTTTGCTCACCCCGTCACCCCCGGATGATCCGCTCGGCGACCGGTGCAGCATCAGGCCGCCTCTCCCTGCCCGGGGGCGATCCTGGGCATCGGGATCGCCATGACCACCCGGTCCACGATCCGGCGCGGGGGGACGTCGTCGGCCAGCGCGTCGAACGACGGCACCAGCCGATGCGCGATCACGTCGCCGGCCAGGCCCGCGACGTCCTCGGGCAGGACGTAGTCACGCCCGCGCAGCAGCGCCAGCGCGCGGGCCGCGGCCACCAGGCCGAGCGTCGCCCGAGGGCTCGCGCCGTAGGCCAGCAGCGGTGCGACGTCCGCCAGCCCGAACCGCGCTGGCTCCCGGGTCGCGTACACCAGCCGGACCGCGTACTCGGCGAGGGCGTGGTGGACGAAGACGTCGTCCACGGCCTTCTGGAGCTCAAGCAGCCGCTCTGAATCGAGCACCTACCGGGAGACCGGCCGGCCGATGCTCACCTGGCGCTCGGCCATCACCTCGAGCAACGCCCGTCCGAGCACGGTGCTCTCCGACGCCCTGTCCGCTCCGCCGTCCATACCGGACGGGATCTCCCTCACGTGCTCCGCGTACCCGGTCACGGGGCGGTCGCGGAGGTCGAGGCGGGGCAGTCGTCGACGAGCAGCCGCAACTCGACCGCGTCGTGTGTGGGCCGCGGGTCGGCGTGAGCGGCACTTCCCGTGAGCAGGAAGACGACCCCGGCGAGGGCCACGACCCCGGGAACGGCTTTCCAGGGTGATACGTGCGCCATCGTTCTCCCCTTCATTGAACGAACGATCACCCTGATGTCATCAAAAGGACCCGAAAACCGCCGTAAGCCCGCTTTTTATCTCGTCTTTCGCCCGGCTCACCCTGGGGGAAAGTTCTGCCGGGAGCCACCGGGGGCGGAGGCGAGCGGGGCGGAGGCGAGCGGGGCGGGGTCGGGCCGTTCGGAGACGAGTGGGAGGAGAAGGGCAGCCGGAGAGCCCTACCGGGAAGCCGCGCGGGGAAAACCGCCCCGCGTGGGAACGACAACGGCCGGCGACCCCGCGGTAGGGGTCGCCGGCCGTGACCGGTCGGGCAGGGCGGACCCTTAGTCGTTGAGGTGCTGACGGAGGTAGGAGTCGACCTGGTCGAGAGCCACGCGCTCCTGGGCCATCGAGTCGCGCTCGCGGATGGTCACCGCCTGGTCGTCGAGGGTGTCGAAGTCGACGGTGATACAGAACGGCGTGCCGATCTCGTCCTGGCGGCGGTAACGGCGGCCGATCGCGCCCGCGTCGTCGAACTCGACGTTCCACCGGCGGCGGAGCTGGGCCGCCAGGTCCTTGGCCTTGGGCGACAGGTCGGCGTTGCGTGACAGCGGAAGCACCGCGACCTTGACCGGCGCGAGCCGGTGGTCGAGGCGCATGACCGTGCGCTTCTCCATGACGCCCTTGGCGTTGGGCGCCTCGTCCTCGGTGTAGGCGTCGATCAGGAAGGTGAGCGTGGCGCGGTCGACACCGGCGGCCGGCTCGATCACGTACGGGACGTAGCGCTCACCGGTGTCCTGCTCGAAGAAGCTCAGGTCGGTGCCGGAGGCCTTGCTGTGCGCGGTCAGGTCGAAGTCGGTGCGGTTGGCGACGCCCTCGAGCTCACCCCACTCGGTGCCGGTGAAGTTGAAGCGATACTCGATGTCGACGGTCCGCTTGGAGTAGTGGGAGAGCTTCTCCTGCGGGTGCTCGTAGATGCGCAGGTTGTCCTTGTTGATACCCAGATCGGTGTACCAGCGGAAGCGCTCGTCGATCCAGTACTGGTGCCACTCCTCGTCGCTGCCCGGCTTGACGAAGAACTCCATCTCCATCTGCTCGAACTCGCGGGTGCGGAAGATGAAGTTGCCCGGGGTGATCTCGTTGCGGAACGACTTGCCGATCTGGCCGATGCCGAACGGGATCTTCCTGCGCGCCGACTGCTGCACGTTGAGGTAGTTGATGAAGATGCCCTGGGCGGTCTCGGGACGCAGGTAGGCGAGGCCCGACTCGTCCTCGACCGCGCCGAGGTAGGTCTTCAGCAGGCCGCTGAACTGCTTCGGCGAGGTGAAGGCGCCCTTGGTACCGCAGTTGGGGCAGGCGATGTCGGCCAGGCCGCCTGCCGGCTGCTTACCGTGCTTCTCGGTGTACGCCTCTTCGAGGTGGTCGGCCCGATAGCGCTTGTGACACGACTGGCACTCGGTCAACGGATCCGTGAAGGTCTCCACGTGACCACTGGCCTGCCACACCTCTCGGGCGAGGATCACCGAGGAGTCGAGGCCGACCACGTCGTCACGCCCCTGCACCACGGTCTTCCACCACTGCCGCTTCACGTTGTTCTTGAGCTCCACGCCCAGCGGACCGTAGTCCCACGACGCGCGCAGGCCGCCGTAGATCTCGCTGGAGGGATACACAAGACCACGTCGTTTGGCGAGGCTGACGATGGTGTCCATGATGTCGGTGCGGCGTGCCATAAGGGAAAATCTCCATCCGGCTGGAGGTCGGCGAGGAATTGATTGAGCCTCCAGCTTAGGGGAGACGGGCTAGCGGGACGTGCGGATAAACCACGCCGCCCGCTTCGAGGCGGCAAAGCCCCCCTGGACGCCGGGCGAAAGGTCAGGGACGCTCGACGTCCTCGAACGCGCTCGGCTCGTTGATCATGAGTGTCATCAGCGGATACATCGCCATCCGCGCCGCACCCAGCGCCCTGCGGTAGAAGCCCGCGCCCTCCCACTCGCTGACCAGCGCCCACAGCTCCGGCTCGTCCACCGACCTCGACACCCGGCCGCTCACGTAGCCCGGCTGCCCGGCCAGGGTGTCGACGATCTCGTGGGCCCGGAGCGTGAACTCCTCGGTCTGGCCAGGCGGCACCGAGTAGCGGATGAGAGCAAGCATCCGCCCAGCATGCCAGAGCCGGTCTCCGGCACGACGGACGCTTCCGGGGGCCGACACGACGAACGGCTCCGAAATCCGAGGTCCGGAGACGGTGGGCGGGTCCGGGGGCCGGGGCGGCCTCGCCGTACTTCCGGTGATCGGGTCCGGGGTCCCGGCATGGCGAGCGGGTCCGGGGTCCGGGCATGCCGGGCGGCTCCGAGGGTTGGGATCCGGGATCCGGGCATGTCGTGGCGGACGTGGTGGCGTTAGGCTCGGCTCGTGGCAGAAAAGCGTGAGGAACGCCCCGCACACCCGCTGGCACAGCCTCGCCCCAGGCAGGGCAGGCGCCCGCTGCCCCCGGGTGAGCAGTTCTTCACGCCGGGGGCGACCGGGCTACGACGGGAGGTCGAGCGGCACAGCGCGGCCCCGCTCGTCTTCCTGTTCCAGCTCCCCCGGTGGATCGTCCCCGTGGTCCTGGTGGCCCTTCTCCTGGCCGGTTTCGCGGTGCCGTCCTTCTGGGGCGGCCTCGCCGTGCTTCCGGTGATCGGGTTCGTCGGCTGGCTCGCCTACATGTCGTGGCCGTCCCTGGGGGCCGGGGGGCGTCTCCTGCGCGTCGCGCTGCTCACCTTCCTGATCCTGCTCGCCGCCGACCGCTTCGGCGTCTTCTGACACCGCCTTCGCTCTTCCAAGGCCCCTGCACGGTTTTCGCCCCCAAGGTCTTTTCAGAGGCTCCGGCAGAACGCGTTCAGGAGAGCCTGGCCGGCACCTCATCGAGATCGTCGCATCCCCAACACGCATCCTCCCCGGCCCGCCGCCCGATTACGGCCGGTCGACGTCCGGCATCGCCACCCGGGTCATCCGGTGCCGGACACGCGGGTCGCCAGGATCGGAAACGGGTTGGGCGACGGAGTCCTCCCCGCCGGCGGCGCCCTACTCGGCGACCGCGCCCCCGAAGCACGTATCGGCGCCCTCTGCGGACTCTTTGGCACTCGATTTTGACAATCGTTTTCATTTGCGCGCATACTAGATGGCATGATGTCCGAGTCCTCCCGACGTATCCGCATACGTAATGTCAGCCTGGCTGCCTCCGCCGCCCTCCTCGCCGCCACCGCCGCCTGCGGCACGGAAGCCGGTCCGGCCAGCGGCTCACCCGGGGGGGCCTCAAGTGATTCCGCGGACGGGAAGCCCACCGTCACCGCGGCCATGTATCCCCTGCAGTGGCTCGCCGAGCGGGTGGGCGGCCCCGACGCGACCGTCACGGGCCTGACCAAACCCGGCGTCGAGCCGCACGACCTGGAGCTGTCCCCGGTGCAGGTGGGCGGGCTGGAGAAGACGGGACTCGTCGTCTACATCAAGGGGATCCAGCCCGCGGTGGACGAGGCCGTCGAACAGCACGCCGCCGACCGGGCCTTCGACGCGGCCACCGCGGTCACCCCCCTTCCCGCGGTCGCGGAGGAGGAACACCACGACGAGGAGGGACACGAGCACGGGGATGTCGACCACGACCCCCATCTCTGGCTCGACCCGGCCCGCTTCGCGACGGTCGCCACCAAGCTCGGCGAGAGACTGGCCGCCGCCGATCCCGCGCACGCGCAGGGCTACCGGGATCGCGCCGCCGCCACCGTCACCGAACTCACCGCCCTGGACCAGGAGCTGGCCAAGGGCCTGGCCACCTGTTCCTCGGACGCGATCGTCACCTCTCACGCCGCATTCAGCTATCTCGCCGACCGCTACAAGCTGCACCAGATCGGTATCAGCGGCCTCGATCCCGACGCCGAGCCCTCTCCCGCCCGCCTCGCCGAAGTGGCAAAAGTGGCCAAGCAGGAGAAAATAACTACGATTTTCACCGAAACCCTCGTCAGCCCGAAGGTCGCGGAGATTCTCGCCCAGGAGGTCGGTGCGAAGACCGCGGTCCTCGACCCGGTGGAAAGCCAGCCGTCGAACGGCGACTACCTGTCCGCCATGCGCCAGAACCTCTCCGTCCTCCAGGAAGCACTCAGCTGCTCGTAAAGGTCACACGTGACATCCAGCAAAACGGTCTTCACCATGAACGGCGGCCAGGTCAACCTGGACCGCCGTCCGGTGCTTCGCGGCATCGACCTGTCCGTCGAGCCCGGTGAGGCGGTGGCGGTGCTCGGTGCGAACGGATCGGGGAAGTCCACCCTCATCCGCGCCCTGCTCGGCCTCGTCCCCCTGTCCGGCGGCGAGACTTTCCTGTACGACAAAGCCCCCGCCCGGTTTCGCGATTGGTGGCGGATCGGCTACGTGCCCCAGCGGCTCTCGGTGGGCGGGGGCGTGCCGACCACGATCCGCGAGGTCGTCGCCTCCGGCAGGATCGCGAGGCAGCGACGCCTGCGTCCGACCGGTGCGGCCGACCGCGAGGCGACCGGCAGGGCCCTGGCGGCCGTCGGAATGGCACACCGCGCCTCCGACCCGGTGCAGGCGCTGTCCGGCGGGCAGCAGCAGCGGGTGCTGATCGCCCGTGCCCTCGCCGGGGAGCCCGACACCTTCGTCATGGACGAGCCCACCGCGGGTGTCGACGCCGAGAGCCAGCAGCTCCTCGCGGAGACCCTGTCCACGCTCGTCGACCAGGGCAAGACGGTCCTGCTGGTCGCGCACGAGCTGGGCCCGCTGGAACCCCTGATCACCCGCGCGGTGGTCCTCAGGGACGGGTACGTGTGCCACGACGGCCCGCCGCCTCGGGCGGTCGGCACGCACGCGCTGCCCGGCCACGACCACGTGCACCCGCACGGCGAGGAGGAGCCCGTGAGCCCGCTCGACTGGAGGCCGATCCCGTGATCGAGCTTCTGCGGTTCGACTTCATGCAGCGGGCACTGATCGCCGCTCTCCTGGTCGGCCTGGCCGCCCCCGCCATCGGCACGTTCATGGTGCAGCGCCGCCTCGCCCTGCTGGGTGACGGCATCGGGCACGTCGCGCTGACCGGTGTGGCCCTGGGCTTCCTGACGGGAACCGCCCCGGTGCTGACGGCCGTGGTGGTCTCGATACTGGGCGCCGTGGCGATCGAGCTGGTTCGCGCGCGCGGCAGGACCAGCGGGGACGTGGCGCTCGCGCTGCTGTTCTACGGCGGTATCGCCGGAGGCGTGCTGCTCATCTCACTGGCTCCCGGTGGCAGCAACGCCACGCTGATGTCCTACCTGTTCGGCTCGATCAGCAGCGTCACCGTCGAGGACGTGTGGGTGATCGGCCTGCTGGCGGTGGCGGTGCTCGGTGTGGTGACCGTCTTCGGGCGGGAGCTCTACGTGCTGTGCCAGGACGAGGAGGTGGCCAAGGCCGGCGGCCTGCCGGTCCGCTTCCTCAGCCTGCTGATCGCCGTGACCGCCGCGCTCACCGTGGTCATCGCCATGCGCGTCGTAGGATTGCTTCTGGTGAGCGCGTTGATGGTGGTGCCGGTGGCGACCAGTCAGCAGCTCACCCGGGGGTTCGTGAGCACGATGCTTCTCTCCATGCTGTTCGGAATGATCTCCACGGTCGGTGGCCTGACCTCCTCCTTCTACGTCGAGGTCCCGCCGGGCGCGATCATCGTCGTCGTCGCTCTCGTGGGGTTCGTCCTCGCCCTCGGGCTCGGTAGATTCGTACGTCGAAGCCGACCTCAGGAGTCCAGCCCATGAGCAACAGGCGTGATGCCGTCCACGCGATCCTCCGGCAGAGCGAGGGTTTCCGCAGCGCGCAGGACGTCTACGCGGAGATGCGCGCGGAAGGCGCAAAGATCGGACTGACCACCGTCTACCGGGCGCTCCAGGCGCTCTCCGACACCGGCCACGTCGACGTGCTGAGAACCGACGACGGCGAGTCGGTGTACCGGGCGTGCGCCAGCGGGGACCACCACCACCACCTGGTCTGCCGCAGGTGCGGCCGTACGGTGGAGGTGGCCGGGCCCGCGGTGGAGCGGTGGGCCGAGGCCATCGGCTCCGAGTACGGTTTCACCGAGATCACCCACACGGTGGAGGTCTTCGGGACCTGCGCCTCCTGCTCCACCGCCGCCAAACCGCTGCGCACGCCGAGCCGCGCCTGAGCGGACGTCCCGGGAGGCCGCGCGTGCGAGAAAAGCGATTCTTAACCTAGCGGACATATCATGCAATAGCAGGACATAGTTGCATACAAAGCCTTATAGTGCGGGGCACGCCACCGCGACGGCCGCGCACGAGAAGGCACCGGAGGTTCACCGGAGAGATACGCTTCCGACACGGCGAGCCGCCGTACGCGCCCTCACGCTGCAATCGCTTATACGGGAGTCAACATGCCATTCGGACATGACATGGTGCACTCACTCGCCACCGCGGTCGACCTGGTCAACACCTCCCCCTCCACCGGAGGCGAAGACACCCTGACCGACCTGCGGAAACTCGGTGACTTCGTGGCACGCTGGGAGGTCAGCGGGATCGGCGAGCTGAACACCGCCGACCTGGCCCAGGTGCGCGCGCTGCGCGAGTCCTTCCACAAGGTCTTCACCGCCCCCGACCAGCCCACCGCGGTCATCCGGCTGAACACCCTGCTGAGCGGGACCCGCATCACCCCGCGCCTGACCGAGCACGACGGCCACCCTCTGCACGTCCACTACTTCGCGCCGGACGCCTCGCTCCACGACCACCTCGCGGCCGACATCGGCGTCGCACTCGCCCACCTGCTCGTCGAGGACGAGTGGGAGCGCCTGCGCACCTGCTCGGCCCCCGACTGCGACCACGTCTTCGTGGACGAGTCACGCAACCGCTCGCGGGTCTACTGCGACAGCCGCACCTGCGGAAACCGGATGCACGTCGCCGCCTACCGCGCACGACGCCGGGCCTGACGGCCGGGGTGCCGGCCCCGCGAGGTCCGGGGCCCGGCCGGGCAGCCCCTGAGCCGGTCCGGCCGGTGCCGCCTCGTCCTGCGGCGCCGCCCTAGGCGTCCCGTGCGGGCGCGACCACGTTCGGCACCGCTCCCCCGTATCTCCTGTCGCGCTTGGCGTACGTCTCGCAGGCCTCCCACAGATCGCGGCGGTCGAAGTCGGGCCAGAGGCGGTTGAGGAAGACCATCTCGGCGTACGCCGTCTGCCAGATCAGGAAGTTGGAGATGCGCTGCTCCCCCGAGGACCGTACGAACAGATCGACGTCGGGAATCTGCGGCTCGTCCAGATAGCGGGCGAAGGTCTCCTCCTTCACCCGGCCCGGCTTGACCCGCCCGTCGGCGATGTCCTGCGCGAGACGCAGGGCGGCGTCCACGATCTCGGCCCGGCCTCCGTAGTTGACGCAGAACTGCAGGGTCAGCGTGGAGTTGTCCTTGGTCATCTCCTCGGCGTCGCGCAACTCCTGGATGACGCTCCTCCACAGCCGTCCGGGACGACCGGCCCAGCGGACCCGCACCCCCATCGCGTGGAGCTGGTCCCTGCGGCGGCGGATGACGTCGCGGTTGAAACCCATCAGGAAGCGGACCTCGTCGGGGGAGCGCTTCCAGTTCTCCGTGGAGAAGGCGTAGGCCGACAGGTAGGGGACGCCGAGCTCGATCGCGCCCTCGATCACGTCGAAGAGCGACGCCTCGCCCGCCTTGTGACCCTCGGTGCGGGGCAGGCCGCGCTGTTTGGCCCACCGTCCGTTGCCGTCCATCACGATCGCCACGTGCCGGGGCACGAGGTCGCGCGGGATCGGGGGCGGGGTGGCACCGGAGGGATGCGGGACGGGTGGGCGGACGTTCACGTGGCGTGCTCCCTTTCTACGTGTCGAAGAGAGCGTATGCCGTGTTCGAGGTGCCACTGGAGGTATGCGGCGACCAGGCCGCTGCACTCGGCGCGGTGCCGGGCGACGGAGGCGTCCGCGGTGGACCAGTCGCCCTTGAGCAGCGCCACCATCAGGGCGAGCGTCTCTCCCTCGGGCACCGCCGCTCCCGCGGGGCGGCAGGCACCGCACACGACGCCGCCCGCCACGATGGCGAAGGCCCGCACCGAGACGGCCTTGCACCGGGCGCAGGCCTCCAGGGCGGGGGCGTAACCGGCCACCGCGAGGGAGCGCAGGAAGTAGGCGTCCAGGACGAGCCTGGCCTCGTGATCACCTGAGCCGAGCGTGCGCAGACCACCGACGAGCAGCAGGAACTGGCGCAGCGCCGGCTCCTTCTCCCCCATGACCAGGCGGTCTGCGGTCTCCAGCATCGCGGTGCCCGCCGTGTAGCGCGGGTAGTCGGAGACGAGCGACTCGCCGTAGGGCCTGATGGTCTCGGCCTGGGTGATCATGTCGAGTGTGCGGCCGGTGTGGAGCTGGAGATCGACGTGGGTGAACGGTTCGAGCCGTCCGCCAAATCGTGATGTTGTCCGCCGGACCCCCTTGGCGACGCCCCGGATCTTGCCCATCCGGCGGGTCAGGACGGTGACGATACGGTCGGCCTCTCCCAGCTTGTGGGTGCGCAGCACGATGCCGTCGTCACGGTACAGACTCACCCGCACAGTGTAGTGGGACGGTCCACTTGGCAGAGGTGGAACCATGATCAAACGACACGGATAGATCACTGGTGCGTGTTGTTCACCTAAAACTCACTAAACTTTGGCCCCTGGCGAAATGCCGCCCCCGGTTACACCGCCTCACACCGTCTCCGCACGAAAGGGTGCCATGCCCCGCGTGGTCCTGCTGGGCTCATCGCCCGGCCCCGATGCCGCTCCCGGCCAGGTGACGCCCGCCGCGTTGCCCCTGCCCGCGCTTCCCGGCTGCCCCACGGTGATCGGCAAGCTGCACGGCCAGCTCGCCTCACTCGACTCCGAGCCGGTGACCATCGTCCGCTCGGGCGACGCCGCCGCCCACCGGGGCTTCCCCGGCAGCCTCGTCGAGACCTCCGACCTCGCCGGTGACCTGCGCGCCGTGGCCGACGCGGTCGAGGACGCCACCGAGAACCTGCTTCTCCTTCCGGCCAACTCGCTGATCCACGACGAGCTGATCTACCAGATCACCAAGTCGAAGCGCGGAGCCCTCGCGCTGATCGTCAAGGAGCCGCGCGAGGAGGACGAGAACGGCGACGTCATCGTGCCCGACGTCCCGATCGAGGAGGCGCTGCCGGAGATCGGCGAGCGGACGCTGGAGGGCCTGCCCGTCAGGGTGCGCGCCCGCAGGTCCCGGGTCATCTCGGTGGGCTCGGCCTTCCACGGGGTGACCAGGCCCAACTCGGTCCTGCTCGGCCCGCTGCACCTGCACCACAAGCACGCGCCCGTCCTCGCGGAGGCCGCCCGCGAGCTGGCCGAGATGGCCCACCTGCTGGGGCCCGAGGACGACCTGGTCCAGCTGCTGGTGCTGGGCCTGGTGCGCAAGGGCGTCTCCGTCGGCATCCGCGGCCGCCGGGACCTGTTCTTCCGCCGGGTGTCCACTCCCGAGCAGGCCGCGGAGGCGCTGGCCGAGATGTCCACGTACAACGAGGACAGGGCACGGCTGGACAACGCGGTGAAGGGCGCCGACGGCTTCTTCACCACGTACTTCGTCAGCACCTACTCCCGGTTCATCGCCCGATGGGCGGCGAGGCGGGGGCTCACCCCCAACCAGGTCACGTTGATCTCCATCGCGCTGGGCGTGGCGGCGGCGCTGTGCTTCGCCACCGGTGAGCGGGCCGGGATGGTCGCGGGCGGCGTGCTGATCTACTTCGCGTTCGTGTTCGACTGCGTGGACGGCCAGGTCGCACGATACGCCCGTAAGTTCGGCGTGCTCGGGGCGTGGCTGGACGCCACGTTCGACCGGTTCAAGGAATATGTGGTCTTCGCGGGCCTGGCGGTCGGCGCTGCGGTCTCCGGGGTGGGCGACGTCTGGACGCTCGCGCTGATCGCACTCGGCATACAGTCCATCAGGCACCTCCTCGACTTCTCCTACGGCGCGGCGAACCGGCGCAAGCCCCCGTCGCCGCTGCCCTCGGTCCCGCTCACGGTGAGCGCCGACACCGGGCTGCGCCAGGCGCTGGAGGAGCGCAAGAACGCGGTGACCGGCGGGATCCGCAGCCTGCTGAAGATGTGGGGCAGGGCCGGCAGATACCGCGCCGTGCACTGGGCCCGCAAGATGATCGTGTTCCCCATCGGCGAGCGCTTCGCCGCCATCGCGATCGTCAGCGCCCTGTTCGACGCCAGGATCACCTTCCTCACCCTGATCATCTGGGGCGGCATCGGCGCCGCCTACTCGCTCACCGGACGCCTGATGAGGTCTCTCGCATGATCACCCAGCCGCAGACCACCCCCGTTCCGGATCCATACGAGGAGCGGCTGCGCGTGCAGACCGCGCGGCTGCTCGCCTACCGCGACGACGGCCCGCTGGTGACGCTGCTCCGCGACAAGGTGGGGCCGGGACTGCCCCCGGTGCCCGCCGCGCTCGCCGCGCTGCTGGCGATCATCGCGATGGCGGTGACCGGGCTGCCGGCGGAGGGGCCGATCCTGCTCGTCCCGGCACTGGTCATGATCGTCCTGGTGCTGCCCACCGCGGCCCGCGACCACCTCGGCAAGCTCGACTGGCTCGCGCCGCCGCTGATCCGGGGGACCGAGTTCCTCACGATCATTCTCGTCGGCCTCGCGGTCGACGCGCCCAAGTGGCTGCTCTACGTGCTGATCTACGTGATCGGCTACCACACCTACGACACGGTGTACCGGACGCGGCAGAGCATCTGGCCCGCCCCCTGGGTGTTCAGGGCCGGGCTCGGCTGGGAGCTCCGGTTGCTGCTCGTCGGCGTCGGCGCCGCGCTGGGCGTGCTGACGTGGGTGCTGGCCGCGCTCACGCTCTACCTCGGCGTGTTGTTCGCGGTGGAGAGCGTGACGAGCTGGGTCGGCCTGGACAAGCAGACGGCGAACGCCGCGCAGGCGAGCGACGACCTGGAGACCTCCCCCGAGGAGGCCCAGGAGCAGGCCACCGGCGAGGCCGACCAGACCTGAGCGGCTCCGACCTGGTCCGACCGGACTTGATCAAGATTGATCAGGGCCGGCCGGGGCTTCACGAACGGCGAACGCCGCCGGACGGATCATCCGTCCGGCGGCGTTCGTGTCTCCGGGGAGCGGGCCACCGGCGCCCGTCGCGAGCCCGCGCCCGTCCGAAGCGGTATACAGGTCTGCGTGGAACTGGACAGGCTGGATCGCGACATCATCGGGGCGCTCGTCGAGGACGCCCGCGCCACGTACGCGGAGATCGGACAGCGGGTCGGCCTGTCGGCGTCGGCGGTGAAACGCCGGGTGGACCGGCTGCGCGAGACCGGCGCCATCACCGGGTTCACCGCCCGGGTGGAGCCCGCGGCGCTCGGTTGGACCACCGAGGCCTACGTGGAGTTGTTCTGCGCGGGCAAGACCTCGCCGTCGGAGATCGGGGTGGCCATCGGCCGCCATCCCGAGGTGGTCTCGGCGTGCACCATCACCGGTGAGGCCGACGCGCTGTTGCACATCAGGGCCACCGACGTGCGGCATGTGGAGAGGGTGATCGAGCGGATCGCCTCCGAGCCGTTCGTGGTGCGGACCAAGAGCTCCATCGTGCTCTCCCGGCTGATCGAGGCACCCCTCGTGACCTCGCGCAGCGAGCCCTTCATCGCCCCGCACAACGAATCGACGTTTCTGCCCTGAACCACGCGGGAAACCCGCGCCAGCGCGCAAAAGCAGGCTCTTGGCCTGCGAGAACGCGCTTCTTAGGCTGATGACGCCGCCATCGGGACCGTGATGGGCGGCTGTCACCACGACCTTTCACACGCGGGGGTTATCCATGACCAGGCACTACCTCATGTGTCGGCCCGACCACTTCGCGGTCGAGTACGCGATCAACCCGTGGATGCACCCCGAGGCCGGGGCCGACCGCGAGGTGGCGATCCGGCAGTGGGAGGCGCTCAAGAGCGCCTACGAGGAGCTCGGGCACCGCGTCAGCCTCATCGACCCGGTGGAGGGTTTGCCGGACATGGTCTTCGCCGCCAACGGCGCGCTGGTCGTGGACGGCCGTGTGTACGGCGCGCGGTTCACCCACCCGCAGCGCGCGGCCGAGGGGCCCGCGTACCTGCGCTGGTTCGTCGACAACGGCTACGAGCGGGTCCGCGAGGCGGCCTTCACCAACGAGGGCGAGGGGGACTTCCTCACGCTCGACCACCTGGTGCTGGCCGGGACCGGGTTCCGTACCGACATCACCGCGCACAAGGAGGCCCAGGAGTTCCTCGGCCGCCCGGTGGTGACGTTGCAGCTGGTGGACCCCCGGTTCTACCATCTGGACACCGCACTCTTCCCACTTAACGGACATAACGTGGCATACTTCCCGGAGGCTTTCTCTCCCGGAAGCCAGGAAGTGCTCCGCACCCTCTTCCCCGAGGCCGTCATCGCGAACGAGGACGACGCGGCCGTGCTGGGCCTCAACGCCGTCAGCGACGGCGTCAACGTGGTGATCAACACCGAGGCCTCCGACCTGCAGCTCGAACTCAAGCGTCGGGGTTTCGAGGTCATCGCGGTGGACCTGTCGGAGCTCCGCAAGGCGGGTGGCGGCCCCAAGTGCTGCACGTTGGAGATCCGGGGAGAGCGCGGGGCATGACAACCACAGACCAGACGTACCGGGTGGACCGGGCATATCGGGGAGGGGCGGATCATCGGATGACCGGCACCGACGACTTCATCGAGCTGAGCGAGCGCCGCAGCGCGCACAACTACCACCCCCTGCCCATCGTGATCCACGAGGCGCGGGGCGCCTGGGTCGTCGACGTGGAGGGCAGGCGGTTCCTCGACTGCCTGTCCGGCTACTCCTCCCTGAACTTCGGACACGGCAACCCGAAGATCATCGCAGCGGCGCAGGAGCAGCTGTCACGGCTCACCCTGACCAGCCGCGCCTTCTTCCACGACCAGTTCGCCTCCTTCGCCGCCGGGCTGGGCGACCTCACCGGCAAGGACATGGTCCTGCCGATGAACACCGGCGCCGAGGCCGTGGAGACCGCGATCAAGGTAGCCCGCAAGTGGGGCTACGAGGTCAAGGGCGTGGCCGCCGAGCAGGCGAACATCATCGTGATGGAGGACAACTTCCACGGCCGGACCACCACGATCGTCGGTTTCTCCACCGACCCCGACGCCCGGGGCGGCTTCGGCCCGTACACCCCCGGCTTCAGGATCGTGAAATACGGCTCCGTCGAGGCCATCCACGAGGCCGTCGACGCCAACACGGTCGCGGTGCTGCTTGAGCCCATCCAGGGCGAGGCCGGGGTGCTGGTACCGCCGGACGGCTACCTCACCCAGGTCCGCGAGCTGTGCACCGCGGAGAACATCCTGATGATCGCCGACGAGATCCAGTCGGGTCTCGGCCGTACCGGCGAGACCTTCGCCTGTGACCACGAGGGCGTCGTCCCCGACATCTACGTGCTGGGCAAGGCCCTGGGCGGCGGCGTCGTCCCGGTCTCGGCGATCACCGCGAACGAGGACGTGCTCGGTGTGATCAGGCCGGGACAGCACGGTTCCACCTTCGGCGGCAACCCGCTCGCCTGCGCGGTCGCGAACGCGGTCGTCGAGATGCTCGGCACCGGCGAGTACCAGGCGCGGGCCAGGGAACTCGGCGAGGTCATGCACGAGAGGCTGCGCGGGCTGATCGGCCACGGTGTGGTCACCGTGCGCGGGCGCGGCCTGTGGGCGGGGGTCGACATCGACCCGTCGCTGGCGAGCGGGCGTGAGGTCTCCAAGGCGCTCATGGCCCACGGTGTGCTGGCCAAGGACACCCACGGCTCGACCATCCGTCTCGCCCCGCCGATCGTCGTCTCCGAGGAGGACCTCCTCTGGGCGGTCGACCAGCTCGGCGCGGCCCTCGCCGAACTGGCGAAGTGAACCACTCCGGCCGAGCCCTCGCATGAAGGAGCCGGTGCGGCGGAAATGCGGGGAAGTGGGGGGGGTGGCGCCCCCGGCCCCGACCGGGG